>CAYTXW010000029.1:0-13346 GCA_964441575.1 uncultured Oscillospiraceae bacterium
GGGACAGAGTAAAGGAACGCAAAGCCCGCACACGGCGGCTGATCCAGGAGGGCGCAATCCTGGAAAGCACGATACCGCAGGCAACGGGCATGGACTTGGAGCAGTTGGGAGGCTATCTGCGAAGCCTGACAAGGTAGCGACTATAACGGGGGTGTTCCGGGGAACCGGGGCGCTCCCGCTTTCTTTTCCCGAAGGGCGCACTTACTCACCACCGCCCCGTTGGGGCGGCGGTGGTATGGCCTACGGCCACCGTGCGCTCTCCGAGGGGGATGCGGCCCCTGCGGGGGCCTGCCGGGAATGACTGCGGTCATTCCCGGTGCGTATGGAACAGGCCGGTGCACCGCCCTGTTCCATACGCCAGCGAAAACCTGCCACCGGCAGCTTTTCACTGTTACGGGGGACGCAGGACGATGGACGGGAGACGAAGGACGGAGGTAATAAAAACTGGCAATTTATCATTTGGAGGCAAAGGTTATCAGCCGGGGGATGGGCCGTTCTGCTGTTGCGGCAGCGGCCTATATGAGCTGTTCCCGAATTTACAATGACTATGATGGGATACAGCATGACTACACCCGGAAGCAGGGCCTTGTCTGGCAACAAGTTTTTCTGCCAGATATGGCACCGGTAGAGTGGGCAGATCGGGAAATCCTCTGGAACGCCGTGGAGGAAGCGGAGAAAACGAAGGATAGTCGCCTTGCCCGCGAGTTCGTGGTGGCCTTGCCTGTCGAACTAGACAGGGATGAGTGGATTGCTTTGCTGACTGATTTCATCAGAGTCAATTTTGTGACAGAGGGGATGTGCGCCGATGTGTGCATCCATGATACCGATGGTCACAATCCACACGCTCATATCATGCTGACCGTGCGACCTCTGACCAAAGATGGCAAATGGCAACATAAGACCGAAAAAGAATATTTGTGTATTCGGGATGGTGAGGAACGTGGATTCACTGCGACAGAGTTTAAGTCGGAGAAATCCCAGGGTTGGGAGAAGCAGTATCAATATAAAGTCGGCAAAAAGAGAGTGTATATGCCGCCCTCTCAGGCCGAGGCGCAAGGCTATGAGCGCATTTCCAAGTATCCCAAGAGCACAAAATACGGCAGGCAAAATCCTATCTCCGCACGTTGGAACAGCGAGGATCAGCTTGTCCTTTGGCGGGCGGCATGGGCTGATGTGACTAATCGATTCCTTGAACGGTCCGGTAGCCAGGAGCGTATTGATCACCGCAGCCATGCGGAGCGTGGGTTGGATGAACAGCCTACCATTCATGAGGGAGTAGTTGCCCGTGCGTTGGAGCAGAAGGGTATCATTTCTGACCGCCGTGAACTGAACCGACAGATCAAAGCAGACAATACCCTGTTGCGGGAGTTGAAATCATTGGTTAAGAAGCTGATGGATGCGGTAAAGAATACTGTTCCGGCGATTGCGGAGGCGATGGAAACCGTTCGGCAAAAGATGATTGTTTTCCGGTATCATCTTTTGCATATTGGGGCCTGGAAGGAAAAACTTTCCGACACCCTGCAAATTGTTAAGCCTGATCTCAAAAAATATGAGAATATCGTTAAACAGCTCAAAAGTAAAATTCGGGAACGCCGAGCGTTGCTGGATGAGAAGAAAACTACCCTGGTGATCCAAGTATTCTGTCATCAGGAATTGACACAGAAAATTGCCGGTCTGACAGAAGAGATTGAGGAATTGAAAAGCGAGAAGGCCTTGCTACTCAATCAGCTTAATTGTGCAGACAATCATGGTATAGCGGAGGTTAAGCAACGCATTACATCCATGGAGAAATCTTTGAACAAGCTGGATCAGCAGGAAACAAAGTATACCAGTGAACTGGAAACGGCACTGGCACAATATACCGAGTTGCAGCAGGAGACGGTAGCTATGGACTCCACAGACCTTGATACGGCGCGTCAGGCCATCCGAGCTGCTAAAGAGTGCGAAACGATCCAGCGACTACATATCACCTATGAAAAGAAATTTGATTTCAGAACGCTGGCGCAGAGCCAAATAGATGTTGCCGAAATGTTGGATGAAACAGCGGAGTCAGTATCTATACGCCAGGAACTCCACCAGTTGCAGGGACAGCAGAATAGGCAAAGCCATGTGAAAGAACACAGCCGGGAGCAGTGGGGTTTATGAGCTATATTGATTGCTATAGCTACAGCATCTAATATCACTTACATCGCTCAGTCATAATGGACAATATTGTCTGACCTGTCTGACGCATCCCCTGCTGTGCCAAGATACCAATATTAGCGATGGTATTGTCAACACCCTTTGTGACAATGCCGTCTCCACTCTTGAACTCCTGATGATTTTTATACATGGAATAGCCAAGGATCCCCGCATCTACGCTGGCAGCGATCTTAGCGGCACAGGAGGGCTTTGCACCGTCGCAGATGGTGCCGCTGATGATCGCCACGGCGTTCACAATGGTATGGGCTATCGCCTCGTAGCTCCCGTCCAACAGATAGGCGATCCCGGCTCCTGCCCCCACGCCCGCGCTGACCGCGCCGCAGTAGGCCGAGAGACGGCCTATACCGCTTTTCTGGTGGATCGTCACCAGGTCGCTGACCAGCAGCGCCCGGCACAGCTTCTCCTGACTTACCCCCAGATACCTGGCGTACCGCACCACTGGCACGGAAGCGGTGATCCCCTGGTTGCCGGAGCCGGAGAGGATCACCACCGGCAGCTCGCATCCGCTCATCCGGGCATCGCTCCCGGCGGCGGCCCATGCTTTCGCCTCGGTCTTGATGTCCCCGGGGTACTCCGCCAGCAGCACAGAGCCGATATTGGCGCCCCAGTCATTTTGCAGGCCCTCCTCCGCGATGGCCGTGTTGCAGTCGATCTGCCGGCGCAGCAGCGGTATAGCATCCTCCAGATCCACTGTATCCGCAAATTTCAGAATATCCGCCACATTCAGCACGCTTTTATCCGTCAGATTGTCCTCGGCGGAATCTGTGACAGGCTTTTCCAGCAGGACCTCGCCGTCCCGTTCCTCCCGGACAATATTGCTGTGGCTGTTGGCGATATGTATGGAAGCGGAATGCTCTCCGGCCCAGCCGGTCAGCCGGATGTCCAGCATCCGGGTGGTATCGGCGCAGACGATTTCAATAGGCGTATCCTGAGAATAGGCCGCGATGGCTCCATGCCGCTCGACCGGGACATCGGAAATGACTTGCAGGACCTTCCCCGCGTCACCGGCCGCAACGCCCGCCGCGATGGCCGCACGGATGCCCTTCAGCCCTCCAGAGTTGGGGACGACAACGCTTTTCACGTTTTTAATGATATTGCCGGAAACCTCCGCCCGTATCCTTTCCGGCCAGACGCCCAGGATGTCCCGGAGCCGGGCGGCGGCATAGGCCAGGGCAATCGGCTCCGTGCAGCCCGTTGCGGGAACCAGTTCCTCTCTTAAAATGGAGAGATACGCTTTCTCCTTTTCAGCTGTCAGCATAATTTTTCCTCTTTTCTTCCTGTTATGTTTGATTGTGCCGGTCAGGGGATTCTACATAAATCCGCTCTCTGGAAAAGCCCTGTCCCCGGACCTCCTTGATCTGCGTGATAGTCAGAAATGCATTGGAATCAATAGCTTGGATCAGCGACTGCGCGGCATACAGCTTCCGGGGCGGGATCACACACAGTACGCCGCGCTGGGGCGTCCTGGTCCGGCCTGTCTCAATCTGGACCATGGTAATTCCCGCTTGCAGTTCCGTCAGGCATTTCTGGCGGATTTCCTCGTATTTGCCGGAAACCACAAAAATCTGTATCTGGGACTGCCCCAGGAGCATCACCCGGTCCAGCGCAATCGTTTCCACTACCAGCAGGACAATGCCATATAAAATCTGCTCCGGATCGGAAAACAGCGCCTGCGCACCCATGATGACGATATCCGTCAGATAGACCGCCACAGAGACCGGGATATGGATCCATTTGTGCAGCACGAGATTGACCACGTCCGTTCCGCCGGTGGAGGACCCTACCCGCATAACCAGCCCTACGGCGATCCCTACCAGCCCGCCGCCCAGCAGGGCCGCCAGCAGTGGGTCGGTTGTCAGCTGATCAATGCCCGGTATCCGCTGCGCCGCGCCCAGGAAAAAGGGGTAAAGCAGCGAGCTGGCAATGGTGGCCAGCACGAACCGCCACCCCAGCACCGCCCATCCCAACGCTAACGCCATCAGGTTCACACCCAAAACGATTGCCGCCGTGTCCAGCGGAATCACCTTGCCAAGGACGATCCCAACGCCGGTAGCGCCGCCCATAATCGCGCCGCTGGGCAGGATGAACGCCGCCACAGCGAATCCCAGCAGCATGTTCCCGACTAAAATCGCGGAACCAACTTCCGCCGCTTTTTTGAAGCGTTTGGCTGAATGAACTGTCTTTCCCATGTCAAAGCACCATGATTTTGTCCAGCCATCCGGCACAGGCATCCACCTGCTGTCGGGAGCCAAGGATGCAGACGCTCCCACGCGACGCCAGCTCCTCCACAGGGCCCGCCAGGGCCGCCAGATCTCCCGGGGCGGCGGAGAGCATCTCCCAGCGGACGCGGCACCGGTCCTCATGGCTGATTTGCCGCCAATAGAGGACGTCGGAAATTTTGCCTTTCATGCGGGGCGTCAGAAGCGGGTCGGATTCTGCCACCGTGCCGGTAATCATGCCGGTCAGGTCCATATCCGCAATGCCCCGCAGGAAGTCAGCGGAGGCCCGGTAGCAGTCCAGGGTCCGGGCGGCGCTGGGGTCGCGGTAGGAGTAAAATCCCGCGAAGCCGGTGTCCCGCAGAACCATTCCCGTGCCGTAGGCCCCGCCCTGAACCCGCACCGTGTTCCACAGGTGGGCCAGGGAGACGGTACGGCCCATGACCTTCGCCGTGCCCCGCCCGGCTTCCGGGAAAACGCCGCCCAGCACCGCGTAGGATACACCGGAGGGAATCACAATCCCTTCCCGCCGGGATTTCCAGGACGGGATGGACGCCGTGCGGGGCAGGAGGAAGTTCCCTTCCGGCAGGCGATCCGACATCATTTGGGCGGTGGCTCCGGCGGAGGATTCGTTCCCAGCGGTGACGCTGATTGTCACGCGGGCGCGGCAGAAAACGCGCCGGGACAGGGCTTTCAGGTCCTCCGCCAGGGCGGGGAAGCGGGCGGGGAAGTCCTGCTCCAACTCCGCCAGCCACCGCAGGAAGGTGATGCCAGATGCCTGCTCCTGCACGGCTCCCTCGGCGGTGGAACAGGCCAGGACCCTCGACATGGCGGCGCTGTGCCCCGCCATGACCATCTGTTCCGCCATCGCCGCTCGCTGCTGGCGCAGGAATGCCAGCACCTGATCCGAATTTTCCCAGCGCTGCCCCGTCAGAAGCTCTGTCAGGAAGGACAGGGCTTTTTCCAGCTTCGCGTCCAGAACGCTGCATGAAACACACAGGAATGTCCGGCAGCGGGCGGGGGCATTCTGCTGGCCGTATGCTTCGATTGTGAACCGGATGTTCCCGAACAGGGAGCGTATTTCCCGGCTGAGGTCCGCCAGGGCGTGCTTCTCCGTGTCCAGACTGCCGAATAATTGGGCCATAAAGGACACTTTAGACAGTTCGTCCGGCGTCAGATCGTCCAGGGCAAAATAGAGATTGCAGTAGGTGATCCCGCTGGTGGGCAGATCGTGGCGCAGGAGCGTTATATGGGAGGAGACTTCCTCCGCCAGGGGCAGCTTTTCCGGTTCCGCCGGAACCTGGTCAAGGCGCAGCCTGGGAATTGTTTCCAGCCGCTCCGGTGTGTCTGGCGCATTCTGCCAGGCGGCTATGGACTCCTGGCAGCGGCGGACGGCGGCGGTCTCTTCTGCGCTCCAGCCGGATTGGATGGCACTGAGACGGGCTGCTTCCTGGGCCTGGCGCTCCTGCCCGATGGTGTGGGAGGGCAGCATCAGGACCCGGCAATGATGGGGGTTCTCTAAAATAAGCCGCTTCAGCAGCTCCTCAAAATAGCCCGCTTCGCATTTTTCCCGCAGTCCATCAAAAAGCGTCCCGACGCTGAGATTTGCCGCCGGGCTGCCACCGTAGAGCCAGCTCTCCAATACCTGGGAGTAAAGCATGATCCCTTGGGGCGTCTGGCCGTAGTCCCGCTGCCGGGCCTCAAACTCCAGGTTGTCCAGCACGGCGAGAATCCTCCGGTGATCCAGGCTCTCCCGGGACAGCCGCTCCAGCTCCTCCCGGAGGGCGGCGGACACCTCGTCCGCCTTGTTGTCGGCAATGTCCCGGGCTTCCAGCGTGAACCACGGCTGCTGGACGCCGCCACAAATCTCCAAGTGGACATCCCGGGCAAGGCCGCTCTCCAGAAGGCGCCGCTTCAGCGGGGCCTGGTTGTCCCCGCAGAGGACGTCCGATAATGCTTGCAGAGCCGTCAGCGTTTCCCGATCCCGGAAGGTACAGGCAACGTACCCGTCCGCCAGCCGGGCGCGGCCCTCCGGGGATTCCTGGGGGGACAGCTCGTAGGAAACGGTGGTCATGCCCGCTTCAATGGGCTTTTGCAGCGGAATTGCTTCCGGCGCGGGACGGCGGTCGTAGACGGAGAGATATTCTTCGTCCAGGATCGAGAGGACTTGCGCGATGTCTACGCTGCCGTCCAAGAATATGTAGGCATTGGACGGGTGGTAGAGACGGCTGTGGGCGGCGGCAAAGGACTCATAGGTCAGCTCCGGAATGTGCTCCGGGTCGCCGCCGGCAACAAAACGGCAGCAGGTGTCCGGGAACAGAAGCCGGGTTACTTCCCGCTCCAGAAGAGTGTCCGGGGAGGAAAAAGCTCCCTTCATCTCGTTGAATACCACGCCCTTGATGGAAAGCGCGTTGTTTTCGTCCAACTCGTAGTGCCAGCCCTCCTGGCCGAAAATCTCCGGCTTGGAATGGAGCAGCGGATGCAGCACCGCGTCCATGTAGACCCGCAGGAGATTGATAAAATCCTGGCTGTTCCGGCTGGATACCGGATAGATGGTCTTGTCCGGGAAGGTCATGGCGTTGAGGAAAGTGTTCAGGGAGCTTTTCATCAATTCCACAAACGGTTCCTTTACCGGATAGCGCTCCGAACCGCACAGGACGGAATGCTCCAGAATATGGAATACACCCGTGTTGTCCCAGGGCTGGGTCTGGAAAGCAATGCCAAAGGTCTTGTTCTCCTCCGCCCGGTCCAGCCAGACCAGTCTGGCTCCGGATTTCCGGTGCTCCATCTGCCAGAGGTCCGCTTCCAGTTCGTCGATGCGCTGCCGGTTGAGGACAATAAAATCTGAAAGGATACTGTTCTTTTCCATAATGGCCTCCTCATAGTGAAAGCTTCCTTTTTCTGCTTGGGTGTTACCATTATAAATGTTTTTTCAGCCGCCGCAAGGCGGCTGGTTCATTCTGTCCATTTCTCCGACAATTCTGTCTCATTCGCTAAAGTTCCGTCCCTTTCATGCCGGTTCCGGCAAAAGGACAGAGCATCCGCATCAGTACAGAATGAACCGTTTCCGGGGCGGAATAAACAAACGGTATTGATTTTCCCGGAAAAAATGATATGGTTGCATTCAGAAAAATTCTGGGAGAGGTGCATCACATGTACGATCTGCTTATTATCGGCAGCGGACCTGCCGGTATTTCCGCCGCGCTGAGCGCAAAGGCTCGGGACCTGGATTTCCTCTGGTTCGGTTCCAGGGTGTTAAGCCCTAAGATTACGAAAGCTGAGCGCGTCATGAATTATCCGGGGCTTCCGGCAGTCACCGGGCCGGAAATGCGCGATGTCTTCCTGCGTCAGATCGACGGGCTGGGTATCGAAATCCGGGAGGAACGGGTCAATTCGATTTATGACATGAGCGGCTATTATACCGCCGTAGTCAACGACAAGATGTACGACGGCAGAACCGTCATCCTTGCCGCCGGCGTGTCCAACAGCCGGGAAATTCCTGGCGAGAGCCGCCTGCTGGGAAAGGGCGTCAGCTATTGCGCTACCTGCGACGGGGAACTGTACAGGGGCAAGCGGATCGCCGTGGTCTGCACGGACCCCAGTTTGGAGGAGGAGATCGAGTTTCTGGCGGACCTGGCCGCAGAGGTATTTCTCTGCACCAGCTATAAGGACTGCGGCATCCATCGGGACAATGTGCTGCATGTTGTGGGCTATCCTGCTGAAATTTTGGGAGAGGACCGGGTTTCCGGACTCATCTGCGGCGGGGAGACGGTGGCGGCGGATGGGATTTTCTGCCTGCGCTCCTGCGTGGCTCCGGCGGCGCTGCTGCCGGGACTGAAGGCGGAGAATGGGCATATCCAGGTGGACCGGCAGCAGCGGACCAATCTGCCGGGATGCTTCGCCGCCGGGGACTGCACGGGACGGCCCTATCAGTACGCGAAAGCGGTGGGCGAGGGCAATGCGGCCCTGCACAGCGCGGTGGAATATTTGAAAAAACTGGAGGTGCAGCAATGAAATCAAGAGTGCTGCGGGCGAAGGATTACCGGGAGGTGGATGTGAAGCCCCTGCTGAAGCCCTTCGCGCCGGATGAAGCGGCGCTGGAAGCGGAGCTGCGGCGGCTGACCAATCCGTATATCCGCTGGGAGGACGGTACAACGGTTTCCCCCGGGGACCAGGTGGTGTGCCGCCTGGCGTCGGACTGCCCCAGGTTCCAGAGGGAGAAGGTTCGGTTCGTGGCTGGGAGCGGCATGTTCCACAAGGAGCTGGAGGATATGTCCACCGGCATGGAGGTGGGCGAAACCAGGGAGGCCGTTCTGCCGGAGGGCAAAGTCTCCCTTACGCTGACGGGCGTGATGAACCGCGTGGTGCCGGAAGCCAGCGATGAAATGGTGGAGAAGCTGGGGTTGGAGGGCGTGCATACTGTGGCGGCGTACCGGGCGTACCTGCTGGAACAGCAGAAAGAGGCCGCGTTCCAGGAGGATTCCTACGATGCGCTGAACCACCTGATGCGGGAGGTCATCAGCGGCTCGGAATTTGTCCTGGACCGGGAAGACTGGGAGGAACCCATCAACCGGGAACTGGATCGCTGCCGGACGCTGTGCCGCCAGGAGGGCATGGTTCTGGAGGAGATGACCCCGGAGCAGTTTAACGGGCGCATCCCGGTAAAAAGCTACCATGAGCTGGTTGCCATGCTGCAATACGAGGGCTGGGACAAGCTCTGCCGCTATCTGCTGGGCTGTTTGTACGCCGGAAGCGACGGCTTCCGAACAGGGGAAGCGGAGTATGGGAAATTTATCGCGGACTATGTCAGGTCCTGGCACGTCTCCGAGGAGAACGCCCGGGAAGCCAACCCCTATGACAGCTTTCTCTTCAACGAGTACGCCGGACACGCCTATACGGTGCTGAAAGAATACATCAGAAAATTTTATTAAGGGAGGAACCCATCATGGCGATTCAAAACGCAGACAAGAACAATTTCAAAGAACTGATTGGAGAAGATTTCGTGATTGCCGATTTCTACGGCACCACCTGCGTCCCCTGCAAACTGTTCTCCAAGATCCTGGAGGATATCGAGGCGGAGATACCCTTCCTGAACATCGTCAAGCTCAATACCACCGAGAATCCGGAGATTGCGGAGGAGTACGGCATTACCGCCGTCCCCACCATCCACTTCTATAAGGATGGCAAGCTAGTGGACAGCCATGTGGGTGTCATGCAGCCTCAGGCAGTGAAGGATGTGATTGCCCAGTACATGTATGCGTAATGCGGACAGATTAAGCCGCCTTTCGGACAGAATCGACACGCACCCTTTTCTGATCGTGCCGGATATGCTATGATACACCCACTAACAAAAGGGAGGACTTATTCCATGAAATGCGCTGCAAAACGTACCTTCTGCGCCCTGCTGTCGTTGGTTCTTGTGTGCGGTCTTGCCGCCTGCGGCGGCGCAAAGGCCGTTGACCCCAAGACCTGTACATACGACGAGATGGTGGACTACCTCACCGCCAAGGGCTATATCCCCAAGGACGCAACTCCCGTGGACATGCTCACCACCGAGGGCTACCTCACGGACAATACCGGCGGGGAGATCCCCTTCGCCCCCTTCGCCGACAAGGCCCAGGATTATGACGGGCTGTGGCTGATGTGGTGGGACGCTGCCGCCCCCTCCGAAGCGTATACCAACTGCTTCCAGAACCTTGCCATGAACGGCGGCACGGTCGTCTATATGGGCGGTGCTGCCGTCTTGGAGACCGCTGCCCATAATGGCAGCTTCGCCATCGCCTTTGGGGATGGGTACGCCCAGAAGGATGCCGTTATGGCTGATTTCCAGGGGCTTTCCGGGAAATAAGGACATATGGACGCCCCTACCCTATCCAATACTGGATAGGGCGGGGGCGTTTCTCTGAAAAGTACATACGAGGAAGGAGAAATCAATGGAAACCAACGCAATTTTCCGAAAAAATTACGGCAGCTTCCGCCGCTTCTTCTCCATGCTGGGCAAGGCGGATCTGCCCTATCTGTGGATCATCGGCTACCTGGCGGCCAGCGCCGTCATTGCCAACGTGGGCGTCAGCACCACCGAGTATAGCGCCGCCCTCTTCGCCGGGAACGTGGGGCTGACGGCGGTGGTACTGCCTTACCTGTTCTATCAGATTCTCTCGCTGATCCTTGGCTCCGTCACCGGGCTTATCAACAATCTCTGCGAGGCCCGTATGGACCGGAACCTGCGCCGGATGGTCTGGCGCAAGACAGTGAGCCTGCCCCTGCGGTTCTATGAGAACAACAACCCCAAAGAGCTGCTCAGCCGTATCACCACCGACATTTCCAGCATCAGCAGCCTGGTCATGAAGGTATTCCTCCCCATCTTCACCACCGCCTATGCCAGCTTCGTCATTCTCCGGAAGGTCTCCAGCTATGACGGGGCTTTGATGTGGTCCCTGGTGGCGGCGTTGCCGGTGAATATCCTCATCAGCTTCATCCTGGGCCGGCTGCAATTCGGCGTGCAGGATCTCATCAACCGCCGTAACGCCGAGCTGACCGCCGCCGTGGCGGAGCGGACCAACAACCTGATGCTCATCAAATCCATGGGCACCGAGGCGAAAGAATCCGGCGCCGGAGAAGAGCGGATGAAGGCCAGCTACCGCGCCGCCGGGATGAACATCTGGATCACCGGTCTAGCCGTGCCCATCCAGGCCATTGCCGGGGTGCTGCAAACCATCGTCATTATCCTAGTGGGCCGGGGCTACTACGCCTCCGGCGCGCTGAGCCTGACGGAGTGGATTGCCTATTACGGCTTCGCCGTCCAGCTCACCAGCATCCTCAGCGGCTACTGCGGCTACTGGACCTCCTTCAAGCGCGCCCAGGGCGCGGTGGATCGGGTGAGCCAGATTATGGCCGAGTCCTCCGAGGACTTGGGGACGGGAGATACCATGGATTCTCCTGCCGGAGGGATCCATTTTGAAAAGGTAGAGTTCTCCTTCGGGAGCAAGCCGCTGTTCCAGGGCCTGGACTTGGATATTCCCGCCGGGCGGATCACTGCCGTTGTCGGACCCTCCGGGTCGGGGAAGACTACCCTCCTGAACTTGATTGACCGCCTCTACCCCCTGGACGGCGGGTCGGTGCAGATCGGTGGAAAGGATACGGCGGAGTACTCCCTGGCAAGTTTCCGCCGCGCTTTGGGGTACGTGACCCAGGAGAGCGTCATGTACGCCGGGACCATCCGGGATAACCTGCTCCATGGACTGGGCCGGGTCCCGTCGGATGAAGAGCTGGACGAAGCCTGCGCCGCCGTGGGCATCCTGGATTATGTTCGCCGCCAGCCTATGGGGTACGATGCCCCGGTGGGCGAGAGCGGGGCCAGCCTCTCCGGCGGGCAGCGGCAGCGGTTCTCCGTGGCCCGGGCCCTGCTGAAGAAGCCGGACTGCCTGCTGCTGGATGAGGCCACCGCCGCTATGGACATCGGCGGCAAGGCTGGCGTTTGGGCCAGCATCCGGCAGGTCATGGCGGGAAAAACCGTGGTCTATGTGGCCCATGACGCCCAGACCATACGCAACGCGGATTATCTGATCGTTCTCCGGGACGGCAGGGTGCAGTCCGCCGGGGAGCGGGATGAGGTCCTGGCTTCCGACCCCTATTGCCGGGAAATGATGGAAAACGGAGAGGAGGAGCGCTGAGATGAAAAACAAGGAACAGCAGAAGGAAAAATTCTCCTTCCGCTCCTATATTACATTCTATACCCGCTTCCCTATCCCCTGGTGGCTCTTTATCTCCTCCCTGGTGTTCAGTCTCATCAATACCGAGGTTTTCCTGGCGATTTCAAAGTATGTGATCCAGATCAATAAAGGCGAGCTTTACAACGGCGTCATCATCGGCTATGCCCTGCTGACCGTCCTCAACGCCGCTATCTCCATGGGGAGCAATATCTGCGGCGAGTACGGCATTCAGAAGGTCACCCTCCGGGCCAGGAAACTGCTGTGGGACAAGATTCTCCATCTGCCTATGCGGGAAGTGGAGCGCCGCCAGCCCTCGTCCCTGATCTCCGGCGTGGTCAACGATATTACCGAAGCAAGCTCGGTGATCCGTGTGATTTTTTCCGTCGTGGCATCCATTTACGGGTTTATCCGCTGCTGCGTGGAAATGGCCCGGTTCAACGCGAAGCTTTCCGCTTATATGCTGCTGCTGGTTCCCCTTGCCATCGGGGTATTCGCCCTGGTGGGGCATTTGCAGTACCGCATGATGCTGCGGCGGTACGAGAGCCTGAACACGATGACGGAGTTCTTTTCCGAGCATATTTCCGCCGCCAAGCACGTCAAAGCACAGGCTATGGAGGATTTGGAGACGGAGGAAGGGCTGCGGGCCATTGACGAGCGCTATAAGGCGGATGTCTATTACGCCTTTATGGAGGTTTTGCAGGTGTTCTCCAATACGCTGTATACGTCCATTGGCAGCATTGCCATTGCCCTGTTCGGCTCCGATATGATCCGCAAGGGCCAGATGCCGGATACGGGCATCAATGACTTTACCACCTATAAGGGCAGGGTGGATCAGTACCAGGCGGAGGTCCTGACCCATTACCAGACCCTCAAGGGCACCCAGGGCGCTATGCAGTACGTTGGCGTTCTCTTAGACGGTCCGGAGGAGGACCCGGACGCCGGGTACGACCTGCCGGAAGGACGGACGGGACAGGATATCGTACTGGATCGGGTGAGCTTCGGCTATGTTCCCCAGCAGCCGGTACTCCACGACCTGAGCCTTACCATCCCCGCCGGGAAGACCACCGCTATTATTGGAAACAATGGCTGCGGCAAGTCCACCCTGCTCAAGCTGCTCCAGGGCGTCTATCCGCCGGACAGCGGCCGGGTATGGCTGGGGAAATCCGCCGTGGATGAGGTGAAGCTGGCACAGCTGCGCCGCCGGTTCGGCTGCGTC
>CAYTXW010000029.1:13446-15644 GCA_964441575.1 uncultured Oscillospiraceae bacterium
ATCCGCCGTGGATGAGGTGAAGCTGGCACAGCTGCGCCGCCGGTTCGGCTGCGTCCTCCAGCATAACCCCTTGTTCTCCGGCTCCGTCCGTGATAATATAGCCTATGGTGAAACGGGGGAGGTATCGGATGAAGCCATCGCCGGGGCCGCAAGGCTGGCGGACGCGGACGGCTTTATCTGCCAGTTGCCCCAGGGATATGATTCTGATGTAGGCATGGGCGGGGCGCTGCTCTCCGGCGGGCAGCGCCAGCGGGTGGCTATCGCCCGGACGCTGCTGTCCGACCCGGATTACCTGCTGATGGACGAGGCCGGGGCCAGCTTAGACCACAAGAGCGATATGACCATCTTCCGTACCGTTCGGGAGCATATGAAGGGCCGGACCATCGTAGTGGTGGCGCATGACATGCGCTCGGTTATGGAAGCGGACTATATCATCGTTCTGAACAGCGGGTCCCTGGAAGCGGCGGGTACCCATGAGGAGCTGCTGAAAACCAGTCCTACTTATCGCACCTATCTGGAGCTCCAGGGCTGCGCCCTGACGGGAGAGGAGGTCAGCCGATGAAACGCTTTACCATCATTTTTTCCATCCTGCTGGCGCTGGGTTTTGGCGCGGTGCTGGCCTATGTGGCGGCATCGCCGGAGTTCGTCCCGCCCTCCCAGCTCATCGGCGAGGGGGAGGACCCCGATGCTCCCATCTGGGATATGACCATGGATGAGGTTCTGGCGGAAATCGCGGCCCAGGGGCTCATTGCTGACCCGTCCACTGCGCTCACACTGGCCACCGATGGCCTGTGTACCGATGCCCGCCAGGTCAGCGGCGCAGAATTTTACTGGTGGGATCTGGACAACCTGAAGGAAGGCAGCATGGAGGAAACCTCCTACAAGAGCCTGAAGGCGGAGGGAATCATCAATCTCTACGGCAATGGACACATCATCAGCTATGTCCATAACGGACCGTTCGCGTTGTGGATGGACCTCTATGAAGGCGATGCCAAGGCGCTGGAGCAGGCGTTCCGGGCTGTGGGGCAGTCCAAGTAAAAAACAGGGAGGGATTGACGATGGCGGAGATGAAAGTCCTGCTGGTGGACAGCGACGAGCGGCTGCGGGGCGAACTGGCAGTTATGCTGCACGCCTTCCAGAGTTTCCGGATAGCCGGGACCGTACAGACCACGGATGAGGCTATCGAATATATCCAGTCCAATGATGTGGACGTTATCTTTGTCAACCACCAGCCCGCCGATCCCCGCACCACCGGGGTAGGGGAGTATTTGTCCGCCGTTTTGGCGCAGAGCCATCCCCATATCCAAGTGGTGGTCTATTCTGGCTCGGAGGAATGGGCGTTCAATGCCTTCCGCTGCCAGTGTGCCGGGTACCTGCTGACGCCCTTTGACCCCCTTGCGTTCCAGTCTCTGGTCAACCGGCTGCGCTATGTGTTCGACCTTCAGCAGGCGAAGCGGGAGGTTTCCAACCGGAGCATCATGATCAAGACCCGCAGCGGCTATCAACTGACCCGTCTCAGCGATATCCTCTTTATTGAGCGCTGTAACCGGAAGAACCGCATCGTCACCACTGACGGACAGGAAATCTCTCTGCTGGGGTACACCATGAATCAACTGGAAGATATGCTGGAGGGCTGCGGGTTCTACCGCTGTTATCAATCCTTCATTGTCAATCTATCCCAGGTGGTGGCGGTCCGGGCGGACAATGAGGCAAAAAATTATGCGATTCGCTTCAAGGAGTATGAGGGGGAGATTCTGCTCAGCCGGGGAAAATACGCGGAGTTGGTGGCACTTCTGAAGGGACGGTACGCGAGGATCAATATCTGATGCTATGCTTTTGACTGCTGTATTGACCACATCTGTCCCTCAATGGAAAGCCTTATGCTATGGATGAACCACAGCTTATAAGAAAAGCAAGGGCCTGCGAAAATATCTCCATTTTTTTCGCAGGCCCTTGTTTTTCTATTCTGATTGCCCCTATCGCACACGCTGTCCCTTTGGGGACATTTCTTTTTGATTCAGGACTTTCCTCCTAAAGCATCTGGTATAGCCCACTACGGTAATTATGAGAGTGTGGATAACGATCGCTTTCACAATTTGAGTAATCGCAGTGTATACGCTTAACTAAATATAATAACGGTGAAATTATCCTTGACAAATCGCTTCTCAAAGACGCATCCTCGAAGCCTACGCCCGTGA
>CAYTXW010000030.1:0-2255 GCA_964441575.1 uncultured Oscillospiraceae bacterium
GACGGTTTCGTCTTCCGTAATCTGATTTTCAGCCGCTTCATCGGTATAGTAGTTGCCGCACTTCGTGCAGTACCAATATTCGATGTTTCCGGCCTCTTCACAGGTGGGATCTTTTGCTTCCACATGGACGAGTTCATGCGTATGGCCCAAAGCGGGAACCACTCTGGTCTCCGTCTCGCCGCAACGGGCACAAGTACGGGTTTCCTCGCCGTCCACATACTCGGTGGGTTCCGTGGTGACTACCCATTCGCCCCAGTCATGGCCCAGCGCGGGGATGACTTCGCCTTCCTTAACCAAGAGACCGCAATCCAGGCAATAGGTATCGCCGGTGAAACCATCCTCGGTGCAGGTGGCGTCCTTCGCATTTTGCACAACCGTATTGGTATGCTCATATTCCACAGCCACGCCCTCTTCATAAGGAGGCTCAATATCAGCTGCTCCAACTTCTTTATGCTTCACAGAAATGCTCTTGCTGCCATCAAGAGAGGTATCTCTCACTGTGAAAATCAGTGTTGCCACGGTTTCAGCAGCGGGGATGCCTCCAGCTTCCAGGCTAACATAACCCAGGGTCACATCGCCGATTTCAGCAACATAAGAAGTGAAGTCGCCATTGATTTCAATAGATGCCAAGGTTAAGGCATTCTTGTCATAAGTGACATTCACCACTCCGTTAGTGGACGCAACATCATTTCCTTCCGCATCTTTGGCTGTTATTGTTAGCGTGATGTCCTTTTCGCCATCGCTAACATCGGAGGAAGACTGAGGCTCGACAGTAGACGGAGCGCTTACTGCTGCAACTGCAGAAGCTCCGGATGTTGTCTTTTGCCCGTTGTCAGTTACCTTAGTGGCAGCAGAGGCGATGCATGCGCCTGTTCTAGCATTGCCGGCCGCCAGCATCTTATCTGCTGAAATCATCATGGATTGCACTTCCACGGTCGGAGTGTTTGCCAAGGCGTTTTTGGCCGCGCCGTCCGCGCTCGCCGTGTTGTCCGATGCTTCAAACAGGGCGGCAGGCCACACTGCGCTGCCAACATCGCCAACCGCTATGGCGTTAAAGCTTCCTTCGTCCGCATCATAGCTCAGACGGTAAATCACGTTGGTATCGCCGTCAAAGCCGGAGAAGTAGAGATTTCCGTCATCGCCGACAATCAGCGAGCACAGGGGGTTATAATCCGAATCGTAGGTCAGCGCATAACCGGCCTCCAGCAGATTAGACGGAATGAAGGAGATACCTGCGCTATAGCCGCTTTCGGTTGCATAAACTTTCAAAACCCAGACATAGCCCACATCATCCATCAGATAGACAACTTCGGCATCATACCCGTTATAGGTTGTCCAGCCATCCGTCGTCACACCAACGAATTCACTGCCGCCGGTATATGTGCTCAAATAACTGGAGAATCCAAATGCAGAGGTTGTTACCGCAGCAGGATCCTTTGCCGGCAGATAGTAGTAATAGTAAATTGCCTCCATCAGATCCTGATCTTCCGTTGAGAACTCGCTGTATTCCAGGTCATTCATGGGGACAGGCGCCGAGCCGATTACCTTCGAAGTGCCGTCCGCCAGGTTCAGCTCCAGGACGCTGTCGCCATCGCTGTTGACTGCATAAGCAATGCTGTCATTCTGTTTTTCTGCGGAGATAATGTTGGTGCTATCGAAGGTCTGTCCACCGGTCCAGGTTTCATCGGTCTCCAGGTTCCAGTCAAAGGTCTGGAGCAGACCATCTTCGTCCTGCAGCACGCCATGCAGGGTTGCCTGCACCGTCTCAACTGTCACAACGCAGGAAGCGCTGACAGTGGGATCCAGATTGGATGTCGCGGTGATTTCGCAGGTACCAACATCCACTGCGGTGACAATACCCTTTGCGTTCACGGTAGCAACAGACGGGTCAGAGGTGGTCCAGGTCACAGTCCGGTCCGTAGCGGTCCAAGGCTGTATTGCTGCAACCAGCTGCTCAGAGCTGCCGCGCAGGAGTGTCAGCGCGTCGCTGGAAAGCTGAATACCGCTGACTTTGTCCGTGGGCGTGGTCCAGCTGCCGCCAGAGGTCTTCTCGGGGATGATCAGGCAGGACAGCTCGTCCCAGAGATCATTATATCTGGTATAAGTGCCGGCGCTGGGATCAATCTCATAGAGATAACCAAAGCCGAAGGTGAAGCCCCAGAAGCTCACAGCATAATAGCTGTTCCAGTAGAGCAGACCGTTGTTCGGATTGATTTCCATGGTCTGAACATACTGGCTTGTACTCAGGTTGGTTT
>CAYTXW010000030.1:2355-10597 GCA_964441575.1 uncultured Oscillospiraceae bacterium
CCGGTCAGCTTGTCTACGGTCACCAGATTCCCGCTGGACACGCCATAGATCTTGCCGTCTGCCTTGTTGTAGGCCATATCCGTCAGGACTGCGCCGAGATTGGCCACCAGAGTCAAATCGGTCAGGTCATCCTCCGGCATGACATACAGGTCGCCGCTGTCGGTGCTGGCAAACACAATGTGATCCACGATAGTAGCCGCAAAGAAGGTCAGGTCGCTCGGCGCATAGGCCTCAAGGTCAGTATAGGTGCTTTCGGTTGTAAAGGTTGTCCAATAGTTGTAGTCCAGATCGAACGCGATATATTCGGGCAGCGGAAGCTCCTCGCCGATCTGCATCTCCACCTTATAGGTGGTGACGTTCATGGCATAGTCATAGACCTGCAGCAGGAACTTGTTGCCGTTAACGCCGTCCAGATTCAGGACATATTCGTTTGTTTCGCCGGGTTCGGCATCCTGTTTCGCGCCGCAGTAGGCATAAACCTTGGTGCCGGCATTGTTGTACAGCGCCGCAGCCGCCACATACTGGTTATCCTTGGCCGTCACGGTCATGGTGTTGTTCGTCAGGCTGACGGAGAGATCCAGCAGCTCCGGCGCGGTGTTATCCACCACCATGGGGATTGCCAGCGTCGCGCCCTCGCCCAGGGCGTCCCAGTCCACATTGCCTTCCGCGTCCACATAGTACTCGGGCGCCAGAGTCAGCCGGAGCTCCAGCTGATCGCCTTCAGAAGCCTCAGTGGGTTTGAACTTCGTGTTCAGGGAGTAGCCGGTGTTGCTCCAGTAGCCGCCGTTTGCATAGTAGTAAGCGCTGTTGACAGCACCGGGGAAGGATTCGGCCATGACCTCGCCGGTGGTCAGGTTCAGCGCCTGATAATGGGAGGCCGCGGCGTTCCGGATGGCTACAAAGCTGATCTTGCTGATCTGGTCGCCATTTTCACTGTTGATGGCGTTGCGCTCGGGCATGTAGGTATCATCCGGCACCAGGGGGTTGCCGCCAAAGTAGTAATTGGTGCTGTCGCCGCTGTAGTTGATCGCGGCGGTGTTGATATAATAGCTGCCCACATAGGGTTCCCGGACCTCATCGCCCGTGACATACTCCTGGTAGGAGCCGACGTCAAACATGGAAGCATCGGACCAGTTGCCATAGAAGCCCAGAACGGGGATAGAGTGAGTTGTTCCCGTTTCGCCTTCATTTGTGGAAGCGCTCTTTATATAAACAAAGCCCTCCACATATGCGCCGCTGGGATAATATTCGTTCAGTGTGTCCGTATCGGTCAATTCAATTGTGACCTCGACGCTTGCCGATCCATTGGCCGGGACCGTCACCGTATCACCGGTGCTGAATGTTACTGTTGCGTCCAGCGGCGTGGTCCAGGTGTCCATATAGCTGCCAACATCATAGTTGTAGCTGACATAGTAGTCGAACACGTCCTGGGTGAACAGGTCGGCAGCCAGGTCGTAGGTCTGCTCCACATCGGTCAGGTTGTTGACCGTGAAGGAGAAGGAATATACGCCGGTCTGCGCCGGATCGTCGCCCAGCTCGGCCTTGACCTTGCCGTCGGAAGCGGAAGCGGTGGCGTCTTCGCCCATAAGGATGTAGCTGTCAGCGGTGACAGCCGCGCCCACGTTGGCCAGGCCGGAGCCCTGCTTCAGGACGGAATAGTAGTTGCCGCCGCTTTCTTCCTCATACAGAGGAACAGCGGTGGACATCAGGAGGCTCTGGGCCAGCTGACGGGTCGTCAGGCCGGTCTTCTCCGTCAGATTGTTCTCACGGATGTACTGCGCCACCAGGGCCACCATACCGGTAATCTGAGGCGCGGCCATGGAAGTGCCGGACATGGTCTCATAGGCCGTGCCGCCCGCTACCGCGCCGTTGACGGAATAGATGTTTCCGCCGGGGGCGGTGATTTCAGGCTTCAGCTCCAGAGAGCCGGGAACGCCCCAGGAGGAGAAGTCGCTCATGGTGTAATACTCGCTGTTGTAAATGGCGGAGCCGATGCCTTTGCTGACGGTCAGGGTTCCCTCATAATAGAGGACGTTGCCCTCCTCGTCGGTCACAGGCGTGGCGGCTGCCTTCAGCACCGCGCCGTCAGCCTGGGTGATAGAGACGCAGGGTGCGGTCTTGGTGTAGTCAGACAGGTCCATATTGATGGTGCCGCTCGTGTTGTTGTAGATCACGGTGGCAATCGCGCCGGCCGCTACCGCCGCTTCAGCCTTCTGATAGAAGGAGGTGGTACCGCGGGAGCAGACCGCAATGGCGCCCTGCAGCGCGTCGCCCACGGCAGCCCAGTCAGCCTCCGTGCCGACGCCGTCGATAAGGACATACTTCTGGTCGCCCGCGATGGTGGAAATGGGCTCGTTGCTATAGCCGGTGGTCTCGATGTAGAACACCATGGACTCGTTCACCTTCAGGTAGCCGCCGGTAAAGCCGTCGTTTACCACGGAGGCCACAGACATGGAGTTGGTGAAGGAGGCGGGAGAACCGACGGTGTCAAAGCTCACGTCGTCGGAATAGAGATAGCCGGTCAGATTGTAGGAGTACTCTGCCCAGCCGTAGGAGTTGCCGGCGGACATGGCAACCACCACGCCGCTGTCTGCCAGATTGTCCAGAATTGTCTGGTAGGCCTCGGTGCTGTTTCTGGACGCGCCGGGGTTGCCGGAGCCCAGGGACAGGTTGATGGAGTCGGCGCCCAGGATGATGGCGTCCTCGATGGCGACCATATAGTCGGAATCGTACGCGCCGCCACTGCTGCCGAACACCTTCATGGTGATGATCTGCGCGTCAGGCGCAACGCCCTGCACATAGACCGTGTCCAGCGCGCTGGAGAAGCTGCCGTCCGCGTTCGGGATGTAGGCGTTGGCCGCCGCGATGCCCTCAACATGGGAGCCGTGTTCACCCTGGCTATCATTGTCATGGGTGATATCCGTATTCTCATCCACATAGTTGAAGCCAAAGGGAATCTTGCTGCTGACATAAGCGTCCTTTGCGGAATAGCCGCTGACGGAGGAAATGTTCAGCTGATCCCACACGTCGGCAATTTCTGCCTCGTCCAGCAGATTCAGCCCTTCCTTGTACTCCGCAACCGACAGACCGGCAAGACCGGCCTGGTAGGCCAGGGAATACTCAAACCCGGCGGCACTGAAGGACTGATGGTCGGTGTCAATGCCGGTGTCGATGACCGCTACGCGGCTGCCCGCGCCGGTATAGCCGGCCGCATAGGCCACGCCGGAACCGATCTGGGCAGAGGATGTGGCCATATTGGGATCGGCCGTCTCGGCGGTCTCCACCACATCCGGCTCATAGCGGGTTTCGATCAGGACCTGCTCAACGCCCGGGACCTTTTCGATGGCCTCAATCTGACCGTATTCCACATTGGCGGAAATGATATTGGCCGCCAGGGTCAGGTTCCAGACCACGTCCAGTTTCTCGCCGTTAAGAGCCTTGGCGGAAATGGCCTGCGCCACGGCTTCCTGATTCTGTTCCATTTTGTTGCGATAGGTCACCGCAGCATTGCTGGAAACAATTTCGTCCACTGCGATGCCTTGCTCCGCAGCGAACGCCACTGTGGACTCACCGCTTAAAACGATAGAAACACGAACCTGGTCCGTATCGCTGTAAGCAGTGGATTCGTCGGGTTCCGTGAATTCTTCCATGGTGGCAGGCTTCACGGAAACCTCTCCGTTGTCTACTTTCTCCCATGTGACATTACTGCCACTGCCGGCGTCATCCGCGTCGGCCGCGTTTACGGGCAACGCGATGCTGGCGCACATGGCAACGACAAGAATCAGGGCAAGCAGACGCTTACTGAGATGCTTCTTCATGTTCTTACTCCTCTCGGATTATATTTCCCACGGGAAACCCATGGGATCAAACGGGAAAACCCGGTTTGGACAAATGGGAATTTCAAGGAACGGGGGACTCTGAAAATTAGCCAAAAAACAAGATTGACCGCAGAATCCAAATTCACCCATTAGCAGATTGATTCGCTATTTTATTGCATACCAGTTTAGCAGGGTTTTCATTTCTTGTCAATAGATACCCGGCTGCAAAACAAAAAAAATAGAATAAAAAACCGGGCAGACTTTTGGGGCGTGCGGCCCGGTCAGAGAACCACCCATTCCGATGGCAAACGCGGGGGCCGATCCGCCACAAAAAATCCCCGGACGGTCTGCGGCGGAAGGATTTCCTCTTTACAAGTGACCGATTTCGAGATAGAATAAGATTATGTGAACCAAGCAAGAGAGGATTCGACTTATGGCAATGGACCAATACGATCCGGAGCTGGACGATCTGCTGGCAGACGTCCACCGGCTTTTAGAAGATGACCCGGCGGACCCCATGACCGCCGAGGATGTAAAGATCGATTACGACCGATTTTATGAAGACCCGATTCCGTCTGCGCCGCCCGTGGCGGAAGCGCCCGCGGAGGCCGGTCCGGCGGAGAATCCCCGGCCCCGGTCCTGGACGGAAAACCAGCGGCTGCCCAAGCATGTGGCCAAGCTCCAGCAGAATCAGGAGCAGGCCTATGCCGAGTGGCTCTATGAGCAGGGCCGCCACGGGAACGACGCGCCCCCTCCGACGCCCCCCAAAAAGGGGCGAAAGCGCCAGGACCCGGAATACGAGGAAGCACCGGAAAAAGCGCCCCGGAAAAAGCGCCATCCCCTTCGCAAGCTGGTCGTCTTTCTTCTGATTCTGGCGCTGCTCGCGGCGGCTGTGGTGCTGTTTGTGCTGCCCCGTCAGCCCACGGCGGCCAGCGGAACCCTGGGCGGGCGGAAGGATGGCGTATCCACCATTCTTCTGGCGGGAACCGACGCCGGAGGAACCCGGACCGATACCCTGATGCTCCTGACGCTGGACCAGCCGAACCGCAGCATTTCCCTGGTCAGCATTCCCCGGGACACGCTGGTCAACGGCAGCTACGCTGTGCCGAAGATCAACTCAGTCTACGGCGTCAACAACGGCGGGGACGAGGGCATGGACATGGTCATGACCCGGGTAGCCGAGTGTATCGGCTTCCGGCCCGACGGCTATATTCTGATTGAGCTGGACGCTTTTGTGGATCTGATCGACATTCTGGGCGGCGTGGAATACGACGTGCCGGTGGATATGTTTTACAGCGACCCCAGCCAGGACCTGTATATCGATTTAACGGCCGGAACTCAGACCCTCTCCGGTGAAGCGGCCATGGAGCTGGTGCGGTTCCGCTCCGGCTACGCCGATGCGGACCTGGGCCGGGTGCAGGTTCAGAGAGCGTTTCTCTCCGCCGTCATGGACCAAGCGGTCAGCCTGAAGGGCTTGATCAAGTCGCCGCAGCTCCTGAACGTGTTTTTGGACAACGCCTATTCGGACCTGGCGGTTCCCAACTACCTTTGGATTGCCAGGTCGCTCCTGTTCGCGGATTTGAAGAATGTCCAGACCGTCACGCTGCCCGGCAGCGTCCGGAATTTATCCGGCGGCTCTTACTATATTTTGGACCCTGCCTCCGTGGCCCAGACGGTCAACAGCTACTGCAATCCCTATGAGAGGGACGTCACCGTGGAGGACCTGAATATCCGGCAAGGATAGACAATCGGACAGCAGAGAGGATGATACGCCATGGAGAAACCCTTTCACATTGACCCGCAGAAATACACCGGCCGCCCGGCGAATGCCGCCGGACGGCCGGCAAAGGAAACGGCCTGCTATGATCTGCTGGATTCGCTGGAAATCCGCTATGACCGGGTAGACCACAGCCACGCGGACACCATTGCGGCCTGCCATGAGGTGGAGCGGGTGCTGGGCTGGCCCGTCTGCAAAAACCTGTTCCTCTGCAACCGGCAGAAAACCCAATATTATCTGCTGATGCTGGAGGGGGACAAGATCTTTAAAACCAAGGATCTGTCCAAGCAGCTGGGCGTGGCCCGGCTCAGCTTTGCCGCACCGGAGGACATGGAGGCCCTGCTTCACCTGTCCCCCGGCTCTGTAACCGTCCTGGGGCTGATGCACGACAGGGAAAACAGGGTGCAGCTGGTGATAGACAAGCCTGTCTATGAGGCGTCCCGGGTCTCCTGCCACCCCTGCATCAGCACCTCAACCCTGGTGCTGTCCATGCGGGATCTGCGGGAAAAGCTGCTGCCCGCCCTGCATCACGCGCCCATTGTGGTAGATTTGCCAAATCCGGAGGTAGAAGGATGAAAACAGTGATTGTCACCACGCCGGTGCAGGACCGCCATCGGCGTATGCTGGAGGAAGCGGCGGAAGGCCGCTGCATGCTGGTCTATGGTCAGGAGCCTCTGTCCGAGGCCGACGCCATCATCGGAGCCGTACCGCCGGAGGATCTGCCCCGGGCCGGGAAGCTGCAATGGTTCCACCTGGTCTGGGCCGGAACAGACCGCTACAAGCCGGAAAATTTCCCGGCCGGCGTCCTGTTCACCAACGGCTCCGGCGCCTACGGCGCCATGATTGCCGAGCATATGATGGCCTGCATCTTATCCTTCCTGCGGCAGCTTCCCCACTATGCCTGGCTGCAAAAGCAGCACCGGTGGGAACAGACCTGGTGGGAGGGAACTCTGGAGGGCAAGACCGTTCTGATTTTGGGTACCGGCGACATCGGCGCCGCCCTGGCAAAGCGGCTGCAGGGCTTTGACTGCCGGGTACTCGGAATTCGGCAGCATCCCGCGCCGGTCCCGTACTTTGACCGGGTTTACGGTCCGGAGGATCTGGACCGGCTTCTGCCCCAGGCGGAGGTGGTGGCCTGCGCCCTGCCCGGTACGCCCCAGACGGCGGGACTTCTGACCAAGGAGCGTCTGCTCTCCATGAAGCCCTGTGCCATTCTGGTCAACTGCGGCCGGGGCAGTCTGCTGGCAAGCCGGGACCTGATCGAGGTCATCCGGGACGGCCATCTGGGCGGCTGCGCACTGGATGTGACAGATCAGGAGCCGCTGCCTCCCGACAGCCCCCTGTGGGACACAAGCCGCCTGATTTTGACGCCCCACATCGCCGGGGCCAGCTTCGGCCACTTGCCGGAAACCGAGGACAAAATCTACCGCCTTGCCGCCGAAAACCTCCGCCGGTGGCTGGAGGGCGCACCGCTGAAAAACATCGTCGCGCTGTCCTGACGCACAATCCCCCGCGCCTCCTTTCGGAGTGCGCGGGGGATGCTGCAATTAGGAGAGAATTCCAAACTGATACTTGACCGTCAGAATTCGGGTGACGCTTTCGTCGATTCGTGCCTCGGTCAGCGTTCCGGCGGCAATTGCGTCCATAATGCCCTGATGGGCGGCATCCAGATCCTGCGGCATTAAAATCATGTCCACCCCGGCCTGCAGGGCCAGAACCGCGGCTTCACTGCTGGTATAGTAATTGGTGATCGCGCCCATCTGGTGGGAGTCGGTGATGATGACGCCGGTAAAGCCCAATTCCTCCCGCAGATATCCCACCACCTCCGGCGACAGATCGGAGGGCAGGGGAGAGAGATTCTCGTTGGTCAGATGGGACAGCATGACAAACGCCGCATCCCTGTTGATGCCCGCCTGGAAGGGAAGCCACTCGGTTTCCCGCAGTTCCTCCAGGGTCCGGGTGGAGACGCTCTTGTCTTCATGGGAGTCGGTTTCCGTGCTGCCATGGCCGGGGAAATGCTTCAGGCAGGAGATCATGCCGTTCCCCTGCAGGCCCTCCACCATGGCCGACACCATGGCGGAAGCCACAGAGGGGTCCTTACTGTAGGAGCGGCTTCCGATCTCCGTATTGTTGTCGTTGGTGACGATATCGGCCACCGGCGCAAAGTCCAGATTGAAGCCCAGCTCCCCCAGCTCCGCCGCCATGGTCTTGCCCACCTGATAGACCTCGGCCATGTCCGCCCGGCTGCCGTAGACCTGGGCCGCCTCAAAATGGGTGACGCCCAGGGCCTCATTGGTGCCTACCCGGGAGACCGTGCCGCCCTCCTCGTCCACACACAGGAACAGCTTGGTCTTGGCATAGGACTGGGTTCCGCTCAGCAGCGCCTGGGTTTGCGCCCGGTCCACCAGGTTGCCGGCAAAATAGATCAGTCCGCCCACGGGCTTGGCCTGGATGGCGGCCTTGGTAGTGTCTCCGGCCAGGGTTGCCAGATTAACGCCGGTCAGACTCTCCGGCGTGACGATGAACAGCTGCCAGACCTTTTCCTCCAGGGTCATGCCGGAAAGATACGCCCGGGCCTTTTCCGCGATCTCATCCGCCGCCGGGTCCTCTGCCGTCTCCTCCGGGGTCGCCGATTCCTCGCCTGTTT
>CAYTXW010000030.1:10697-15620 GCA_964441575.1 uncultured Oscillospiraceae bacterium
CCTGTTTCCCCGGGCAGCTCCGATGCCGCAGAGGTTTCCGCTTCTGCAGTCTCCGCCGCCGGGTCCGCCGCCGGGTCCTCTGCCGTCTCCTCCGGGGTCGCCGATTCCTCGCCTGTTTCCCCGGGCAGCTCCGATGCCGCAGAGGTTTCCGCTTCTGCAGTCTCCGGCACTTGGGTTTCCGGTGTCGGTTCCGTCTCTGCCGGCGTCTGCGCCGCTTCCTCCGCAAAAATGGCGCCGGTATCCAGCACCTGCGGCACTTCCTCCGCCTTTTTCGGCAGCGCCTGCCACAGGAAAAATCCCGCGAAGGCCAGCAAGGTAAGCGCCAGCAGAACCAGCAGGCCGGATATTACAATTTTCAAGACTCGCATGGTTCAACCTCCTTCATGGTCATGCCAACTGCTTTATTTGGACCGCGCCCTGCGCCTCCTTCGTTGCCCCCGAGAGGGAGAAGGGCAAGGACTATTGATGAGGACCCGGCCGCTGCAGGCAAGATTCGGTTAAGGCACCGGGTTGGGGACTTCTTCGTCCTCCGTTGTGTCCGGTTCTCCCTCGGGCGGCTGTTCCTCCGGAGGCTGTTCTTCCTCCGGAGGCTCCGTCTCCTCCGGGGATTCTGTTCCCTCCGGGGGTTCCGTTCCCTCCGGGGACGTTTCCTCCGGGGACGTTTCCTCCGGGGACGTTTCCTCCGGGGATGTTCCCTCCTGCTGGTCCTCGCCCAACGGCGGCTCGGAGACCGGCTCACAGGCGGGATACAGGTCCATGTTCCAATAGTAATTGACCATGTCCTGGTCGGTCCGGAGCTGCAGGGTTCCGCTTTCCAGAATACATTCGGTCAAGTCCAGATGACGGTAATAGCCATCGATGCCGACAATGTTCCAGGTATAGCTCTCGCCGGACCGCATACCCGTGACCGTATAGCACTCCATTCCCGCCTGGTCGCAGATCAGCTGCCAGGCCTGGGCCAGGCCGACGGGATTGGCCACACCGCCGCAGAGCGCATCATAGAGAGGCGTAACCGTCTCCCCGGTGGCATAGGGGAACCGCTCGGTCAGGTAGGTGAACAGCAGATCGCATTTGTCCTCATCGGTCTGGCGGTAGCGAATATACTCCGCCGCCGCGTCAATGCTCTCCTGCACGTCCTGCTCCTTATCCGCCAGCGCCTCCGGCGTTTCCGTGTAGAGGAAGTCGATCTCCACAATGCGGACAGAACCGCTGTCCGGATAGACCGAGACCGTTATCTGCGGCGTCTCCATGACGGTGCGGGGGTTGGCCTCGCAGTATTCCTGCACCATGGCCGGAATATCCTGGTCCCGGTAGCTGCTCAGCCGCAGGGTCAGCCGGCTGCTGTAGGTATCCACCGCCTTTTGCAGACGGCTTTCCAGCTGGGACTGTGTGGCGATGGTCTCGATGGCGGCAATCTCCGCCGCCGTCCGGCGGAATGTGATATGGATGCGAATCTCATAGTAGGAGACAATCAGGGTGCAATCGTGCGTCATATAGTCCACGGCGTAAGCGCCCAGCGGGTCCAGCTTGCTGACCTCATAGGCGGCCTCGGCCAGATCGGCCTCTACATCCCCGTCGTAGCTGGTGACATGGATGGTTCCCTCGGTCCGCCCTTCCCGTACAAAGCCAAGAATGGCGTTTTTCAGGCTGACATAGCTTTCGGCGGTCACGGCATCGTAATCACCGCTCTGCTCGTCCGAACCGGCATGGGGCGTGACGGACACATACGACGCCGGGGCCAGAGAGGTGCAGCCGGTGAGAATGATGAGAAGCAAAAGACAGAAAAGAATGCGTTTCACGGGGCACCTCCTTTTGAATTGACAATTGATAATTGATAATTGACAATGATTGTGTCCGCTTCGCGGACGGATTTTAATTTTTTGAACACCCCTCGTGCCCCCTCTTAGGGGGCTGCCGAACGCAGTGAGGCTGGGGGTTGTTGGATGACAGAGCGGTTCGAATATACGGTAAAAGTGCTTGTCGATACAACCCCCACCGCTTCGCGGAGCCCCCTAAAAGGCGCCCGCCCGCAGGCCGGCGTGCGAGAGCGCAACCGGGCGAAGCACGGCCCTTAGCGCGAAGCTGGGCACGAGGGCTTGCGTACAATATTATTATAGTTCGTTCTTGTCGTACCGTTTAAATCCGTCGCCTAGGACCTGGTGGGCCTCCTGGAGGATGATAAAGGCGTTGGGGTCCTGTTCGATGACCAGGTTTTTCAGTTCGGAAACCTGGTTCTTTTTGATGGCGCTGAGAATCACATGCTTGTCCTGGCCGGAGTAATAACCCTCGCCGGTCAGCAGGGTCACGCCCCGCTCCAGATGATTGCAGATGTCCTCTCCGATCTCCTTGTATTTGTCGGAAATAATCAGAGCCACGGTGGAATAATCCAGGCCGTAGACCACGCCGTCCAGCACCACAGAGCTGACATACAGCGTCACAAAGCTATAGAGCGTCTTGTTGATGTCCCGGAACACCACGCCGGTCAGCAATACAATGATGAGATCAATGCTCATCATGACCTTTCCAATGGGAAACGCAGGGAATTTGGGCCGCAGAATTCGGGCCAGCATATCGGTGCCGCCGGTGGAAGCGCCTGCGGCGAATACCATGCCGAGACCCGCGCCGGTGGTGACGCCGCCGTAGATGGTGGCCAGCAGCGGCTCGGTTTCCGGCGCCGGCAGCCCGGAGAACACCTCCAGAAGCAGACTGGAGACGCCCATGCCCAGCAGAGAGCCGAAGAAGAACTCCCTCCCGATGCTCCTGAGGCCCACCACAAAAATGGGCACGTTGATTAAAAACGCCCACAGGGCCACGGAGCCAAAGCCCGTTACCTCGGCAATCAGCTGGCCGGCACCGGATACGCCGCCCACGTTGATCTGATTGGGCTGCAAAAACAGGTCAAACCCCAAGCTGAACAGGACGCTCCCGACTAAAATCACCGCCGCGCTGCGAAGCCAGCGAAATACATGTTTTCGATCCATCCTCATTGTTTCCATCTTCTTCGTCTCCTCTTTCTGTCTATAATTCCATGGTAATCTGCGGCTCCTCGGCGTCCTCTCCCTTGAGAATCGCGCCGGCCGCGGGAAGGGTTTTGGCCCGGTAGCGGGCCGGATTCTGAATGGTGCTCTGCTCCAGCGGCACCGCCTTTTCCACAACCTTGTTCTTTTTCAGGGTCATGACGGACACGCCGACGGTGGCCCGGGTGGATTTCGCCGTCAGCTGGGCCGTGGAGAAGATCAGGGCGCGGCCATCGGAGCTGTAGACCGCCACCTGCCTGTCGTCCTCCTTCAGCAGGAACACGCCGCGCACCGGGCTTTTATCGGAGTACGCGCCGCTCAGCTTGCGCCGGTTGGATCTGGTCTCATAGGCCGCCAGGTCCACCTTGGCCGCTTTGCCGTTTTCAAACACAAACAGCATGCTGCCCTTGTAGTCCCCGGGCAGGCACACGGCCAGGACATTTTCGCCCTCGTCCATGCCCAGCTTGGCCGGCAGGAAGTCGCCCAAAACCGACGCCTTGCCATCGTCAAACTCCGAGCAGCGGGTCTTATAGACCTGAAACCGGTCGGTGAAGACCAGCAGCTCCGCCCGGTTGGTAGTCTCCTGGCTCATGGCCAGGCTGTCGCCCTCCTTGAACTTCTGCTCGCCGCTCATGCGCAGGCTCTGCGGCGTGATCTTCTTGAAATAGCCGCCCTTGGACGCAAATACGGTGACGGGATAGTCCGGCAGCTCCTCCTCCGGCTCCTCCCGGATCACTTGATGCTCAAAGACCAGGGTAGTCCTCCGGTCCTTGCCGTACTTGTCGGCCACCTCTTTCAGCTCTTTGATGATGAGGTTCTGAATTCGCCGCTCGGATTTCAGCGTTTCGCTCAGGTCGCGGATCTCCGCTTCCAGGGTATCCACATCCTGCAAGCGCTTGAGAATATATTCCTTGTTGATGTTGCGCAGCTTGATCTCCGCCACATATTCGGCCTGTACCTGGTCGATTCCGAATCCGATCATCAGATTGGGAACCACCTCCGCATCGGATTCGGTCTCCCGGATAATCTTGATGGCCAGATCGATATCCAGCAGAATCTTTTTCAGGGCTTTCAGAAGGTGCAGCCGTTCCTGCTTCTTTTGCAGCTGGAAGAACACCCGGCGCTTGACGCACTGGCTCCGCCAGGCGGTCCACTCCTCTAAAATCTGGCCCACACCCAGAACCTTGGGCATTCCGGCAATCAGGATATTGAAATTGCAGGGGAAACTGTCCATGAGGGGCGTGGATTTCATCAGCTTGGCCATGAGCTTGTCCGGGTCCGCGCCCCGCTTCAGGTCGATGGTCAGCTTCAGGCCGCTCAGGTCCGTCTCATCCCGCATGTCGGAGATTTCCCGAATCTTCCCGGCCTTCATCAGATCGGCCACCTTGTCGATGATGGCCTCGGTGGAGGCGGTGTAGGGAATCTCATAGATTTCGATCAGGTTGCCTTCCTTCACATACCGCCACTTGGCCCGAACCCGGAAGGAGCCGCGGCCTGTGCGGTAGATCTCCGCCATCTCCAGCGGATCGTAGAGAATCTCGCCGCCGGTGGGGAAGTCGGGCGCGGGCAGGGTATCCAGCAGATTGCAGTTGGGGTCCCTGATCCGGGCAATGGCCGTCTGGCAGACCTCCCGCAGGTTGAAACCGCAGATATTGCTGGCCATGCCCACGGCGATGCCCGTGTTGTTGCTGACCAGCACATTGGGAAAGGTGGTGGGCAGGAGGGTTGGCTCCTGCATGGTGGAATCATAGTTGTCCACAAAGTCCACGGTGTCGGAGTCGATATCCCGGAAGATTTCATTGCAGATAGGGTCCAGCTTCGCCTCGGTATACCGGGAGGCGGCGTAGGCCATGTCCCGGGAATAGACCTTGCCGAAGTTGCCCTTGGAATCCACGAAGGGGTGGAG
>CAYTXW010000031.1:0-1816 GCA_964441575.1 uncultured Oscillospiraceae bacterium
CTCTGTTTTCTTCGCGGAGTGGCTTGACGGTCTTCCAGGCCGAGTGTTAAACTAAATTATCCTATGCAATTTCCCAGGAGGTTCCATGGACTATCAATTGATTCGCTCGGCCCGGCGGACTTTGGCGTTGGAGATCACGCGGGAGGGCCGGGTTGTGATTCGCGCGCCCCAGCGGATGCCGCAATCCCAGATTGACGCCTTTTTTGAAGCGCAGCAGACGTGGCTTCGCACCCATCTGATCCGTCAGCAGGCTCGGATGGCAGCCCACCCGGAGCCGGACGCCGCCCAGCGGCAGGCCCTGATAGACCGGGCAGCGGAGATTCTGCCCCAAAAGGTGGCATACTATGGGCAGATCATGGGTCTGCAGCCCTCCGGCATTACGATTACCGACGCAAGGAGCCGATTCGGCTCATGCAGCCCCAAGAACCGCCTATGCTTCTCCTGGCGGCTGATGGACTATCCGGAGGAGGCCATCGACTATGTGGTAGTCCACGAGCTGGCCCACCTGGTTCACCGGAACCACGGGCCGGAGTTTCACGCGCTGGTGGCCTCGGTGCTGCCGGACCACAGGGAGCGCCGGGCGCTCCTGAAGGAATAATCCGGTTCCTCAAATCCTCTGTAAGGATTTGCGCAGGTCCCGGAAGGAGTGAGAAAATGGAACTGTTCATAGACGCAGACGGCTGTCCTGTTGTAGAGATCGCCCTGCGGCTCGCAAAGCAGTACGGCACGGCCTGCACCCTGCTATGCGACACGGCCCATGTGCTGGACCGGCCCGGTGCCAGAACCATAACCGTCTCCAAGGGAGCTGACAGCGTGGACTTCGCCCTGGTCAACCTGGTTCATCCCGGCGACCTGGTCGTGACCCAGGACTACGGTCTGGCGGCTATGTGCCTCAGCCGCAGAGCCATCCCCATTCATCAGGACGGCATGGTTTACACCAATGAGAATATCGACAGTCTGCTGTTTTTCCGGGCAGCCGCCAAGAAAATCCGCAAGGCCGGCGGGCGTCTCAAGGGGCCTTCCCGCCGCACTGGGGAGCAGGACCGGGCCTTTGCCGCCGCCCTGACGCGGCTGCTGCAGGAGGGCACCTCATGAGTTGGTATGTCTACATGGTCCGCTGCCGGGACAGCTCCCTGTACACCGGCTATACGGATGACGTGGACCGGCGGGCCGCCGTCCACAATGCGGGCAAGGGCGCCAAATACACCCGAAGCCGCGGCCCCGTCGCCGTGGTCTACCGGGAGGAATGTCCGGACAAGTCTGCCGCCCTGAGGCGGGAATGGGCCATCAAGCACCTGACCCGCAGGGAGAAGGAAGCCCTGGTTTCCGCATACGAAAAAAGAAAGCCGCTATGAGGCTATAATCCGTCAGCCACGCTTTTCAGCCGATTTCCCGCATTCCGGAGTCTATCGCAGCCGCAGAGCCGGCGGTGAAATTCCCGCATCAGAAGCACGCCCTGCGGGTGTCGCAATGACAGAGGATGGCGGGCGGGCGCACCGGTTTCTTCGGCTTTCTTACTTTTCCACACGGTCCCGCCAGCGCTTTTCATGTTTCCCGTGGTGGCAGGACAGGACAATCAGAAGGACAACGCCGCTGCCCACCAGAAAGACGCCCAGCGCGACGGGGATCATCCACCACGCGAAAGCAGACAACTTTTCCGCTTCCTCCGGCTCCGGCTGCGGTTCCGAGGATGGCTCGGCGGAGAGCGCTTCGGCGGGTTCCGGCTCTGCTTCGAGAACGGTCTCCGGTTCCTCTTCCGCCTCCGGGACGATCACCGAGGTCTCTATCCGGATCGTCCCCTCGTCCGGCTCCTCCG
>CAYTXW010000031.1:1916-14567 GCA_964441575.1 uncultured Oscillospiraceae bacterium
CGGCTCCTCCGACGGCTCCTCCTGCCACAGGGTATAATTTGTGAACAGCTCCGCCGCACGGCCCAGAACATCCTCGCCATCGACATCCTGGGTATAGACCGCCAGCAGGAAGGGCTGCGGCGTATAGATAATGCCCACATCGTTGATCGCCCCTTCAAACCAGCCGTATTTATGGGCCACTGTATACTCGGTCACATAGGTCTCAAAATACTCCCCCGGCTGGGCCTCATCCATATACCCCAGCATTTCCTCAAAATCCTCGCTGTGGTCATAGAGATAAGTCAGGGCGTCCATCATCATTCGGGTGCAGTAGCAGTTTGCGGTATAATAGGACGGATCGATCTCCTCGTCGGTCATGGTAAAATACTTCCGCATCAGGGTCTTATAGGTGCGGAAGTCACCCAGATTGTACAGCAGCCCGATGGAAACATCGTTGTTGGAATACACCAGACTTTGATAGTGGGCGATGTCCAGCGTTGTGCCGGCCCCGCTGATATAGGCGTCAGAGGCCAGTTCTCCATCCCGCTCCAGCTCATAGTAATACATATTCAGCGGCAGTTTATAGGTGCTGCCCGCCGTCATAAAAGCCTCGTCATTGTATGTATAGGTCTCGCCAGTGACTGTGTTATAGTAAGAAAGGGAAAAATTCTGTTCGTTCAGACCGTAATTTTCCATAAAATCCGACATTGCCTCTTCCAGCGTCCGATCCTCAAACTCCGATGGGACCTCATAAGCCGCCGCCGGGGCCGTCAAAAGCACTGCCGCCGCCAAAAGCAAGGCTATTATTCCAATCCGTCGCTTCATTTTCATCACTCTCCCTTTTGAGTGTAACGGAAAAATGTGAATTTTTCGTAAACTTCTGCCTCATCTTGTGTTTTCCCTGAGAATTTGGTAGAATGGCCACAGAAAATGACAAATCCCGGAGGCGCGGCCATGGCCAAATTTTCAAACTGCATTCTGTCCGCCGACTTTGACCGGACCATCACAAATCACGCAGGCGGCATTCCCCAGGCCAATCTGGACGCCATCCGGTATTTTATGGAGCAGGACGGCGTCTTCGTCCTGAACACAGGACGGAGTCTGCCCATGTCCCGCTATCCTCTGAAGGACGTCCCCACCAATGCGCCGCTGCTGGCCTGCAATGGGGCAGTCTGCTATGACCTCAGGACGGAAACGCTGCTGTTCTGCCATCCTCTGCCAGAGGGATGCGAGGCATTCATGCGGTTTTATGAGCAGGGCTATCCGGAACTGCGGTTTGAGGTTCACTGCCTGGACAAGCACTACGTCTTCCATGACGCTCCGGACCGGGACCGGTATATGCAGCGGCAGCACACGCCCTATGCCCGGGCGGACTGGTCCATGGTACCGGACCCCAAGGTGAAATTCTGCCTGTACAGCCGGCAGGAGGACCCGCTGACTGTCCGGGCGGGGACGGAGGCGGCCCGCTTCTTCGCGGCGCTGGAAGCGGATATCAACCGCCGGGGCGAAGGCCGCTACACTGCCATCCATTCTCTGCCCGGTATGGTGGAGGTCCAGGCGGCCAATACCTCCAAGGGCAAGGCCGCCCGGGAGCTGGCCCAAAGGCTGGGCCGGACCATGCTGGTCTGCGTTGGGGACGCGCCCAATGATCTGTCCATGCTGGAGGAGGCGGATCTGGCCTGCATCCCCGCCGACTGCGACCCCCGGATGCTGGGCCGGGGCTTCCGGGAGGTGGCCTCCTGTGAGGACGGGGCCATTGCCGGGGTGATCCGCTGGCTGGAGGAAAGATGCTGATCATGAAGGAGGGACGCCCATGTCGGCGCTGACACGGAATGCCATTCGGCAGACCTTTTGGACGCTTCTGGAGCGTGAGCCGCTGGACAAGATCACTGTGAAGCAGATCGTGGACGCCTGCGGTATCAGCCGCAACACCTTTTATTACCACTATGAGGACATCCGCGCCCTGCTGCGGGATGTGCTGGAGGCAAAGCTGCGAAATGTCTTCATGGAGGCCCCTGAACCGGACCGGCGGAGGGAGCAGGCACTCCAGCTTTTAACCATGATCCACGACAACCGGACGGCCCTGCGACACATCTACCGTTCCCTGGACCGTGAGCAGATCCAGAATAACCTGGAGAAGGCCACAGCTGCGCTGGCCCAATCGGCCGTAGACGCCGCCGGCGGCGCGGCGCTGGACCCCAAGACGCGCCGGACCATCGCCGCCTTTTACACCAGCGCATTTCTCGGCGTCTGCTTTCAGTGGCTGGAGAGCGGCACGGGCGAGCCGCCGGAATCCCTGCTGGAGCGGATGGCCATCTTCGACGGTCTGCTGGAGGAGACGGTGGCGAAGGCGAATCGGGGCCATTGATTCTGCTTCCCGATAAAATTTTTTCATTGGGAATCCCGTATGCTGCGTCATCTGCTTTGTATGATATCCGTACGGCGGCACATCATGCGGAACCTGACGGACCTTGCCGGATCAAAACCTCTGAAGGGCTTTGACCCGGTTCCGGTACGCGCAGCATGGCTGGTCCCCGCTCCACGGGTGTGTTTCCGAAATTTGCGCAAATTCGCCGTTCTGTACAAAAATTGCACATGGCGGCTGATTTTAACCATGGTAAAGCCTCCTTTCGCGCGGTATAATCAAAGAAAAACATGATACTTTTAGGAGGTATGATGATGAACCGTTGCTCGTCCCGGCTTCGGAGTATCAAATGGACCTATCTGGTGTTTTCCGCCCTGTGGCTTGTGGCTGGACTGGCTCTTCTGATCTGGCCCCGGTTTTCTTCTGAGCTGGTCTGCCATGTGCTGGGGATTCTCTGCGTACTTTACGGCGTGGTGAAACTGTTCGGCTATTTCTCCAAGGACCCCTACCGGCTGGCCTTTCAGTTTGATCTGGCCTTGGGGCTTCTGTGCATCGTTCTGGGCGGTGTGCTGCTGTTCTTCTCAAAGGCTCTGCTGGCTCTGCTGCCGGTAATTGTGGGCATTTTTTCGATGGTCAGCGGCGTGTTCCGGCTGCAAACAGCCTTTGAGGCCAGGCGCTTCGGGTTGGACAAGTGGTGGGGTCTGCTGATTCTATCCCTGGCGATGATGGCCGTCGGCGTGGTTCTGCTGGTGCGTCCCTTTGCCTCCGCCATGCTGGCCTTGCGCCTCATCGGCCTGGCCATGCTCATCAACGGTGTACAGGACATAACCGCAACAGCCTATACCGTGAAGACCAAGCCCAACGGAATCGTAATCGATGTGGATGATTTTCGGGAGGTCTGAGCGTGTATCGCTTCTATGAGCTTCTTTGGATTTTCTTTCTGTACGCCTTTCTGGGCTGGTGCAGCGAGGTGGTCTTTGCAGCGGTGAAGACCGGCAAGTTTGTAAACCGGGGGTTCCTGCTGGGGCCGGTCTGCCCGATCTATGGACTTGGTATGTCCTTTGTTTTAATGCTGCTCCTGCCCCTGCAGGAAAACCTGGCGGTATTGACCCTCGGCTCCATTCTGATTACCTCGGCCCTGGAGCTGCTGGTGGGCTGGCTGGCGGAAAAGCTTCTTCATCAGCGGCTTTGGGACTACTCTACGGTTCCCTTCAACTTCAAGGGCTATATCTGCCTGGAATTCTCCCTGATGTGGGGGCTGGCCTGTCTGCTGGTCGTGCGGGTCGTCCATCCGCTGATTATGACGCTGGTAGGCTGGATTCCCCATACTCTGGGCGTGATTCTGCTGTGCATCTTCTCCGCCGCCTTTTTAGCGGACCTGATTCTGACGCTGGCTGCCGCCCTGAAGCTGCCCCGGCAGATCAAAGCCGCAGAGGAGCTGGAGCGGCTGATCCGGAGCGTGTCCGACAACCTGGGCGAAGGCATTTATGACGGCGTGTCCAAGCTGGACCTGGAGGAAAAGCGGGAGGCTTTGGACGCCAAACGAGAAGCTCTGGACGCCAAACGGGCAGAGCTGGCCGAAAAGCTGGAGGCCTCCCGGGCCATGTTCGGCAAAAACCGCACCTATCACCGTCTGGTCAAGGCCTTCCCCCATCTGGCGCAGCAGCAGTATCACAGCCGTCTGGAGACCATCCGTGCCTATATTGCCCAGAAGGAACACCATACAAACGAAGACCCGTAACATAAAATGGGCCAATTATGCCGCAGTCCCGGCCATGCCGGTGGCGACGGCGCTTCCGATCCGGGTTCTGCGTGACCCGGACGGCGCAGCAGACTGGCTCCCGGGCGTGTTTTTCAGCTCTCCGAACATACCCCTCCGGGAATTTCCGCTGTCAGCCCCGCCGGGCGTGGCCTTCTTCTCCATCCTGCGCAGCATCGGGAGCCTGTGTTTCCCCGCCCTGCGGATCACGGTGGGCCTCCACCTTGTGATCAACCTGTCCGCCATCTTGTATTTCAAAAGGAAAGAAAGGAGGCGTCTCTGTGCGCAAACGCCATAACCATAAATCGATCCGGGATCGTCTGCGGGAGGCGCTTTCCAGCCACTCCTGGGCCGTCATTGTGCTTTATATCGTCCTGCGTGTCATCGTTGCCGCCGCGCTGGTCCTTGACGTTCTCCGCGGCAGCTATGAAAATGCCTTCACCTGTGCTTTGGTCCTGGTGCTGTTCATGATGCCGGCCATCATCGAGCGGAAGCTGAACATCGACCTCCCCAACACGCTGGAGATCATCATCCTGCTGTTCATCTTCGCGGCAGAGATTCTGGGCGAACTGGGCAGCTACTATATCACTTACCCCTACTGGGACACCGTGCTGCATACCGTCAGCGGCTTTTTGACCGCCGCCGTGGGGTTCTCCATGATCGACATCCTCAACCGCGACAGCAAGGTGAAATTCACTCTTTCGCCAGCCTACTGCGCCGTGGCGGCGTTCTGCTTCTCCATGACCGTGGGCGTCCTCTGGGAATTCTGGGAATTCGGCCAGGACCGCCTGTTTCACCTGGATATGCAGAAGGACACCGTTATCACCGCCTTTGCCTCCACCTACCTGGACGCCACTAAGAGCAATGTGGCCGTCTGGATCTCCGACATTCAGGATGTGGCCGTCAACGGACAGTCTCTCGGTATTCCGGGCTATCTGGACATCGGACTCTATGACACCATGGAGGATCTGTTCGTCAATTTCCTCGGCGCGGTGGTCTTCTCCATCATTGGCTATTTCTATATCAAGCACCGGGGCAAGGGAAAAATCGCCAGCCAGTTCATTCCAACGCTGAACGAGCCAGAGCAAAATACGGGGATGAACGAGCCGGAGCAAAATACGGGGATGAACGAGCCGGAGCAAAATACGGGGATGAACGAGCCGGAGCAAAATACGGGGATTGACAACAGTTAAAAACATGCTATAATCAAGGCAAAAAGTAAATACCCGCATGCAGTGCTTCTTTTCGAAGAAGATAATAGGGAATCGGGTGAAAATCCCGAGCGATCCGGTCACTGTGAACGGCGAGCAAGCCGCATCTGCCATTGCGAAAGCGAGAAGGCGCGGCGCGCATAGACCCGTCAGCCAGGAAACCTGCTGTGTGTGATGCAGATAGGTATATCTTCCGCAGAAAGTGACCTGTCAGACAAGATCCGCAGCCAGACTGCGGACGTTTCCGGTGCTGTCATGCCGCGCTTTTCTGAAAAAGGCGCGGCGTTTTTTGCGGTGATATAAATATGACAACACAAAGGAGCATAAAGCATGAAACGAATCATCTCATTGCTGCTGGCGCTGGTCCTGACTCTGAGTCTGGCCGCCTGCGCTGCCCAGGACGCCACCTCTGCCGAGCAGGCGGACGATGCCGAACAGGAGACTGCGGACAACACAGCGGAAGAATCAACCGCCGAACCGGAGGAGTCTGCTGAAACGGATTCCCACTACCCCGTGACCATCACCAACTACAACTATGCTGGCGAGCCGGTGGAGTTCACCTATGAGAAGGCCCCCGAGCGGGTCATTTGCGTCTATCAGTGCTGCATCGAGGTCATGCTGGCCCTGGGTCTGGAGGATCACGTCATCGCTTCCTACGGCCTGGACAACGAAGTGAAGGACGAGTGGAAGACCGGCTTTGAGAAGATGAACTATGATGATTCCGTCTTTGCCCCCGACAAGGAGACCATCACCATGCTGGAGCCGGACATGATCTACTCCTGGACCTCCTATTTCAGTGAAAAGAAGCTGGGCGATGTGTCCGAGTGGAATGAGAAGGGCATTGCCACCTTTATCGCCAGCAACAGCGGCGCGGCCAAGGTCCGCACTCTGGAGAACGAGTACAACGATATTCTCAACATCGGCAAGATCTTCGACGTGGAGGACAAGGCCGAAGCCCTGGTCGATGAGATGAAGGCCCAAGTGGCCGATACACTGGCTGCCGTGGAGGGTCAGGACCCTGTCCGCGTGGCCGTTCTGGAGCCGCTGGGCGGCAGCATTACCAATTATAGCGCCAAGTCCCTGGCCGGTGACATGGTCGTGCAGCTGGGCGGCGAGCTGGTTATGCCCGAGGGCAGCGAAATGGGCAAGGAAGATCTGCTGGTCCTGGACCCCGATGTGATTTTTGTGGTGTACATGGCCTATTCCGGCGATGATCCCGAAACCGTCATGGCAGATCAGCTGGCTGTGATCTGCGACGATCCCGCGCTGGCCAGTCTGTCCGCTGTGCAGAATGACCGGGTCTACCTGATTATGCTGGGCGACATGTATGCCAGCGGCGCTCGTACCGGCGACGGTCTGCGTGTTCTGGCCGAGGGCATGTATCCCTCGCTGTACAGCTAACGCACAATGGATTCCCATACTGTGAAAGGCGGCGTCCTGAAGGGGACGCCGACCTATATTGTAGCGATTGTGATCCTGCTGATCGCGCTGCCTCTGTCCCTGATGGCGGCTGTCACCTTTGGCACCATGGACCTACCGATCAAGAGTGTCTATCAGGTGATTCGCTATGAGCTGGCACATATTTTCCTGCGCCGTTCCTTCCCGGAGGAATGGGCCCCCGGTGTGGCCATTCACGATGTGGTCTGGCTCATCCGCCTGCCCCGGCTGGTGCTGGCGGCGGCAGTGGGCACCGGATTGTCCGTCAGCGGCGTCATCATGCAGGCCATCGTGAAGAACCCCTTGGCCGATCCCTATATTCTGGGCGTTTCCTCCGGCGCCTCCCTGGGCGCCACGGTGGCGGTGCTGCTGGGCGTGGGCGTCAGCTTCGGCTCCAACTATGTGGGGCTTATGTCCTTCCTGGGCGCGTTTACCGTGTCCATGGCGGTCATCGGTCTGGCCAACGTCGGCGGGCGGGCCACCTCCGTCAAGCTGCTGCTGGCAGGCTCCGCCATGTCGGCGCTCTGCGGCGCGTTCTCCAACTTTGTGGTGTATATTGCCGATGCCGACCACGCCACAACGCAGGTAGTCCGCTGGACCATGGGCAGTCTGGCCGCCGCTGACTGGAGCAACAATGCGGTCATTTTGGTTGTGGTTCTCCTCGGCACTGTCTTCTTCCTGACCCAGCACCGCACGTTGAATCTGATGCTGCTGGGCGACGAGAGTGCCATCACCCTGGGTACAGATCTGCACCGCTGGCGGATTCTCTATCTGGTGATTTCCTCTCTGATGGTGGGCTTTGCTGTGTACAACGCCGGTGTCATCGGCTTTGTGGGTCTGGTCATCCCTCACGGGGTTCGGCTCCTGTTCGGCACAGACCATAAAAAGCTGCTGCCTATCTCCGCCCTGGCCGGAGCGATTTTCCTGATCTGGGCGGATGTACTCTGCCGCACCATTCTGCCCGGCAATGAAATGCCCATCGGCATTCTCACTTCCATTCTGGGCGCACCGGTGTTCATTTACCTCATGGCGCGGAAGCGCTACGGATTTGGAGGGGGCGACTGATGGAACTACAGGCAAAAGCCATTGAAGCCATTCTCAGCGGGAATCACATTCTCAAGGGCATTGACATCCACGCCGGAGACCGGGAGCTGGTGGGCGTCATCGGCCCCAACGGCAGCGGCAAGTCCACCCTGCTCAAATGTATCTACCGGGTACTCAAGCCCACCGGCGGCGCGGTTTATCTGGACGGCAAGTCCCTGCAGGAGTATACCGTGCGGGAATCCGCCAGAAAAATCGCCGTGGTTGCCCAGCACAACTATTACAACTTTGATTTTTCCGTCCGGGACGTGGTCCTCATGGGACGCGCCCCCCACAAGCGGGCATTGGAGCAGGACAACGCCGAGGACTACCGAATCGTGGAGAACGCGTTGGATACTGTGGGCATGCTGCCCTTTGCGGGCCGCTCCTTCTCCACCCTGTCCGGCGGGGAACAGCAGCGGGTGATTCTGGCCAGGGCCTTGGCCCAGCAGACGCCCTGCCTGATTCTCGACGAGCCGACCAACCACCTGGACATCAAGTTCCAGCTTCAGCTCATGGACCTGGTACGGAGCCTGGACAGAACCGTCATCGCGGCGGTCCACGATCTGAACATCGCCGCCATGTACTGTGACAGGCTCTATGCTGTCAAGGACGGACGGATCATCGGTCATGGCACACCGAAAAGCCTCCTGACGCCGGAGTTTATTCGTCAGGTTTATGAAGTGGACGCTGATGTGCTGACTCTCTCTGACGGCAGCCTGCACATTGTATTTCATCCTCAGCTTCGGAAGGAGGCTATACCATGAAGCATATCGCCATTTTAACCTGTCTGGATGCCTGCAAGGTATGCACCGGCGCGTCCTGCCTGAATGCGTGGAACCACCGCCAAAAGGGCTTCGCGTCTTATGCGGAGGAAGAAGCGCAGCTGGACGCCTTTTTTCACTGCAACGGCTGCGGCGCCGACCCGGAAACCGACCCCGGCATGGCCGAAAAGCTGGACCGGCTGAAAAGTATGGGCGTTACCACCGTCCATACCGGCGTCTGCACCCGCAAGGGGCCTGCGTACAAAGAGGTCTGCCCCACCATTCAGAAAATCATTTTCCTGCTGAATCAGCGGGGAATCCAGGTCGTTCACGGAACCCACTGACGGCCTTTCCGCCGCGCAGAAATGCCGCTGGCGGCGCGTTTTTCTTCTTTTTTGATGCCGCCTTTGCGGAAAACCGGCCGACAGCAGCGGCTCCGGACGGGTCCGGTGCTGAACGCAACGCACCCCGGAACAGAAAAGCCAATTCCAGAATTCTTTCTCTGGGATTGGCTTTTTTCTTGACACTGGCCATGGAAGAATGTAAAATATACGCTGAGAGTAATATGGACATAGCGCGTAAGAGGGGAACGCCTGTGCGCCTTTGCTTATTCAAAAATCCCAAATCTATGAGATAGGAGGTGTGTCCGCAGCTTATGGATACTGGAATTGCAATTGCCCTGATCATTGCGGCATTTGTGATAAGTGGTATTATTTTCTTCCTGGTCGGTATGACATACCGGAAAAAGGTTGCTGAAAAAGAGATCGGCACTGCGGAGGAGGAAGCCAAGCGCATCCTCAACGAGGCCATCAAGAGTGCCGAGAACAAAAAGCGCGAAATGACCCTGGAAGCCAAGGAAGAAATCCATAAATCGCGTACCGAAAACGACAGAGAGATCAAAGAACGCCGGGCAGACCTGCAGAAGCAGGAACGCCGCCTCCAGCAGAAGGAAGAAGCCTTCGACAAGAAGCTGGACGCCCACGAAAAGAAAGAAGAAGAACTGACCAGAAGGCTGGCAAAGGCTGCCGCCACGCAGGAGGAAGCGGAGACCATCAAAAAGAGCCAGATGGAAATGCTGGAAAAGATCTCCGGCCTGACCCAGGAAGATGCAAAGAATTATCTGCTCCAGAATATTGAATCCGAGGTCCGTCACGAGTCTGCCATGAAGATCAAGGAGATTGAGAGCCAGTTGAAGGATCAGTCCGAACAGCTGGCCCGGGAGATTATCTCCACCGCCATTCAGCGCTGCGCCGCCGATCATGTGGCGGAAGCCACCGTTTCCGTCGTTCCCCTGCCCAATGACGAAATGAAAGGCCGGATCATTGGCCGTGAAGGACGCAATATCCGCACTCTGGAAACGATCACCGGCGTGGACCTGATTATCGATGACACCCCTGAGGCCATCACGGTCTCCAGCTTTGATCCGGTCCGCCGGGAAGTTGCCCGCCTTGCCCTGGAAAAGCTTATCGCCGATGGCCGCATCCATCCCACACGCATTGAGGACATGGTGGAGAAAGCCCGCCGCGAGGTGGATCATACCATCAAGACGGAGGGCGAGCGCGCTACCTTTGAAACCGGTATTCACGGTCTGCATCCCGAGCTGGTCAAGCTCCTGGGCCGCCTGAAGTACCGCACATCCTACGGCCAGAACGTGCTCAATCACTCCATTGAAGTGGCGCACATCGCAGGTCTCCTGGCCAGCGAGCTGGGCGTGGATGTCACACTGGCCAAGCGCGCCGGTCTGCTCCATGACCTGGGCAAGGCTGTGGACCATGAGATGGAAGGCAGCCATGTCCAGCTGGGTGTGGAACTGGCCCGGAAGTATAAGGAGTCCCCGGCGGTCATTCATGCCATAGAGGCCCACCATAACGACGTGGAGCCGCAGACGGTGATTGCCTGCCTGGTTCAGGCCGCCGATGCCATCTCCGCCGCCCGGCCCGGCGCCCGCCGTGAGAATGTGGAGAACTACATCCGCCGTCTGGAGAAGCTGGAGGAATTAACCGGCTCCTATCCCGGCGTAGAAAAAGCCTATGCCATCCAGGCCGGCCGCGAGGTCCGCATTATGGTCAAGCCCGAAGAAGTCACAGAGGACAACATGATCCTCATGGCCCGGGATCTGGCCAAAAAGATCGAGTCCGAACTGGAATACCCCGGCCAGATCAAGGTCAACGTCATCCGCGAAACCAAAGCCGTGGAATACGCAAAGTAAACAGAAAACAAAAGCGCGGGATCGCATCCAGATTCCGCGCTTTTCCTTTGCCCGGAGACCGGGAACAGAAATTCCAGCCTTTTTCCCAAATTGAAAGACACTTCCGCCGCGCAATCATCCGGGCAAGGCAATCTGATTGCAATCTGTTTGACCGTGCTTTTTATTCTTTTTCAGTCTCTTATCGGAGAGCAAAAAACCGCAAAATGATGGAAAATCCAGGGACTATCTATTCTCTCCGACCAGCCCTTCCAGAACGGACAGGACGCGGGGGAGATCGGCGGCAGGGAGGTCGGAGTATTGAATTACAACCCTGCCGCGGCTCTCGGGGACCGGTGCGCCGCTTGCGTAGCGGAACAGTCCGGCAGCGCGGACCCCGTTGGCGGCCAGGGCCGCCTCTAAAGCCTGGTCCGACAGGCTGGTATCCAGCCGCAAAAGGAAATGCAGTCCCGCCTCGTCTCCTTGAACGGCCATGCGGGAGGCGCAGGGCGACTGGCGCAGGAGCTTCAGAAACTCCGTCCGCAGCAGACGGTAGTGGCGCTTCATGCGGCTGACATGCTTTTCAAAATACCCCTCGTCCAAAAAACGGGCCAGCGTCAGCTGCTCCATACTGGGAACCGTGCAGCTGTAAAACCCCAGCCGCTGCCGGTATCGGGCCATCAGGTCCTCCGGCAGGATCATATAGCTGATACGAAGCGCCGGGGTGATGGTCTTGGAAAAGGTATTCAGATAAATGACCCGGCCGATGGTGTCCATGCTGTACATGGTGGGCAGTGTCCGTCCGGAGAAGCGGAACTCGGAGTCATAGTCATCCTCGATAATCCAGCGGTTGGGTCCGCTGCCCAGCCAGGCCATGAGCTGACGGCGGCGGCCAATGGGCGTCACAATGCCTGTTGGAAACTGGTGGCTGGGGGAAATATGCAGCACATCCGCTCCACTGGCGTTCAAGGCGCGGAGATTCACGCCGCTCTCGTCCAGAGACACGGGACACAGAGCAACGCCATTGGCCTCATAGACCCGACGGATTTTCTGATGGCCCGGGTTTTCCAAGCCATAGCGCAGATCCCGGCCCAGCAGCTGAATCAGGATATTATAAAGGTATTCCGCTCCCGCGCCGATGACTATGCGCTCCGGCGGGACCTCCATCCCCCGGCTCCTGCGCAGCAGTCCAGCGATGGCCCGCCGCAGAACCGGCAGGCCTGTATTGGGCGGAGATTGCAGCAGCAGATCATGCTGGTCCAGCAGCACTCCCCGCATCAGCTTGGCCCAGACAGAAAACGGGAACTGGCCCGCGCTGGGCGATGGCGGCGCGACAGGCTCCTGAGGCAAGGGCGGCAGCGGCGCGGCAGGCTGCGGCCGGGGCACCGCATCCAGCCGCTCCACAAAGTAGCCGGACCGCGGCTTGGAAAAAAGATAGCCCTCGGTTAAAAGCTGGTTATAGGCATTCTCCACCGTGATACGGCTGACATTCAAATGCTCCGCCAAGGCCCGCTTGGATGGAAGTTTCTCCCCGCCGGACAACGCGCCGGACAGCACATCCTCCTTCAATGCGCGGTACAGCTGCTCATACAGCGGCATTTTCTCCGCCGGGTCCAACACATAGGTCCGCATGATCTGGCCTCCTAATATGCAGAAAATTCGCGCTTTTTACAAGGCCAGTATAGTGGATGATGGGGGAAAATGCAAGGGCGGGAGAGGGGATTATAGATAAGAGATAAGAGATAAAAGAGAATAGAGAATAGTTGTGGTGTCCGCTGACGCGGACGGATTGAATTTAAACGCAAGCCCTCGTGCCCCCTCTGAGGGGGCTGTCAGGCCAACGGCCTGACTGGGGGTTGTTGGACAACAGA
>CAYTXW010000032.1:0-14252 GCA_964441575.1 uncultured Oscillospiraceae bacterium
AATGGGACGATTTGGGACGTGTTGTCATCCCCAAGGAAATCCGCCGCACCCTCCGCATCCGCGAGGGCGATCCGTTGGAAATTTATACGGAGCGAGACGGGGAGGTTATCTTCAAAAAGTATTCGCCCATGGGCGATCTGGCGGAGCTGGCGGCACAACTCTGCGAGTCTATCGGAAAAAACACGGGCCATATTGCCGCCGTGTGCGATCGGGACAGCGTCATTGCGCTGTCCGGCGCACCGAAACGGGATCTGATCGACAAACGCTGCTCCCAAGATCTGGAGCAGATTATGGACCAGCGGAAGACCTACCGCTATCAGGCCGGAGACAGCAAAGTGCGCGTCAGCGACCATGTGGAACGCTATCATTTGGGCGTGGCCACACCGATTCTGTCCGAGGGCGATCTGATGGGCTGCGTCATGCTCCTGCTGGAGGATAACGATTCGCCTCTGAACGAGCCAGAGCAGAAGCTAGTCCAGACCGTGGCAGGCTTCCTGGGCCGGCAGATGGAAAGCTGAACGAAGCGGGCACGGCATGACCGAAAACGTCATGCCGTGCCCGTTGAAATAAGAGGGACGTGTGAAGAAGTGTGGGAGGCAGTCAACCCATGGTCCGCATATTTTCATTCAGCTTTGCCAGTTCCTCGCCCAGGGCGCGGCAGGCAGTCAGGGCCCCCTCGTCCGGCTCCTCGTTGGCAATCAGGCCCTCCGGCTGCACCAGCTGTGCGCCATGGGACGTGCAGCGCTCCGCCCAGTCCCGCATCCACTGGCCATCACCCCAGCCGTAGGAGCCGAACAGCGCAATTTTACGGCCGGACAGGCTGCCCTCCAGGGCGTCGAACATGGGCGCAAACTCGCCCTCCTCCAGCTCCTCCGCTCCCATGGCGGGGCAGCCGAAGGCCACGGCATCAAACTCATCCAGACGCGCCGCGCCGAATTCGCCGGGCTGCATGGTTACGGCCTCGCCGCCCGCACTGCGGACGCCCGCTTCCACGGCCCGGGCCATCTGCTCGGTGTTGCCGGTGCCGCTCCAATAAACGATTGCGATATGACTCATAGTAATCTTCTCCTTATCTGAAATTATGCAGCCACGGTCAGCTGCATTACGGATTTCCCCCGCTGAAATTGCGCCCGAAAATGCTTTGTACAGAGGCGGTATCGGCGAAACAGGCGCCGGGCCTTCTGCGGCTCGGCATACACCTTCCAGCAGCCGCTGCAGAGGCTGTTCTTCCCCTTGTGGCGGATAAATCCCTGGACATCGTGAAGCGGATAGCCCAGGAAAATCCCCACCTCGTGGGGGAATTCCTCCTGCATACACAGCCGCCGGGTCAGCAGCCCCAGAGCCTCCGGAATTCCCTGCCTCGGCGCATAGCCATAGGCCGTCAAAAACGCTTCCACCTCCGGCCGGGCCAGAATCGCTTCCACCTGGACGGGCCGGTAGACATAGACCAGATAAGCGCCGGTTTGACTGCATCGCTTGACTGCGGCCACCCGCACCCCCTTGGAAGCCAGCCTCCCGTTCCAGAGATCCAGCAGCGTCCAAAGCTCCTCGCCCGGCTGCGGAAGATAGGGAAACAGATTCCCGGGCTTGATACCCGCCAGGACCGGTGCGCACCGCTCCGCCAAAAACGCTTCAAAGGTCATTGGGCCAGCTCCTTCTTTGCGGGACAGTGTTCCCGCAGAATTCCCTGCAGCGCCGACAGGCTGCTGCTGTGGGACCGGGCGACTCTGGCGTTGCAGCGCTTGGCCTCCGAAAGGGCGCTCTCCACCATTTTGTGAGAAACCGTGCTGGTAAACAGAATCATCAGGTCCGGTGATCCTATTTTTTTTCGAATCACGCCCTTGTTATCCATGAAAATCTTGGCCTTGCAGCCATAGGACTCGCAGGCCTCCGTATAAATCCGCTGCATTCTGTCATTTCCGCCGATGATTACCACGCTCATTCCCCGGTTCCTCCTTTTGATAGTTAGTTTATTCTAACTTATATTGGAAAGAAAATCGCCTTTCGGCGTCTCTGCTTTAAGTTAGTTTTATCTAACTAAACTAAGAATACCATATGTCCCCGCCTTTGTCAAGAGGAAATTTACCGAATGGCTTTGTTTTCCCCCGCGGCATTGACAATCGGCGTTTCATCCCCGATAATAAAGCTATTCCGAACAAGGAGGGTCCGCCATGACTTTAGAGCATACCGCAAACCGGACCGGGACACTGCTGACATTTTTACGGCGGGAGCTGGGCCTTTCCTCCTCCCTGGTCAAGCGGCTGAAATGGCAGGGTGCCCTGCGGGTCAACGGCATGGCGGCGCATACAGACCGCATCATCATGCCGGGAGACGTGATTCTGGTGGTTTTGGATGAGGCTGCGCCGGCGTTTCCGCCGGAGGACGGTCCGCTGGACATTCTCTATGAGGATGACGCTTTGCTGGCTGTGGACAAGCCGGCAGGTCTGCTGATGCATCCCTCTTTTTACCGGAACACCGGGACCCTGGCCAACCGGCTGCTGGGCTATTATCAGCGGACCGGCCAGGCCTGCGCCGTGCATCCGGTCACCCGACTGGACCGGGACACCTTTGGGGTTGTCCTGCTGGCCAAGAATGCCCACATCCACGGGCTGATGATGGCCGCGCTCCAGGCGGGGCAGCTGCATAAGACCTACGAAGCATTGGTCTGGGGCGCACCGGAGGCGGCATCCGGCGTCTGGACCTTTCCCATCGCCCGCCGGGATGGCGGCAGTCTCCTGCGGGAGGTCCGCGCCGACGGCCAGCGGGCGGAGACCCGGTTCCGGCTTCTGGCCCGGCACGACGGCTATTCCCTGCTCCGTCTGAATCCCGTCACGGGCCGCACCCATCAGCTTCGGGTCCACTGTTCCTATGCCGGCTGTCCCATTCTGGGAGATCCGCAGTACGGCACAGCGGAATCCCTGGCGCTCTCCAATGCGCTGGGACTGACCCATCAGCAGCTGTGCGCCGTGTCCCTGGCCTTCCGGCATCCGCTGACCGGGGAAACCGTGACGGTGCAAAGCAGGCAGCAGCGGATGGCTGACCGGGCCGCGCAAGCGTTGAATCATGGATCGTAGGGCGGGCCGCCCACGACCGGCGCGTCCCCCGCGCTCCCTCCCGGTAGGCGCGAGGGCCTGTCTCTGCCTTCCTACATAGAATCCTCTCCGCCCTTTCGTTCCATGTGGTTCCAGAATTGCTTGGCCAAAATCGCGCCGACGGGGAAAACCGCCATGCCCGGCATGCCAAGAAAATGATAACCGGCATACAAGGCCAGCAAGGTGGCCAGCGGGTCCAGGCCGATCTGCCGGCCGATCATCCGCGGCTCCAGCGCCGAGCGGACCAGCGCCGCCGTGCCATAGAGGCACAGCAGGCCCACCCCCAGGAATGTGTTTCCCCGCAGGAATGCCAGAAGCCCCCAGGGAATCAGAACTGTCCCCGTGCCAAACACCGGCAGCGCGTCAATGACCGCAATGGCCGTGCTGAACAGCAGCGGATACTCCACCTGAAAGAGCAGAAAACCCACTGTCAGAATCAGAAATGTCACCGCCATGAGCTTCAGCTGGGCCTTGCACCAGCCGCCCAAGGTACCCTTCAGCCGCCGAAGAACCGCCTCTCCCCGCCGCCGCCACGCGGCGGGGGCTTTTTTGCGCCACAGCTCCAAAAGCCCGGGCAGCTCCGCCGACAGCATAAAGCTTGACAGCACCGCCGTCAGCAGGAACAGCGCAATGTCCGGCGCCTTCATCAGCAGATGGGAAGCGGCGGAAAACAGCCAGGTATAGAGCTTCTGGGCCAGACCCGCTCCGCTTTTGAAAAAGCCGGAAATTCCCTCCTGCAGGCCCTGGCCGAGTCCATCGGGAAACCGGCTTGCCAGGGACAGCAGCCGGTCCTCCAGCCGCGCCACCGGGTCCGCCATGGAGCTTGCCAGCGCAGGAAGCGTGCGGAGAAAGCCCTGCAGCTCTGCGCAAAGAATCCTGCACAAAAAATACAGCCCCACGCCCAGCACGCCATAGACCGCCGTGACGCACAGACCGGACGCCGCCCACCGGGGCAGACGGCACCGGCGGCTCAGCCTCCGCACCGCCGGGTCCGCAATTTTGGCAATGACAAGGCCCACGGCGAAGGGCAGCAGTACCGGCCCAAACAGCCGCAGGAACAGCCACAGTCCCACAGCCGCTGTCAACAGAAGTCCTGCAGTCTGCCAACGCTTCTGCTTTTCCAATCGTTTCCCCTCCCACTGCGAAAAAAATTCAAAATCCGCGGAATACCTGTTGCAATTTTCGGCAAAGTATTGTATAGTATACTCCAACGCGCAAACAAATGATTTCCCACCAAAGACAAACATAATTCTGGAGGAATGTTTTTTGGAGAAAACGCCTAAATACTTTATCGTAGAGGCCGCTGCCCTGCCGGAAATCTTTCTGAAGGTGGCCGAAGCCAAACGGATGCTGGAAACCGGCGAAACCGACAAGGTCAACGAGGCCACTAAGGCGGTGGGGATCAGCCGGAGTGCCTTTTATAAGTACCGGGATTCGATTGCTCCGTTTCAAAATTTAATGGCGGGGCGCATTATCACCTTTCAGCTGATGCTGAAAAACAAGTCCGGCGTACTTTCCTCGCTGCTGTCTATTTTTGCCGGATGCGGCGCAAATATACTGACCATCAACCAGGCCATTCCCACCGGCGGACGCGCTATGGTGACGGTATCGGCGGAGACCGGCGAGCTGCTCTGCTCCCTGGAGGAGCTGCTCAGGCGGATTGAAAGCATGCCTGATGTGGTCAAGGCCGAGATGGTTGCCGGATAGTGCGGATACATTAAATATATCCCCAAATGAGAAAAGAGATACGCGGCGCGGCACAGCTTCCGTAAAACAGCCTGTTGCGCGGCAAGCCGGCACCGCAGCCGGCGGAAAATGAGGAGGAAAAATAATGGTGAATGTTGCAATTTTAGGCTTCGGCACCGTCGGAAGCGGCGTGGCGGAGGTTCTGACCGTCAATCGCCGGCTCCTGGCGCAGAAGGCCGGGCAGGAGATTCATCTGAAATATATTCTGGATACCCGTGATTTCCCGGGCAGTCCGTTTGAAGACCGTATCATCCACGACTTCTCCATCATCGAGCGGGACCCGGAGGTCCAGGTGGTGGTAGAGTGCATCGGCGGCGCTACCATCGCGCTGGATTTTGTCAGGCGATGCCTGCGGGCTGGAAAGCATGTGGCCACCTCCAATAAAGAGATGGTAGCCACCCACGGCTATGAGCTGAACGCCATTGCCAAGGAAAAAAACGTGAACTTCCTGTTTGAGGCATCCGTTGGCGGCGGGATTCCGATTCTGCGGCCCCTGTACTTTGATCTGGCCGGCAACGAAATTCAGGAGGTCTGCGGCATTCTCAACGGCACCACCAACTATATTCTGACCAAAATGATTCAGGATGGCGCGGCCTTTGACGACGTGCTGAAGGACGCCCAGGCCAAGGGCTACGCCGAGCGCAATCCCGCCGCCGATGTGGAGGGCATTGACGCCTGCCGGAAGGTCTGCATTCTCTCCGCCCTCGCCTTTGGCTTCCATGTCTATCCCCAGCAGGTCCCCACGGAGGGTATTACCTCCATCACAGAGGCCGATGTGGCCGTGGCCAACGCTGGGAATCTCAAACTGAAGCTTCTGGGCCGCACACTGCGGACGCCCGACGGCAAGGTCTGCGCGTTTGTCGCGCCCCATTATGTCTCCCGGACCAGCCAGCTGAGCCTGGTGGATGATGTGTTCAACGCGCTTCTGGTCCGAGGCAATGCCGTGGGCGAGACCATGTTCTATGGCCCCGGCGCGGGCAAGCTGCCCACAGCCAGCGCGGTGGTCGGCGACGTCATCGACGCGGTGTGGCATTTGGACCGCCGCCGCAATTTGGATTGGGCCGACGCCCGTCCGGATGAAACCATGGACGTGCGGGATCTGGCGCTGTCCTATGTGATCCGCACCGCCGCCTCCCGCGCCGATGTGGAGCGCGCCCTTGGCACCGCCGCGCCGATGGGTCCGGACGGTTATCTGCTGCAAACCCCCACCACCCGCCGTGCCATTGAGACCAGCGGTCTCCCATTACAGGCCGTGCGGCCCGTATTTGAATGATTCCGCAGGGAGGAACGCATATGGCATTGATCGTACAAAAGTTCGGAGGCAGCTCCGTGGCCAACGCGGCCAAAATTCAGAACGTCTCCAATATCATCACAAAAACCTATGACGCGGGAAACGACGTGGTTGTGGTTCTGTCCGCCCAGGGCGACACCACCGATGATCTGATTGAAAAGGCTCGGGAAATCAACCCCAACGCTTCCAAGCGGGAAATGGATGTGCTGCTGTCCACCGGCGAGCAGATTTCCATCGCCCTGGCCGCCATGTGCATGGAAAAGATGGGCTATCCGGTCATCAGCCTGACCGGCTGGCAGGTGGGCATGGAAACCAACTCCAGCTACTCTGCCGCCCGAATCCGCAAGGTGGAGGGCAGCCGCATCCGGAAAGAGCTGGACAAGCACCGCATTGTCATCGTGGCGGGCTTCCAGGGAATCAACAAATACGGCGATATCACCACGCTGGGCCGCGGCGGCTCCGACACCACTGCCGTTGCCCTGGCCGTGGCGCTAAAGGCCGATCTGTGCCAGATTTACACCGATGTGGACGGCGTCTATACCGCCGATCCCCGCATTGTCCCCACCGCCCGCAAGCTGAACGAGATCACCTACGATGAGATGCTGGAGCTGGCGTCTCTGGGTGCGCAGGTTCTGCACAATCGTTCGGTGGAGCTGGCCAAACATTTTCACATGGAGCTGGAAGTTCTCTCAAGCTTCTCCGGAAACCCCGGAACCATTGTCAAGGAGGCCGTTAACATGGAAAAAACCTATATCAGCGGTGTCGCGCAGGATAAAAAAATCGCAAGAGTGGCCCTGGTGGGTCTGGAGGATGTACCCGGCATGGCTTACCGCCTGTTCGGTCTGCTTGCAAAGGAAAAGGTCAATGTGGACATCATTCTCCAGTCCATTGGCCGCAACGGCACCAAGGACATTACCTTTACCATTCACGAGTCGGACAAGGATCTCTGCCAAAAGCTGCTGGAGGAAAACCGCGAGAATCTGCGCTATCAGACCATGAGTATTTCCACGGATGTGTCCAAGGTCTCCATTGTGGGCGCCGGTATGGCCGAAAACGCCGGCATTGCCGCCGCTATGTTCGAAGCGCTCTATAACAACCAGATCAACATTCAAATGATCTCCACCAGCGAAATCAAGCTCTCTGTTCTGATTGATAAATGCGACTCCGAACGCGCCCTCCGCGCCATCCACGACCGGTTCTTCGATTGATTCCCGAACTCATGAATCGCCGCACCCCGCGCCGTTTGCCACAGCGCGGGGTGCTATTTCCATATGCAGGGCTGAAGCAAAGACCGCTCCGCAGTCCCTTCCGGTTCCAGCCCTTGATTCGCTCAAAAGCGAAAATAATCACAGGCACAGACGATACGTCTTTACCTGTGACTATTTGTTGGCTTGGTTTTCTCTTACTGCCTCTTCAGCTCGCGCATACATGCGGCGCAGATATTCTTCCCCTTGTAATTGACAACACCCTTTGTATCATTGCAGAAAATACAAGAGGGCATATACTTTTTCAGAACGATTGAGCCTCCATCGACATAGATTTCCAGGGAATCCTTTTCACCAATGTCCATCGTTCGGCGCAATTCAATCGGCAAAACGATTCGACCCAACTCGTCCACTTTCCTTACGATACCAGTTGATTTCATTTGATACACGTCCTTCTAAGCGCAACGGGCCGGCGCTTGATTCAAATTATATCCTATTATAGCAAACAAGTCGAATATTGTCTAGTCTTTTTCTTCATATCAGCACTTGAAATTTTCTAATTTTTTCTTTCGCATAGATGAATGAAAGTGTTCATAAGCATGAAATATCACTCCCATGATCGGAGGCAAGCATCCTATGGCTTGGATCTGGACAATCCTTCTTCTTCTTTCCATCGTCTTCGCTTTACCGGCAGGACGCGCAGGCGCCCTTTCTGCTGCCGCGCTGGAGGGGGCGGCGCAGGGAATTACCCTCTCCGTCTCGCTGGCCGGTCCGCTGTGCCTTTGGAGCGGCCTGAACCGGGTCATGGCGGATGCCGGGCTGACGGACAAACTGGCCCGGCTTCTGATGCCCCTGCTGCGGCGGCTGTTCCCGGTTTCCTGCGGCGACAGGCAGGCGCGGGAGGCCCTGTGCGGCAATCTGTCCGCCAATCTTCTGGGCCTGGGAAACGCGGCCACGCCGCTGGGCATCCAGGCTGTGCGGCGGATGCACCAGATTTCCGGCGGCGGGCCCGCGTCCGATGAGATGTGCCGCCTGATCGTCATGAACACCGCCTCGGTACAGCTGATTCCTTCCACGGTGGCCGCGATGCGGGCGGGGCTTGGAGCCGCCGCGCCCTTTGACATCCTCCCGGCGGTCTGGGTGACGTCTCTCTGCTCCGTCACGGTGGGGCTTTTGGCGGCGAAAGCGGGCGCCGGATGGCTGAGATGATTCCGGAGCTTCTGGTGCCGGGGCTGATGCTGGCGGTCTCCTGCGCAGCGCTGGCGGGAAAGCGGGACGTCTATACCTGTCTGGTGACCGGCGCGGGAGAGGGGCTTTCCGTGCTGAAGGACATAGTGCCGGCTCTGGTGATTCTGCTCACCGCCGTCTATATGCTCCGCGCCAGCGGGGCAACGGACCGGATGACCGGGCTTTTGGCCCCCGTCTTCCGGTGGGCCGGTATTCCGCCGGAGACCGCGCCCCTGGTGCTGATCCGGCCCATTTCCGGCAGCGCGGCGCTGGCTGTTGCCGGCGAGCTGATTGCCCAATACGGCCCGGACTCCCCGATCGGCCGGACGGCGGCGGTCATGCTGGGCAGCACGGAGACCACCTTTTACACCATCAGCGTCTACTTCGGCGCGGCCGGCGTCAAGAGTACCCGCTACGCCATTCCGGCGGCGCTGATTGCCGATTTGACCGGCTTTCTCATGGCCGCCTGGACCGTGCGCATATTTTACGGCGGCTAAAAAACAATCTCCGGGTCCATGCTTACCGTTGGTTGCAAAGTTCGGGGATTTATGATATAACGTAGTATAACATGAGAAAAATGAGAAAAACCATACCACCGAGGATACCATATGAAAATCATTATTATCGGGGACGGAAAAATCGGCAGTGTCCTGGCGGAGACGCTGTCCAAGGAATCCCATGAGGTGACGCTGGTTGACAAGTCCGGCACACCCCTGAATCAATCCAACAACGAACTGGACGTGAGAATCGTGGAAGGCAACGGCGCATCCCGCCCCGTCCAGATGGAGGCGGATGTACCCAAATCCGATCTGGTCATCGCCTGCACCGGCGAGGACGAGCTGAATCTGCTGTGCTGCCTGATCGCCAAGAAGCTGGGCGCCAAGCACACCATTGCCCGCGTCCGTACGCCGAACTATGTGGACGAGCTGAACCTGATTAAGGACGATCTGGGTCTGAGCCTTGCCATCAACCCGGAGCGGGAGTGCGCCACGGAAATGGCCCGCGTTCTGCGGGTGCCGTCTGCCATTAAAATCGACACCTTTGCCAGAGGCCATGTGGAAATTCTGAAATTCAGCGTGTCGGAGACCTCCCCGCTGAACGGCATGGTCCTGTATGAAATGGGAAAGCTGAAGCCCAAGGTGCTGATCTGCGCCGTAGAGCGCGGGGAGCGGGAGGTCTATATCCCCTCCGGAGAATTCCGGCTCCAGGCCGGAGATCGTGTCTCCTTCGTGGCCAGCTCCCAGGACGCGCAGAAATTCTTTCGGCAGATGGGCGTGGCCAGGAGCCGGGTTCGGCAGGCCATGCTCATCGGCGGCGGCCGCATGGGCTACTATCTGGCCAAGCAGCTGCTCAATTCCGGTATCGCGGTGAAAATCATCGACTCCAATGCCCGCCAGTGCGAGATTCTCAGCTCACAGCTCCCCGACGCCACCGTCATCCACGGTGACGGCACGGACCAGCGGCTTCTCCTGGAGGAGGGCATCGAGCATATGGACGCCATTGCCTCCCTGACAGGCATCGACGAGGAGAATATCATCATCTCCCTCTATGCCAGCCGGACCACCAAGGCCAAGGTCATCACCAAAATAAACCGCGATTCCTATGAGGACATTGTGGGCAACCTGGATCTGGGATCGGTATTCTATCCCCGCAGCATCTGCGCCGACAATGTGGTCCGCTACGTCCGGGCCATGCAGAATTCCAACGACTATGCCAGCATGGAAACCCTGTGCAAGATCGTCAGCAACAAGGTGGAGGCCATGGAATTCCGGGTCATGGCAACCGCCGACTACTGCGGCGTTCCCCTGCAAGAGATGCACCTGAAGCACAATCTGCTGATCGGCTGCATTTCCAGAAACGGCAAGTTCATCATTCCCCGCGGCAGCGACACCATTGAACGGGGCGACAGCGTCATTGTCGTCACCACCCACAGCGGTCTGCGGAGTCTGAACGACATCTTCGACGTCCGGCGCTGAGGGGGGACAGGCCATGAATTATCGCATGATCGTCTATCTCTCCGGCGTGATTCTGATGATCGAGGCGGCGTTTCTGCTGCTGCCGCTGCTGGTGGCGTGGCTCTATGGAGAAAGCTCCGGGATTTATTTTCTGGCTGCGCTGGCGGCAGCGGGACTTCTGGGCTTTGGCCTGACCCGGCGCAAGCCCGCAAAGCGCACCCTGTACGCCCGGGAGGGCTTTGTGCTTACCTCCCTGTCCTGGATTGTCATCTCCCTGGTCGGCGCCGCGCCCTTTACCCTTTCCGGCCAGATTCCCAGCTATCTGGATGCGGTGTTTGAGATGGTCTCCGGCTTCACCACCACGGGCGCCAGCATCCTGACGGACGTGGAAGCGCTGGACCACTGCATGCTGTTTTGGCGCAGCCTGTCCCATTGGCTGGGCGGCATGGGCATTCTGGTTTTCATGCTGGCGCTGGTGAACCTGGGCGGCGGGCAGTCCAACTATCTGCTGCGGGCAGAAAGCCCCGGTCCCACCGTGTCCAAAATGGTCCCCAATATGCGCAAATCCTCCGCCATTCTCTATGGCATCTATATAGCCATGACTGTGGTGGAGGCGCTGCTGCTGCTCCTGGGCGGCATGCCTCTGTTCGATACGCTCTGCACCGCGTTCGGCACCGCCGGTACCGGCGGCTTCGGTATCTGGTCCGACTCCATCGGCCACTATGACAGCTACTATCTGCAGGCCGTCATCTCCGTATTTATGATTCTCTTCGGCGTCAACTTCAACGTCTATTTCTTTCTGCTCATGCGGAAGTTCGCCATGGCCTGGCGCAACACGGAGATGCGAACCTACTTCGCCATCATCGCGGTCAGCACGGCGGTGATCACAATCAATATTCTGGACCTGTTTCCCACGGTCTTTGACGCATTCCACAACGCGCTATTTTCCGTATCCTCCGTCATCACCACCACGGGCTTCACCACCGTGGATTTCAACCAATGGCCGGAGCTGAGCAGGCTGATTCTGGTGCTGCTCATGATCGTGGGCGCCTGCGCCGGGTCCACCGGTGGCGGCGTCAAGGTTTCACGGTTTGTCATTTTATTCAAGGCCTTGGGCCTGGAGGTCCGCAAGCTGCTCCATCCCCGCAGCGTCAAGGTTCTGACCATGGACGGCAAACCCATCAGCCCGGAGACCATTCACGGCGTCCAGAGCTATTTGACGCTCTATGCCGTCATCACCGTCGTCTCCATGCTTCTGGTGGCCCTGGACAATCTGGATTTTGTCACCACCGTCACCGCGGTGGAGGCCACGCTGAACAACATCGGCCCCGGCCTGGGTCTGGTCGGTCCGGCGGGCAGCTTCGCCGTGTTTTCGCCTCTGTCCAAGATTGTGCTGACCCTGGACATGCTCTTTGGCCGCCTGGAGCTGTTCCCCATGCTGCTGCTGTTCCTGCCATCCACCTGGCGGAAGCGCTGACGCGGAACCGGGTGCGAGGGTGCGGCAAAATTTTGATTCCTTTCGCAGGGTCCGCGTCCATGCGCCCTGCGAAACAAGTGAAAAAGTAAGGAGACGCTTTCATGCAGCATCGTTTTTTCGCGTTCATCTCCCGAATGCGGTACATTGGCCGCTGGGGGCTGATGCGCAACACCTTTCAGGAGAACATTCAGGAGCACAGCCACATGGTGGCCGTGCTGGCCCACGGTCTGGCCATGATCCAGCGGGATATTCTGGGCCAGCCGGCGGACCCGGACCGGTGCGCCGCCGCCGCGCTGTTTCATGACGCCTCGGAGATTCTCACCGGGGATATGCCCACGCCCATCAAGTATTACAATCCGGACATCCGAGCCGCCTATAAGGAAATTGAATCCATAGCCAGCCAGCGGCTGCTGTCCATGCTGCCGCCGGAGCTGCAACCGGGCTACGCGCCGCTTCTCAATGAATCCGATGCGTCCGTGCGGGTCATCGTCAAGGCGGCAGACAAGCTGTCGGCCTACATCAAATGCCTGGAGGAGCTGAAGGCGGGTAACAGCGAATTTGAGTCCGCCGCCCGCCAGACGGAGCAGGCCCTGCGGGAAATGGAGCTTCCCTGTCTGGATTGGTTCATGGCCCACTGCCTTGACAGCTTCCGCCTGAATCTGGACGAGCTGGAGGCATAGCGTGGCCGTACGCGGCGGACGCCGCCCGGCCAAGGCCTTTCAGAGCATTTGATCCGGCTCCGATATCACCTGCCTGCCAGGCAGGCAAGTCTGCCGTCGGCTTTGCCGATAGGCGTTTGCAGCTCCCGCAGCATCCGGCCTGTGCCGGCGCTGCCCAGCAGCACTGTGGGAGCAGAGCGCTGCGCGGCGGCCAGGAGATGGCAAACCGCCGTACCCAGCGGCGCGATCAGGGAAATTGCCTCTCCCTGCCGCGGTCCGGTCAGCAGAACCTGACGGCGCAGAAAGGGCTGCCCGCGGTACAGCGTGTCCCAGACTGCCGCCGCGCCCTGGGCGTCCACCACCAGGCAGCCCAAATCCGTCAAGGTGACGTCCGGCTCCGGCACATGGCCCGTCAGCCGCTGAATTGGGAAAGCGCGGCGGCTATCCACGGCCAGCGGTTCTGCGGGAACGCCATGGCGCAGAAGCAGCCGTCCCAAGTCCGGGCAGCGGCGGTCCCACAGGACCAGGGTTCGGCGGGGGTGCAAAATGCGCATCAATGCCCGCAGTCCTCCGAACACCCGGTCCGGCGCTTCCCAGGTCAGCGCCGCCGTATCCGCGTTATCCCGGGGCAGCAGATTCAGGGCCAGCACATGGCAGGGCCTGTCTGCCGGAAGCCGCAGCGGCTTGTCCTCCGCCGTCAGAATCCCGCTGGAAAACAGGCGCTGCCGCAAGCACGCCGGCGCCGCGTCATCCAAGGTGGGCAGCGGTTCCGTCTCCGCAGCCGGCGCATTGCGGAAGTCATTCTCAATGACCACCGCGCCGCCGCCGATTGCCCGCACGATCCCCGACACAGACGCGTGGACCGCGGCCCCGATTCCGTCGGCCTCGCCGATCTGCTGCCCCTGCAGAACGCGGTCTCCCGTTCGGACCAGGCACCGGCACCGGCCGCCGCAGAAATCGTCCAGATAGAGCATCACGGCCGAAGGCGGCGGCACATCGACAGAAGGGACAGTCGGAGCGGTACGGCAAAGAAATGTTCCCATGGCATGGCCTCCTGAAAGGTTGTGTTTGGAATCTCAGTGTACCCCTTACCGGGCTGTTTGTCCACCGGGCAGTTTTTCCCGCACTCTGCCGGGAAATGGCGCGGCAGACGCAAAAAACAGGAACCCCGGGTACCCATGAGAGAATTTTCCGAAAAGTATTTCCCAAAGCTGCCGGACAAAAAACGGTTGCATTTGCCGGGAAATCGTGCTAGAATAAATGCCAGTAGTCCACGCGGGATTAATTCATCGGTAGAATGGCAGCTTCCCAAGCTGCATAGGCGGGTTCGACTCCCGTATCCCGCTCCAAAGCCCGGCAGATGTCCAACCGGATATTCGCCGGGCTTGATTCTGTTGAAACAGGCGCTTTCATCCGTCAAGAAAAACGCGATTGCGCTGGCAATCGCGTTTCATATTCCGTGTGGCCTCCGCGGAGTCCGGTTCAGCCCCGGATTCCGCTTTAGCCGGTATCACATCGGAAATGGGCGCTTCGCATTGACATGCGGTTGGAGCAATTTCTCCGGCTGTCTCATCCGTAGCGTTCCGAAACCAGGAGGCTG
>CAYTXW010000033.1:0-14168 GCA_964441575.1 uncultured Oscillospiraceae bacterium
TACTCCGTCTCTGTCCGCTTCAGCAGGATCAGATCATCCCGGACGTAGGCCGATGCGGGAACGCTGAGGTCATACTGCATCTGTCTGCCCCGGTCCGGCAGGCGGGGACTGTGGACGGCTTCGCGGAGACGGCGAAGCGTCAGGGTGGTGTTGAATTCCTTTTGATGGCTTCGCTCCACAACCTCCAGAATGGCCTGGGCGTTTTCCAGGGCCGCCACGGACAGGCGGCGGATTCCGGCAGGCGTGGCATCGTAGAGATATTTGGGATAGTAATAGGGCAGGATCATGTTGATGGACGGCAGCATCCGGGCCATCTTCTCCCGGCCGGAGACGCTGTCGCCGCCCAGGAAGGGATACAGGCTGCTCTCCGTAAACCAATAGTGGAGGTTCGGAATGAAATACTCGCAGTCCACTTTCCGGCCCTGGAGCTGCATCAGGTCATTGCCCCGTCCGGACATGATTCCCACAATAATACAGCTGACGTCCACCCCCACCTCCTTGAGCAGGGGGTCCAGGTTATCAATTCGATAGCCCTTGTGGAGCAGATCGTCCACCAGCAGCACCGGACGGCGGAAGGACTTGATGGTGCGCATCTGGTTGCGCAGGGACGAATAACCGGGATATTCCTCCACGGTGAACGCGCTGATATCCGGCGTATAGACCTTCTCCACATGGAGCGTCTTGGTGACGGTGTTGGGGACAATGGCATCGGAGAGAATTTTTCCATAAGGTACGCACATCTGGCTTCCCAACCGCCGGACGCCCTTGGGCACATCCTGAACCCGATTGTGGGCCTGCACCTTTTCCAGCAGGGCCTGGTTCAGCATCTCGGCGTCGAAGGTCAGGACCAGACAGCCGGGGAACAGCTCTGCCAGTACCCGGCGCAGCTTGGGACGGCAGGCCTCCACCACGGCCTCCACCGCCGGGTCCGTGCTGTGGGGCGGCTTGAGAACCGTATAGACGTCCTGAATCAGCACCATGGGGTCCCGCATATCCACATAGTACAGACCCTTCTGATCGGGAATGGACGTAAAGCCCAGCTGCGCCAGGGCCGTTTGCAGGGCCGGATTCGGCGTCCTGGCCCGGTACAGACCATAGGTGCTGCCCTCCGGCAGGCTGCGAACCAGCAGTTCGTTGACAAGGCGGCGGCAGGCCTCGGAATCTTCGCCGTTTTCACACCAGACGGCGTCCAGAACCAGAATCTGGCCGGAGGTATGGCGGCGGACAAAGGATGCGGCCTCGATGTCCTCCACCACCTCGTAGACCTCCGACGGGTTGGCCGTATGGCCGCAGGCCCAGCCCAGAAGCCGGTCTCCCTGGCGGGTATAGAGGCCAACGGCCACCGGCTTGCGGCCCCGGGCGGAAAGCCGCAGGTCCGAGGGCATGGTGTCGGCGGAGTAGGACCGATAGTACAGGGTCTGCGGCTCCAGAACGTATTTATACTGGGGCGCACGGAGATACAGACCGTACTCATAGATATAAGCCTGGACCACCGGGTCCACCAGCATGGAAATATCCAGGTTTTTATCCACAAATTCCCGAATTCTGGTAGAGGAAACCGTCTCATAGTAGGCGGGCAGGGACAGGAGCTTCAGCTTGCCCCGGATGATGGATTCCAGCGGCGCGTCGCCGGGCCGCTCCGTCTCCTCCCGGTAGAAAATCACATGGTTATAGTCGGCGGCGGACCCCGGCTGGCCGGATTGATAGGCCGAGGCGTGGCGGATCACATCGCTGCCCGCCACCATGTACAGCTCCCGGTCCGGAAACAGGTCCCGGAGGGTCTTCAGATCCTGCGGCACCGCAATATTGATGGGGATTTCATCGGGGAACAGGTATACATCCCACAGTCCCGCCACGGACATGCTGACAATCTTCCGCCGCCGAAGCTTGGCCAGCGTCCGCTTGCTCCAGGAGAACTCGTCCACCGCCAGGTAGACCTCAAAGCCCAGGGCGCGAATCTCCTCCACAATGCGCTTGTGGCCTGTGGAGAAGGGGTCGAAGGTGCCGGGGAAGAAGGCCACGGGCATGGGAGCGGGGACCGGAAATGCGCCCAGGCGCACCTCGCACTCCACCAGGAAGCGGTAGAGGTGGTTCAGCATGGAGGCCTGGTTGAAGAAGGTCTGGCGGTTCTCCCGCGGCTCGGAGAGCAGACACAGGAGCTTTTTGTAAATTTTCATGAAGTCCTCCCGCCGCTGCTCCAGGGGGATCGAATCATTGGACAGCACGTCCCGGCACAGAGCCGTCAGGGCCGTCTGATGGATGGAATCCTTATAGTGGGCAATGCCGGTGGTCAGCATCCCCAAGGCCCGGCTGGACAGGGCCGGGTCATCCCGGCGGGCGTTCAGCACTGCGCCCAGCGTATAGGAGGCGGCCCGGGCGGACCGCTCCACGCCGGACTGAATCAGCGCCTCCAGGAAATCCACGTTCTCATTCAGCTCCTTTTCCGGCAGCATGCAGAGAAGCGCGCCCAGATAGGGCGGAATAAACCGGGATACCTGGTCCTGGCCGCTTTCCAGCTCCCGCAGAAGGTCCACCACGATTTCGTTGCGCTGGGACACGGTAAGCTGTCCGGCAATGCGCAGGAGGCCCTTTCCGGCGTGTTCCCGGACCGGCAGATGGGCGCTGACAGACAGCAGATTGGAGAGGTGCATGGCCGTGTGGAAGGCCGACTGGGGATGACTCATGGCGTCATCGCACAAAGCGTCGATCTGCACGATTTTCACCGTCCAGTGGACGGCGTTTTTCAGATTGCTCAGGTACAGCTGGCCCACATCCAGGGGTTCCGCCTCATAGGACCGGGGCCACAGACTGTCCCGGATGCGGCGGGCCAGATACGCCACGGCGAATTCCGGGTCCTGGGCCGCCCGGTTCAGAGCCCGGTCCAGCGCCTCCGGCCGCGTCTGATGCACCAGGGGCAGCATCTGCTCCAGAAACCACAGGGCCACAATCCGGTGATGCACTGGCCCTTCCAGCATGGCTACCACGGCGCTTTCCAGAACCGGCAGATCCTCCGGCGTCATTGCAGACAGGGGAACATGGCGCAGGGCGTCCACCAGAATGAACCGGTCCGTCTCCGACGCCTGGGGCAGCCGGTTCAGCAGGGGCCGGGCCATGGCGGCCGCCTCCTCCGGCACACCGTTGCGGAACAGGCTCTCGGTGATGGTCTTCAGGGAATTGGAAATGCGCAGGGCGTGGTTGGCGGTGATGCGCCGGTCCGGGTGGAGGCACTGCTCCACATAGCTGTCCCACAGATCCGCGGCCTTGTCCAGAATATCCATCATGGCCGGGGCCATGGCCGTCTTGGGTGCGCCTGCCGGCAGTTCCTTGCGGTAGCGGGGGCCGGAGTTGGCCAGAATCTGGCCCATGATCTGGGCCGCCCGGCGGCGGACGTCACCCTCCTGGTGCATCAGAAGTTCATAGAGGAAGGTCAGGGTCTTCTGCTTGTTGGACCGGGTCATATAGGTATTATACTCGTCCAGCAGCCGCAGATATGTTCGAATGGAGGCGTTGGTCCGCTCGCCTCGGGCCTGCTCCAGCAGCTGGTCAAAGGTGCGTTCCGTGCTGATGGCATGCATCAGGCGGACGTTGTTCTCAAAGGTCATGCGCCGCAGGGCCTCCAAGGCCCCGGCGGAGGACTCCAGCGCCGGGTCCAGCCGGGTCATGGGGTACGGCTCCGTCTGGTTTAAATCCGTGGACACACCGTAGAATGCCAGAAACTGCTCAAAATCCCGCAGCTTGCAGTAGACCGTCCGGTAGCGGCGCTGCTTTTCCTCGGTCATGTCGGCCAGCTTGGAGAAGATGATGTCCCGGCTCTCTTCCAGGGAGTAAATGCCCATGACCTCTTTTCCGTTGACCCGGCTGCCCCGGACCCGGAAGTCGGCGTAGATCAGGAGCAAAGACTCCACGGGCAGATTTTCAAATTCCAGGTCCCAGGTGGAGTGGTTGGCGGCCACATGGCCGATTTCTTCCAGCCCCGCCGCCTCCAGCCAGGTCCAGGTATAGTAGTAGTGGAGATAGGGAATCCGTTTGGCGTCGGCCCCACGGCAGCCGAATTTGCCCACATCGTGGGAGAAGGACGCGGCGGAGACCAGGGCCAGGTCTACCGGCAGCCCGGCCTTGCGAGCCAGAATCCCCGCGTGGAGAGCCACATTGTGGACGCCGATAATATGAGACGCCGTGTCAAAGGGCATACAGGCCCGGCCCGTCCGCAGCAGCGCCATCAGGTGGCACTCCCGCACCAGCCGCTGAAAACCGGCATACTCCCCCGCCACACGGCTTTTCTCAATCTCTCCCTCCGGCACGGGAATCAAATCTGTCAAGGGGTCAAAGGGCGCGTTCTCATGGTCCAAGGCCCATTCCAGCGCCTCCACATACACCATGGCCCCCTGAGCCAGATCTTCCGGAAGCGTCTCCCCCTCCACCGGGTACAGTCCCAGGGTCAGAGCATGGTAAATCCATGGCAGCCACCCGCCATCCGGCTCCGGCGGCAGATAAGGCCGGCAGACAGCCAGCACATTTTGACAAAGCAGCTCCCTCGGCCCCGCCAAAGCGGACTCCAGCGCAGAATACGGAAACGGCAGCATGGCGATCAACTCCTTATGAGGAATATTATACGCGCTGAAAGGGCAAATGACAATTGAGAATCTTTCTTATGCGAGAATTCGTTTGGGACATGGAAGCCGAACGGCATATAAAAAGCCTTTGGGCATGGAATCCCAAAACGGTTTCCCTTTTTTGCGGCAAATCGGCCATCCGGCCCGACTGCATGGACGGGTACCGCGCCCCGCCGTTCCGCGATAGCCCGCCGGGAGGTCCCCGCCTGCGGATGGGGGCGAGAGCGCGGCTAGGGGAAGGGAGACGCTTCACGCGGAGCGGGGCATGAGAGGCGTCACAGACAAAGGTTTCACGGCAACTCCGAAATATCTGACGCGGGGCGGCCCATGTGGCCGCCCCGCGTCGGGATGGAGCGATTATGCTTTTATGTCCATTTCCTCCACAGTCTGGCGGGCGGCTTGCACAAAATCGCGCATTTGAGTGCTGACGGGATGCTTGACATGGTAGCAGATATGAAAGTATCGGTTCATAGGCATCCCCTGAATCGTGCAGGACCAGATTCGGTTTTCCGACGTATACCGCTGAACACAGCGGCGGGACAGGACCCCCAGGCCCAGATTGTGCATGACCAGCTCCACAATGGCTGTGCTGCTGGTGGATTCCGCCGCCACGCGAATCGGAATCTGCGCCGAACGCATATAGTTTTCAAATACGGTCCGGGTGCCGCTGCCCTGCTCACGCAGGATAAAGTCCTGATTCCGCAGGGCTTCGGCCTCCACCTGTTTCTTGCCCCACAGGGGATGCGCCCGGGCGCAGATGACCTCCAGCGCGTCCTCCGTCAGGGGCAGCTTGGCGATCTTGTCATTGGTGATGATCCCCTCGATCAGGGCAATGTCCACTTCGTTGTGGAGCAGCCGGTCCTCCAGCCGCTGGGTGTTCTCCACCAGCAAACGGGTACGGATATCCGGGAACATCCGCCGCAGATTTTCCAGAATCTCCGCCAGTATGGTATTGCCAATGGTGATAGTTGCGCCGACGCGCATTTCCCGAACGGGCTGAACGTCTTTCATAGAGCTGTCCAGACGTCGGTAGCTCTCCACCACATTCTGGGCATACTCCCAGAAAATCGCACCTTTGGCCGTCAGCGTCAGATATTTGGAGGTCCGCTCGAACAGCGCCGCATGAAATTCCCGTTCCAGCTCTGAAATGGTTTGGCTTACCGTGGGCTGGGACAGATACAGCCGCCGGGCGGCCTCGCTCATTTGCAGCGTCTCCGCAACCGCGATAAAAATGTGAAGCTGTTTCAAGGTCGCCATAGGCCTATCCTCCAAGTATTGAAAAAACTGATAGGAAACTTTAATAATTCCTATTTTACATCTATGGTTTGGAATGATAAAATAATAACAAAGAGTGCGGAATTCTGCAATCATTTTTTATAAGGAGACGGGAACATGAAAATCATTGTACTTGGCGGCGTGGCCGCCGGCACCAAGGTTGCCGCGAAGCTCATGCGCGAGGACCGGAACAATCAGGTCCTTATTCTCAACAAAGGCAGCGAGATCTCCTATGCGGGCTGCGGTCTGCCCTACTATGTGGGCCACGTTATTGAAGACAAGGCGGGGCTGATCGTCAACACCCCCGCCAAGTTTGAGGACCTGACCGGAGCCAAGGTCCTGGTCCGCACCGAGGCCGTGCAGGTGGATCGGGCGGCCAAGCGCGTGACGGCGGTCAACCTGGATACCCGGGAGGAGACCGTCTACGACTATGACAAGCTGGTCATCGCCACCGGTGCCAGCCCGGTCAAGCCGCCCATCGAGGGGGTGGACCTGGGCAACGTATTCTTTATGCGGACCCCCGGGGACGCCATTTCTCTGCGGGAGCTCGTGTCCGCCGGCGAGATCAGGCGAGCGGTGGTGGTCGGCGCGGGCTATATCGGTCTGGAGATTGCCGAAAACCTGGCCAAGGACGGTGTGAAGCCCTTTGTGCTGGACATGGCTCCCCATGTGCTGCCCGGCTTTGACGAGGAATTTGCCACCTACATCGAGGGCAAGCTGGCCAACGACGGAATCCCCGTGGCCACGGGCGTCAAGGTCACGGGCCTGGAGGGTGCGGACGGCAAGGTTCAAAAGGTCCTGACGGACCGCAAGGCCTATAAGTGCGACCTGGTGGTTCTCAGCGCCGGAATTCGACCCAACACCGCCTTCCTCAGCGACACGGGCCTGGAGATGTTCAAGGGCACGCTGCTGACCAACGAGCAGGGCCAGACCAACGATCCCGATATCTACGCTGTGGGCGACTGCGCCATGGTCCGCAGCGCCGTCACCGGCAAGCCCGCCTGGTCCCCCATGGGGTCCACGGCCAATATCAACGGCCGCATTGTGGCCCAGAATATCATGGGCAGGAATCTCAAATATAGAGGGAGCCTGGGTACTGCCGTCTGCCAGCTGCCCGGCCTTAACGTGGGCCGCACCGGCCTGACCGAGGCCCAGGCCGTGGCCGAGGGCCTGAACCCCATCAGCGTTGTCACCATTGTGGATGACAAGGCCCACTATATGCCCGGCGCGGCCACCTTCGCCGTGAAGATGATTGCCGAGCGGACCACCGGCAGACTGCTGGGCGTCCAGTGCGCCGGTCCCGGCGCGGTGGACAAGATTGTGGACATTGCCGTAGCGGGACTCATGTGCCGGGCTACTCTGGACGATCTGGACGGCGCGGATTTTGCCTACGCCCCGCCCTTCTCCACGGCCATCCATCCCTTCGCCCAGACTCTCAACGTGCTGAAGAATAAAATGAACGGCGACCTGGACAGCTTCACCCCGCTGGAATACGCCCAGGGCAAGGCCGAGGGCTACCAGCTGATCGACGTATCCTTGCAGCCCACACTGGAGGGCGTGCCCTATGTGGACCTGACCAAGATTGACGGTCCTCTGGAGGGCTACGGCCTGGACGACAAGATTTTGCTGGTCTGCAACAAGGGCAAGCGGGCCTATCTGACCCAGAACCGCCTGCGGGCCTATGGCTACACCAACGTCAAGGTCCTGGAGGGCGGCAACCTGTTCACGGATTTTGATACTTAAATAGATAAAGGAGAATGTAACATGGCTTGTACCATTTCCCCCGCTGACATCAAGCGCGTCAAGGGCATGGGCTTTTTGAACAACAAAGGCACCGACCTGTTTAACGGACGCATCATCACGGTCAACGGCAAAATCACCGCCGAGCAGGCCGCCGTCATTGCCGAGGCCGCCAAGAAATTCGGCAGCGGCGAGGTGGAGTTCACCACCCGCCTGACGGTGGAGGTCCGGGGCATCCATTATGACAACATCCCCGCCTTCCAGGAATTCATCGCCTCTGCCGGGCTAATCACCGGCGGCACCGGCTCCCTGGTGCGCCCGGTGGTCTCCTGCAAGGGTACCACCTGTCAGTACGGCCTCTATGACACCTTTGATCTGAGCCGGAAGATTCATGAGCGGTTCTATCTGGGCTATCACACGGTCAAGCTGCCCCACAAGTTTAAAATCGCCTGCGGCGGCTGCCCCAATAACTGCGTCAAGCCCACACTGAACGACCTGGGCATCATCGGCCAGCTGGTTCCCAATGTGGATGCGGATTCCTGCAACGGCTGCAAAAAGTGCAAGATTACCATGGTCTGTCCCATGGATGCGGCAAAGGTGGAGGACGGAGAGATTGTCATTGATCCCGCGCTGTGCAACAACTGCGGCCGCTGTGTCGGCAATTGCCCCTTTGATGCCATTGAGGAAGGAACGCCCGGCTACAAGGTTTACATCGGCGGCCGCTGGGGCAAGAAAATCGCCCATGGCCGGCCCCTTGGCAAAATCTTCACCGAGGAGGAGGATCTGCTGAATACCATCGAAAAGGCCATCCTGTTCTTCCGTGAGCAGGGCAAGACCGGCGAACGCTTTGCAGACACCATCAGTCGTCTTGGCTTCGAGTATGTGGAAAAGGAGATTCTCTGCGATGAAATTCTGAATCGGAAGCAGGAGATTCTGGACGCCCAGCTGCATACGACCGGCGGCGCGACGTGCTGAATGCAATGGATTAGGAGGTGCCCGCAGATGCAGGCACCTCCTTGATTCCCTCTTATCTGCGCGAAAACGTCTCCCCCATCAGCGCCAATCCGGCCCGGTAGAGCTGCATGATCTGCCAGATTCCAAGGCCCGTCAGGTTCTTCTCCCGAATCAGGTCAAATTTTGCCTGCCAGCTGCGCAGATCCTCGAACCACACCACATGGCGGATTCCGGCCAGGGTATATTCAAACCAGGGAGATTGGGCCGTCTCGTCATAGTGAATTTCCGCACCCATCCGGATGGCCAGCTGTACCGCCTCCACCAGTCCCAGCGTCCGGGCCGCGGTCTGCCCTTGGACAAAGGGCAGGGGCCAGTCATAGCCGTAGTTGGCCAGCCCCAGGCTGATCTTCTCCGCTGGAATCTCCGTCAGCGCGTAGTCCACCACCCGCCGCACCTGGTCCAATGGGGCCACGGCCTGCGGCGGGCCGAATTTGTATCCCCACTCGTAGGTCATCAGCAGAACCCGGTCCGCCGCCGCGCCCAGACGGGCATAGTCCTTGCCCTCGTAGAGAGTACCCGGCTGGTCCGCCGATGTCTTGGGAGCCAGATCCACGGACACCTGAAAGCCCTGCGGGTGAAGCACCTCCGCCGCCCGCTCCACAAATGCGGAGAAGGCGTCCCGGTCCTCGGCCAAAATGTACTCGAAATCGATGTTCACCTCCCGATAGCCCTTGACCGCCATGACTTCCGCCGTCTGTTCCAGCAGCCGGTCCCGGGCCGCCCGGTCCGATAAAAGCTGGTGAATCAGGACATTGCTGAACCGGCCCTCCGGTCCCAGGGGCGTCAGGACCAGCGCCGCCGGAACGCCAAACACCTCTGCCCGCTCCAGCAGCCTGCTGTCGGTCAAGGCCGGAGGCAGCAGCGTCCCGTCGGGCGCAAAGCCGTAGGAGAATACGGAAAGCAGACTTAAATAGGGGAGGGTCTGATCCAGCACCCAGGGGCTGATAAAAGGATAGGCAAAGCCGTTGGCCTGGATGTCCGGCGTCCCCGGCGCCGCCGGTTCTCCGATGTACAGCGTCTGGCCAGCCGCCAGCCGGTAGGGCGCTGGAATCTGGTTGAGAAAGAGAATGTCTGCCTGGGAGACCCCGAACCGCCGCGCCAGGGCGTATACCGTATCTCCGGGCTGGACCGTGTAAATCATAAAACCGCCGCCTTTTATGGGATTTCTCCATTCTATGCAGCGGTTTTTTTCTTGCCTCCCGGCGCGCATCGTACTATAATACAAAGTAAAAAACCAGATTAGGAGGATATCCCATGACGAACAATCTTTTCGGTTTTGGCTTTATGCGTCCGCCCATGAAGGGAGAGGATGTGGATCTTGCGCAGTGCATCAAGATGGTGGACACGTTTTTGGAGGCCGGGTTCAACTATTTTGACACGGCCCACGTCTATCTGGGCGGCAAGAGCGAGCTTGCCCTGCGGGAATGCCTGACCAGCCGCTATCCCCGGGACCGCTATCTTCTGGCGGACAAGCTGTCCAGCTCCTGCTTTACAACTGAAGCGGACATCCGGCCCTATTTCCAGACCATGCTGGAGAACTGCGGCGTGGAATACTTCGACTATTTTCTCATGCATGCCCAGTCGTCTAAGAATTATGAAAAATACAAAAGCTGCCGGGCCTACGAAATCGCCCAGGAGCTGAAGGCCGAGGGCAAGGTCCGCCATGTGGGCATCTCCTTCCACGATACGCCGGAGGTCCTGGACCGCATTCTCTGCGAGCATCCGGAGCTGGAGGTGGTGCAGCTTCAGTTCAACTATCTGGACTTTGACGATCCCAAGGTGGAAAGCCGCCGGTGCTATGAGGTCTGCCGCAGACACGGCAAGCCGGTCATCGTCATGGAGCCGGTGAAGGGCGGCACCCTGGCCAATCTGCCGGTTCTGGCCCGGGAGGTCCTGGACGGACTCCACGGCGGCAGCCCCGCCAGCTACGCTATCCGCTTCGCCGCCGGGTTTGAGGGGATGTTCAAGGTGCTGTCCGGCATGAGCAGCCTGGAACAGGTGGAGGACAACGTGGGCTTTATGAAGGATTTCCAGCCCTTGAATCAGCAGGAGCTGGCCGCCGTGGACCAGGCCCGGGCCATTTTGCAGCGGGAGGACCTGATTCCCTGCACCGCCTGCCACTACTGCACCGACGGCTGTCCCCAGCAGATTGCCATTCCCGACCTGTTTGCCCAGCTCAACGCCAAGCGCCAGGGCCGGACAGACGTCCCCGCCCCCTCCGGCGGCAAAGCCTCCGATTGCGTCCAGTGCGGCCAGTGCGAACAGGCATGTCCCCAGCACCTGAAAATCCGCGAGCTGCTGCAAACCGTGGCGGCGGAGCTGGAAGCGTGACGGCGGAGCGGAGTTCCGGTACGCTTACGGCCATGCGGCGGAAAAGCCGGCGCGGGGGAAACAAGCCGGCATTTTATGATTGACAAGGTCCGCGTTTTCCCTTTATAATAAAACAAATAGAGTATCAAAAGGAGGCACAGATATGGCGATTCATGAGTCGGCCGAGGACTATCTGGAGGCGATTTTGAAGCTGCGGGAGGAATTGGGAAACGTCCGTTCCATTGATGTGGTCGGAGAGCTGCATTTTTCAAAGCCCAGCGTATCTGTGGCGATGAAAAAGCTCCGGGAGAGCGGCCATGTGGAGATGGACGAAAATGGTCTGCTGACCCTGACACCTGCGGGTGAGGCCGTGGCCCAGCGCATCTATGAGCGGCATAAGGTCCTGACCGCCATGCTCATGAGCCTGGGCGTGGAGGAGGCGACCGCTGCCCATGAGGCCTGCAAGATTGAGCATGATATCTCCGACGATACCTTTGAAAAAATCAAGGCGCACATGAAGAAGACTGAGGCTCTTTAGCACTTTTAACAAGAAAAGAAATAAAATTTCGGCGATTTTTCACGGATCCTTCATTGACAAGACGGGGCCAACGTGGTATTCTATGATAGAAAAAAGTCCAAGGAGACCGCTTCATGAGAACAACTTCCTATTTTTATGTATCCTTTTCCTTTTACTTTCGCGCTGGAAGGTAAGAGTGATTTGTGATGCGTGAAAATTGAAACGGCCTCTTGAAACCGTTTTTATCGAGCCACACAGAATCACTTCTGTGTGGCTCTTTTCATCGGAACAACACAAAAAAGGAGATAACAAGTATGATCGCAATTTTAAAAGCCGGTACCCCCCAGGACCAAATTGACAACCTGATCCACTGGATTGAAGGGCAGGGATTGAAAATTCACGTCTCCACCGGAGACTATTACACGGTCCTGGGCCTGGTGGGCGATACCAAGAAGATCGACATGGATCTGCTGGCCAGTCTGGATATTGTGCAGTCTGTCAAGCGAGTGTCCGAGCCGTTCAAGCGGGTGGGGCGCGACTTCCAGCCCCAGGATACGATCATCGAGGTGGGCAGCTCCGGCGTCAAGATCGGCGGCGGCAATTTCTGCCTGATCGCCGGTCCCTGTTCTGTGGAGACTCACGAGCAGATCATCGGTGTGGCCAAGGCGGTCAAGGCCGCCGGGGCCAACATCCTGCGCGGCGGCGCGTTCAAGCCCCGCACGTCTCCTTATGACTTCCAGGGTCTGGGCAAGCTGGGCATCGAAATGCTGACCGAGGCAAAAAAGGAGACCGGCCTGCCCATCATCACAGAGGTTATGAATATCAACCAGCTGCCGCTGTTTGACGATGTGGATATTATTCAGATCGGTGCGCGGAATATGCAGAACTTCGATCTTCTCAAGGAGGTTGGCAAGCTGAACAAGCCGGTTCTCCTCAAGCGCGGCCTGTGCGGAACCATCAAGGAGTGGCTCATGTGCGCCGAATATATCATGTCCGAGGGCAACGAGCAGGTCATCCTCTGCGAGCGGGGCATCCGCACCTATGAAACCTACACCCGCAACACCCTGGACTTAAGCGCCGTGCCCACTCTGAAAAACCTGAGCCATCTGCCCGTTGTGGTGGACCCCAGCCATGCCACGGGCCAGTCCCGCCTGGTGAAGCCCATGGCTCTGGCTGCTGCCGCCGCCGGCGCGGACGGCCTGATGATTGAGGTCCACAACGATCCGCCCCATGCCTGGTGTGACGGCGCACAGTCCCTGACGCCGGAGCAGTTTGCCGATGTGGCCGCCCGGGTCCGGAAGGTGCGGGAGGCGATTGCGGAATGAAGGTCGGAATTGTGGGCCTGGGTCTGATCGGCGGCTCCATGGCCAAGGCTTACGCCGAAAGCGGCGAACACACGGTCTATGGCGCCAACCGGAACCGGGTGATTCTGGACTTTGCCGTCATGTCCGGCGTCTGCCAGGCTGCGCTGGATGAAACCACCCTTCCCCGGTGCGATTTGCTGCTGTTGGGCCTGCCGCCCCAGGCCACCATCGACTGGCTGCGCCTACACGCGCCGCAAATTGACCGGCACACCGTGGTCATCGACCTGTGCGGCACCAAGCGGGTGGTCTGCGCCGCCTGCTTCCCCCTGGCGGAGCAATACGGCTTCACCTTTGTAGGCGGCCATCCCATGGCCGGTACCCACAATTGGGGCTATAAGTATGCCCGGGCCAACCTGTTCCACGGTGCGCCCATGGTCTTGGTGCCGCCGGAGGGATACGACATGGCGCTGCTGGACCACGTCAAGACGCTGCTGGCCCCGGCGGGCTTCGGCAAGCTGTCCGTCACCACAGCGGAGGACCATGACCGGATGATCGCCTTCACCTCCCAGATGTGCCATGTGGTGTCCAACGCCTATATCAAAAGCCCCACGGCCCTGGAACACAAGGGCTTTTCCGCCGGAAGCTACAAGGACCTGACCCGTGTGGCCTGGCTGAATCCCGACATGTGGGCCGAGCTGATGCTGGAGAACCGGGACTTCATGCTCCAGGAGATGGATGTGCTGCTGCAAAACCTGACAGCCTATCGGGAGGCCATTGCAGACAATGATTTCCCGGCACTCCGGCAGCTACTGGACGAGGGCAGCCGGCGCAAGGAGGAGGTGGACGGCCGGTGAGTACTGTCCATGTGACCGCCTCCCGTTCCTACGATGTGGAAATTGCCCCCGGCGTCCTCCGTACCTTGGGCTGGAAAGCCGCCGCCCTGGTTCAGGGCCGGACTGCGGCGCTGGTGTCCGACGACACGGTGGAGGCCCTCTATGGAGGCGCTGCCCGGGCGTCGCTGGAGTCGGCGGGCTTTACGGTCTGCACCTACCGGTTCCCCCATGGAGAGCCGTCCAAATGCGGCGAGAACTATCTCCGGCTTCTGGAATTCCTGGCCCAAAACCGCCTGACCCGGACAGACCTGATTGTGGCCCTGGGCGGCGGCGTCACCGGCGATCTGGCGGGCTTTACGGCGGCCACCTATCTGCGGGGAATTCCGTATATCCAGGTCCCCACGTCTCTGCTGGCCATGGTGGACAGCTCTGTCGGCGGCAAGACGGCCATCGACCTGCCCAGCGGCAAGAACCTGTGCGGCGCGTTCTATCAGCCCAGCCTGGTGCTGTGCGACACGTCTCTGCTGGCCACTCTGCCGGAGGAGACCTTCCGGGCCGGCTG
>CAYTXW010000034.1:0-12495 GCA_964441575.1 uncultured Oscillospiraceae bacterium
TAAAGAGGGGGCACGAGGGCTGATTCGGGAATTTCAAATCCGTCCGGCGAAGCCGGACACCTTCATTGTCAATTATCAATTATCAATTGTCAATTTCCCCGCCTCATACGCCCGGATGGTTTCGAGAAACGCCTGTCCATACTTATGCGCCTTGGCCGTTCCCACGCCGGAGACGCGGAGGAAAGCAGTCAGGTCAGTGGGAGCTTTGGCGGCCATGTCCTCCAGAGCGGCGTTGGTGAAAATGATGTAGGCGGGGACCTGGGCCTCGGCGGCCAGACGGCTGCGCAGGGCTTTCAGGGCCGCCAGCAGAGCTTGATCCACATTCCGGGTCTGCGGGGCCTTGACCGGCGGGGCGATTTGCAGCTTTTGCCGGATTCGCACCGGCTGGCCATAGCGCAGAACCTCCTCCGCGGCGGGACCCAGCACCAAATGGCGGTAGGGACCGGCCTGTTCCTCCGCCAGAATACCCTGGAGCGTCAGCTGCTCCAGCAGCTCCCGGATGTCCTTGAGCGGCAGCCTCGACAGACTGCCAAACACCGGCAGCTCCGTCATCTGGAAGGCGTTGATGACCTTGTCCCGGGTGCCGTGGAGAAGGTTGGTGTAGGTGGAAATATGGAAGGCCGTGCGGTAGCGGTTTTCCACCGTCTGGATGCAGTTCAGGGCCGTCTCAGCCTGGTCCGTCACATCGACCTCCCGGAACGCGCCCTGGCAGTTGCCGCAGTTGCCGCAGATGCTGGAGCAGTGTTCGCCGAAGTAGCGCAGAATGTGCGCCCGGAGGCAGAAGCGGGTGCGGCAGTAGGCGGTCATTTCGTGCAGCCGTTTGAGGTCCCGCTTTTGCAGGGCGGCCCGGTCCTCCGGGGACAGCTCTTGATTTTCGTTGGAGTTCTGAATCAGGAATTGGGCCGTGTTTACATCCCCGTTGGAGAACAGCAGAATGCAGTCCGCCGGACCGCCGTCCCGGCCTGCCCGGCCCGCCTCCTGGTAGTAGCTCTCCAGATTTTTGGGCATATTGTAGTGAATGACAAAGGACACGTTGGACTTGTCAATGCCCATGCCGAAGGCGTTGGTGGCCACCATAATGGGCTTGCGGTCATAGGAGAAGTCCTCCTGATTCTGCCGCCGCTCGGCGTCTTCCAGGCCTGCGTGGTAGCGGGTGGCCTCGAAGCCCCGGTCCTGGAGGGCCTGACAGACCCGTTTCACATTGGCCCGAGTGGCGCAGTAGACGATTCCGCTGCGGCCTCGCCGCTCCTCCAACAGCTCCATGAGGCGGCGCAGCTTGTCCTTGGGCTGTTCCACGGCAAAGTACAGGTTCTCCCGGTCAAAGCCCGTGGTGATGGAGACCGGCTCCCGCAATTGCAGCAGCCGCACAATGTCCGCCCGAACCTCCTTGGTGGCCGTGGCCGTAAAGGCCGCCACCGTGGGCCGTTTGGGCAGCTGGGAGACAAATTCGGGAATGTGCAGATAGCTGGGCCGGAAGTCCTGGCCCCACTGGGAGACGCAGTGGGCCTCGTCCACAGCCACCAGGGAGATTTCCGTGCCTTCGGCAAAGTGGAGGAACCCGGGGGTGGTCAGCCGCTCCGGGGCCACATAGATGATTTTGTAGGCGCCGTTGCAGGCCCGGCGCAGAGCTTCGCAGTATTGGTTATAGCTGAGAGAGGAGTTGAGATAGGCCGACGGGACCCCAGCCTGGCACAGGGCCATGACCTGATCCTTCATCAGGGAGATCAGCGGCGAGATCACCAGGGTGATGCCGGGCAGCAGCAGGGCGGGGATCTGGTAGCACATGGATTTCCCCGCGCCGGTGGGCATGACGCCCAAGGCGTCGTGGCCATCCAGCAGGGCGTCGATCAGCGTCTCCTGGCCGGGGCGAAAGCTGCTGTGGCCGAAATATTGCTGCAAGAGGGTGTACTTATCCATGGGAACCTCCAGTATTCAGGCGGGAATAGCCTTATTTTATCATGCGAATCAAAGCAAGCCCTCGTGCCCCTCTTAGGGGGCTGCCGCGCAGCGGCGGGGGTTGTATCGACAACAGAGCGGTACGATGATACGATAAAATTGCAAACTTGCCACAACTTCGTAGGGGGCGGCGTCCTCAACGCCCCGTTGGGATGCACTGTCGAAATTGCCAGCAAGCGGGACGTCCAGGAGGCCGTCCCCTACAGCGTGTGAACGAAGGTGCGTCCCTGCGGCGGGGCGCCCTCCAGAGGGGCGTCTCTTGCCCCTCCGTGGCAATTTGCTTTCCGCCTCCGCCCTACGGATCAGATCAGCAAATTTCCAAACAATTCAACGCTTGATTCGCATTTTATCATATTCCCTGCGGTTTGCACAGCTTTTTCTCTTTTTCTCTTGAGGATTTGACCAGTCTTTGGTATAATGCAAGTATCTATTCCAATCGAAATACGAAAGGGGGATTCGTGCGTGAATAGAAAGCTGAAGCGGCTGCTGGAGCCGGGAATGGGGCTGTATTTTGGCGCACTGCTGCTGTCCGTAGCGGCGGCTGTGGCATGGAGACAGTATTATCTGGCCGGCATGGAGGGCCTTTTGACCGTACTGCTGTTTGTCTATAACCGGGTGGCCAGCGGGCGGCGGAAAAAGGCGCTGATGAGCTATATTCAAAGCACCACGGATTCCCTTGGCACGGCTTTTAAGACCGGTTCACCCTTCCCCATGGCGGTCATCAAGATGAGCGACTCGGAGATCATATGGGCGAATGCGTCCTTCTATGAGGTGTCCGGTCTGCGGGATTCCTTCATGAATCAGAAAATGGAGGATGTGGTTCCCCATTTTTCCACCCGCTGGCTGGCCGAGGGCCGGACGGAGTGTCCTCAGGATGTGGAGATTCAGGGCCGCCGCTACCGGGTCTACGGCAATCTGATCCGATCTGAGGATGAGCATGCCTCCCTGCTGCTGGCCACGCTGTATCTGGCGGATATGACCGAAATGTTCAACGTGCGGGACGAGTATGTCCGCACCCGGCCCATCGTGATGGTGATTCTGGTGGACAACTATGATGAGCTGACCAACAACCTGACCGACTCCGCCATTTCCAGCCTGGACGCCAAAATCAACAACCAAATCAGCGAGTGGTGCAAGGACCTGGGCGGCCTGCTGCGGAAATATGAGCGAAACCGCTATCTGCTGGTTTTTGAGGCCAAGGACCTGACCCGGCTGCAGGAGGAGAAGTTCTCCATTCTTGACGAAATCCGCACCATCACCAATCCCTCCGGCGTGGCGGCCACGGTGTCCCTGGGCATCGGCAAGGACGGCGACAGCTTTGAGACGAATTTCAATTTTGCCTCCCTGTCCATTGAAATGGCCCTGTCCCGGGGCGGCGACCAGGCGGTCATCAAGGATCGGTACAATTTCACCTTCTTCGGAGGCCGGACCAAGGAGACGGAGCGCCGGACCAAGGTCAAGGCCCGCGTCATCGCCAGCTCTCTGACGGAGTTGCTCAACCAGTCCGGCATGGTGTTCATTATGGGCCACCGCATGGCGGACATGGATGCCCTCGGCTCTGCCATGGGCCTTTTGTGCATCTGCCGCAAGCTGAACAAAACCGCCCGGATTGTTCTGGACCTGGAGAACAATGCGGTCAAATCCATGCTGGAAGAGATCAGAGCACTGCCGGAGTATGACAATCTGTTTGTCAGCGGCGAGGAGGCTTTACTGGCCGCCGACAATCGCAGCCTCCTGATCGTGGTGGACACCAACCGCCCGGATCAGGTGGAGAGCCAGCCGCTGCTGGAATCTATTAACCGTGTGGCGGTCATCGACCATCACCGCCGTGCGGCGGACTATATCGAAGAAGTGGTTCTGAATTTCCACGAGCCGTTTGCCTCCTCCGCCTCGGAGCTGGTATCGGAGCTTCTGCAATATTCCGTGGAACCGAAGGACATTCGGCCCATGGAGGCCCAGGCGCTGCTGGCGGGCATTGTGCTGGATACCAAGAACTTCTCCATCCGCACCGGCTCCCGAACCTTTGAGGCGGCGGCGTTCCTGCGCCGGGCGGGGGCCGATACCGTGGACGTAAAGAGGCTGTTTCAGAACGATCTGGACGACACGGTGTCCCGGTATCAGATTGTCCAGGCGGCGCGGCTGTACCGCAATGAAATCGCCATTGCGGCCCTGGACTATACCGCCACCCGCACCCTGGCGGCGCAGGCGGCGGACGAGCTTTTGAATATCAAGGGCATCAGCGCTTCCTTCGTACTCTATCCGGATGAGGACCGGATTATCATGTCCGCCCGTTCCATCGGAGAGGTCAATGTGCAGGTGATTCTGGAGCCTCTCGGCGGCGGCGGCAACGCGGCGGCGGCGGGCGCACAGATTCCCAACAAAACGGTCCGCGAGGTCGCGACAGAGCTGGTGGCCAGCATTGACAGATTCTACGAAGGATGACCAGATAATTGAAAAGGAGATAGGCCGATGAAAGTGATTTTATTACAGGACGTCAAGGGTCAGGGCAAGAAGGGACAGCTGCTGGACGTGTCCGACGGTTATGCCCGGAATTTCCTGCTGCCCCGCAAGCTGGCCCAGGAGGCCACGGCGGACAATATCAACACCATGAAGATGAACGACAAGGCCCTGCAGGAGAAGCGCCAGCGGGAGCGGGAGCAGGCCATTGCCCTGTCCAAGCAGCTGAAGGAAATGAAGCTGGTGGTTACGGCCCGTGGCGGCGGCGCGGGACGGCTGTTCGGTTCCGTCACCAACGCGGAGATTTCCGAGGCCCTGGCCGATCAGAAGAAGATTGTCCTGGACAAGCGGAAGATTTTCCTGGACGAGCCGATCAAAAATGTGGGGACCTACACTGTCCGCTGCAAGCTGGGCTATGAGGTCACGGCAGAACTGACAGTGGAAATCCGGGAGAGAAATTGACAAGGAAGGCGTCCGGCTTCGCCGGACGGATGAAAATTTTGTACGCCCTCCTACTAGGTGCTTACGGATTGCACCGGCTTACAACAGGAGGCTGATGCGGGGATCCTTCCTGTGGCGGGCATCAATGGCAGTTCGGTCCGCATAAGTGCGAACCCTACAGACAAGACCGGCAGGTTTCTAAATCATTCAGCCCCTGATTTCCATGGGCAATGGAGGCGCTGCAATTGAAAGTGACTTTTAGCAATCCCGGTGTGGAGTATATGCTTCGGCAGATCATGGAATTTCAGACAGAAGATGAATCGGATTTTTGGTCTGAGCCGTTATATCACTTCTATCCGCAGCTGGATAGGGCCTACGCCGAAAGTCTGCCTTTTCCCGAAAGGAAAGAATACATAGAACAGACGATGCGAGCCGTTTACAATACGTTAGAGAATACGATAAACGAAAAAGTGGCGCTGTATTCCCGCCATTGGGCAGTCTGCAAAGAGCAGATCACCGCGGCATTGTCGGATGCTTTTGACGTGGATTGCGCAAAGCTATTCAATGACATGAAGTGTCATGTAAGCATCAATCCCATCGAACCGCGTTTTCTAAAAGAGCATTGCTATGACACGTTCTATTTAAACAGCGAAGAAGGCGCCATCGGCCAGGGAATTCATGAGATGGTGCACTTTATTTGGTTCTATGTATGGCATCGGCTGTTTGGAGATTGTTACGAGGAATACGAGCGCCCATCCCTGAAATGGATTCTGAGCGAAATGGTGGTTGAGTCCGTGATGAAGGATGAACGCCTCTGTTCTATCAATCCTTATTTTCCCAGGGAAAACGGCGGCTGCATCTACCCCTATTTCTTTGATATGGCGGTGGACGGCAGACCGATTCTGGATACATTGGATGCAATGTATAAAAGTCAGCGCATCGAGGATTTTATGCGTAACAGCTACGCCTATTGCCAGGCGCATGAAGCGGAAATCCGGCGGCATATTGAAAAATCGGAACGATGATACCACAGGACGATTTCAACCTCGGAGGTCTTTATGGAAGAAGAACTTCTTTCCCGGCAGCTGCCCCATTCTCTGGAGGCGGAGCAGTCGGTGCTTGGCTCTATGCTGATCGACAGCCGCTGTGTGGCGGATGTCATCGGCATTCTGCGGCCGGATGACTTTTTTTTGCAGCTGAATAAGGATATCTATGAGACCATCTACGCCATGTTCAACTTCTCCGAGATCATCGATCCGGTGACGGTGCTGGAGAAGATGAAGGAGCGGGGCGTTGGCGATGACAAGACCGCCGATTACCTGATGCAGCTCATGGAGGTCACGCCCACTGCGGCCAACGTGACCCAGTACGCGGGCATCGTCAAGGATAAGGCGTTGCTTCGCAATCTGGCCGTGACTGCCGGGGATATCCGGGAGACGGTGTTTGAGGGCGTTGGCACGGCGGCGGAGATCATAGAGAACGCCGAGAAGAAAATCTTCGCCCTGCGCCAGGGCAACAGCGGCGACAGCTTGCAGCACATCGGCATGGTGCTGGTCAACGTCTTTGAGCGCCTGGACGAGTTGTCCCAGTCTGAGAACGCTTTCCCCGGCCTGTCCACGGGTCTGGCGGATCTGGATAAGAAAATCAACGGTCTGAATAAGTCGGATCTGCTGCTGATTGCGGGCCGCCCCGGCATGGGCAAGACCTCCATCGGCCTGAACATCGCCCTGACGGTGGGAAAAAAGACCGGCAAGACTGTGGCCCTTTTCTCCCTGGAAATGTCCCGGGAGCAGCTGGCCATGCGTCTGCTGTCTAACGAGAGCTTCGTAGAGCTTCAGAAGCTGATTACGGGCAGACTGACCGAGGAGGAGTGGACCAAAATCGGCATCGCGTCCTCAGCGCTGAGCCAGACCGACATCCGGGTGGATGACAACCCGGCCATTTCCGTGGCGGAGATGAACGCCAAATGCCGCCGCCTGGACAACCTGGGCCTGGTGATGATCGATTACCTCCAATTGATGACCTCCGCCGGAACGGGGCAGACCCCCAACAATGCCAACCGCGTCCAGGTGGTCAGCGATATCTCCCGGGCGCTGAAGATTATGGCCAAGGAGCTGAATGTGCCGGTTGTCTGTCTGAGCCAGTTAAGCCGTGCCAACGAGACCCGCAACGACAAGCGGCCCATGCTGTCGGATCTTCGTGAATCCGGCGCCATCGAGCAGGATGCCGACGAGGTCCTGTTCCTCTACCGGGATGACTATTATCATCCCGATACGGAGGAAAAAAATGTGGCTGAGATCATCATCGCCAAGAACCGCCACGGCGAGACCGGTACGGTCAAGGTCCAGTGGCTGCCCCAGTTCACCACCTTTGCCGACCGGGAGTGGAAGCACAGTGAGGGATAAAATTCTGGACTGGTGCCGCCGGGAGCAGCTGCTGCCGGCGGGGAGCCGGGTGGTCTGCGCCCTGTCCGGCGGCGCAGATTCCGTCGCGCTGCTCCACTGTCTGCTGTCCCTGCGGGAGACGCTGGGAATTCAAGTGGCCGCCGCCCACTTTAACCACTGCCTTCGCGGCGCGGAATCCGATGGGGACGAAGCCTTTGTCCGCGAGCTGTGTGCATCCTGGAGCGTGGAGCTGGCCGTGGGACGGGGCGATGTGACGGCCCAGGCCCGGACAGCGGGCCAGAGCGTAGAGGAAGCAGCCCGGCGGCTCCGGTATGACTTTCTCCTGTCACAGCCGGGTCTGATCGCCACGGCCCATCATGCCGATGATCAGGTGGAGACGGTGCTTTTGAATCTTCTGCGGGGAACAGGCCTGAAGGGCTTGGGCGGCATGGCCCCCCGCCGGGGGCGGATTGTCCGGCCACTGCTGCCTGTGACGCGGGCGGAGGTGGAGGCGTATCTTTTGGCCCACGGCCTGCCCCACCGGGAGGATTGCTCCAATGAAACCGACGGGGCCTTGCGCAACCGCCTGCGCCACCAGATCACGCCCCTGCTGCGGGCGGAGAATCCGGCCTTGGCGCAGAGCGTCCTGCGGATGACGGAGCTGCTCCGCCGGGACGAGGCCTATCTGGAGGCTGAGACCCAGACGCTGTTGGATCGGGCGGCCCGGCCTGAGGGTTGGGACTGCCAAACCCTGCGGGAAGCCCCGGCGGTCCTGCGGCGGCGGGCCATCCGGCAGATTCTTGAAATCCCCAAGCCTGCCATGGCCCATGTGGACGCGGTGGAGGGCCTTTTACACAGCCTGGAGGGGTCCGCATCGGTGAATCTGCCCAGCGGCGTCACCGCCCGGCGGGAGTACGGCCTGCTGCGGCTGGAGCGGGACGGCGGCGCAGTCTCCTTTGCGCCGGTCCGCCTGACAGCCGGGGAGCGGGCGTTTCTGCCCGGGCCGGACCTGTGGGTTTCCATAGAGGGGCCGGTAATTTTGGAGCATGAGGTGGATTTCCTGTCCACTTTTGCGCTGAAATATGATAGGATGGACAGCGTAAAATCCATCTGCGTCCGGCCCCGGCAGACGGGCGATGTATTGCGGCTGCCCGGCGGTGAACGAAGCCTGAAGCGGCTGATGATTGACCGGAAGATTCCCGCCCGGCGGCGGGAGCTTGTACCGGTGGCGGCGGATGAACAGGGGATTTTAGCGGTCTATGGTCTGGGGGCGGACAGCGCCCGGACGGCCCGGCCGGGAGACCGGGCGGTTCTCATCAAAATGCGGAGCGAGGAGAGAGAAACATGATAAACAAGTTCGACATGATGGCGGATATTGAGCGCGTGCTGTTCAGTGAGGAGCAGCTGCACCGGCGCATCGCGGAGGTGGGCGCACAGATCAGCGAGGACTACCGAGGCAAATGCCCGCTGCTGGTGGGCATTCTCAAGGGCGTGGTACCCTTCTACTCGGCCATGGCCCAGGCCATCACCATTCCGGTGGAGGAGGATTTCATGTGCGTGTCCTCCTATGAAGGAACCCAGTCCACAGGCAGGCTGACCTTCCGCAAGGACATTGATCTGGACATCGCGGGGCGGGATGTGCTGATTCTGGAGGACATTCTGGATTCCGGCCGGACGCTGAAGACGATTGTGGAAATTCTCAAGCTCCGGAACCCCAGCTCCGTGAAAATCTGCACCATGCTGGACAAACCCACGGGCCGCAAGGAGAATCTGACCGCCGACTATGTGTGCTACACGGTACCCGACGCCTTTGTGGTGGGCTTTGGCCTGGACTATGAGAACTATTACCGCAATCTCCCCTTTGTGGGTGTTTTAAAGCCCAGCGTCTATCAGGACGCATAGTTTCGAAATAAGGAGAATAAGCAATTTGAAACGTCAAATTTCCCCCATCAGCGTGATTCTATATCTGTTGATTCTGGCAGCACTGCTGGTTTTCGTCTTCCAGGCCTTTGCCCCGGAGTCGGATGAAGCGCTGAGCTATGCCCAGGTCCTGGATCTGTTCCAGGATCAAGATGTGCGCAGCTTTTCCCTGACGCCGGAGGGGGCGCTGACCTTGGAGCTGTACTCCGCAGGAGAGGACCAGCCTGTGACGGTCCAGATCGGCGATGTGGCCCAGTTTCACACCGACCTGGACGAGATCATTGCGGAGCAGTATCGGGATGGGGTCCTGATCGATTACAACTATCTTCCGGCAGATGATTCCGTAGACTGGCTGTCGCTTGTACCCTATTTTCTGCTGGGGGCGGTGCTGATCTATGTGATTCTGCTGCTGGTCAAACGCTCCGGCGGCGGCCAGAACAATATGGCCAGATTTTCCAAGTCCAACGCCCACCTTGTCGAGGTGGATGACAAACCCGTGACCTTTGACGATGTGGCCGGTGCAGAGGAGGAAAAGGCGGAGCTTCAGGAGATCGTGGCGTTTCTGAAGGACCCGGAGCGGTTCACCCGTCTGGGGGCGCGCATTCCCAAGGGCGTTCTGCTGGTGGGGCCTCCCGGCACCGGCAAGACACTCCTGGCCAAGGCCGTGGCGGGGGAGGCCAATGTGCGTTTTCTGGCCATTTCCGGTTCCGATTTTGTGGAGATGTATGTGGGCGTCGGCGCAAGCCGAGTGCGGGACCTGTTTGAGCAGGCCAAGCGGATGGCCCCAGCCATTGTCTTCATCGATGAGATTGACGCCGTGGGCCGACGCCGGGGCGCGGGGCTTGGCGGCGGACACGATGAGCGGGAGCAGACCCTGAACCAGCTTCTGGTGGAAATGGACGGTTTCCGCAGGAACGAGGGCGTCATCGTCATGGCGGCCACCAACCGCAAGGATATTCTGGACCCGGCGCTGCTGCGCCCCGGGCGGTTTGACCGGCAGATCTATGTGGGCGCACCCGACTGGCGGGGCCGCGAGGCGATTCTGAAGGTCCACGCCAAAGACAAGCCTCTGGCGGAGGACGTGAATTTGGAAAACCTGGCCAAAGCTACGGCGGGCTTTACCGGCGCGGATCTGGAGAATCTGCTCAATGAGGCGGCGCTGCTGGCTGCCCGGGAGGGCCGGCCTGCCCTGAACAATCAGGATATGGAAAACGCGATGATGAAGGTTCTGGCCGGACCGGAGAAGCGAAGCCGCATCATCAGCCAGCATGAACGGCGGCTGACCGCCATCCATGAGGCGGGCCACGCCGTGGCGATGTACTATCTGCCCACCCATGATCCCGTCCATCAGATCACGATCGTTCCCCGGGGCGGCGCGGGCGGCATGACCGTGTCTCTGCCCAGCGATGACCAGAGCTATCTGAGCCGCAATGAAATGTTTGAGCAGATCGTCTCTCTTCTGGGCGGCCGGGTTGCCGAGCAGCTTCTGATGGAGGACATCTCCACCGGCGCTTCCAATGATATTCAGCAGGCCTCGGCTATCGCCCGGGACATGGTCAGCAAGTATGGCATGAGTCCGAAGCTGGGAACCGTGTCCTATGGCAGCGAGGACGAGGTGTTCATCGGCCGGGATTATGAAAAATCCAAGGCTTACTCCGAGAAGGTGGCCGGGGACATTGACGAGGAGGTCAAGGCTCTGGTGGACCGGGCCTATGCCCGCTGCACGGAGATTCTCTCCGCCAACCGGGATAAAATTGAGAAAATTGCCGATTATCTTTTAGAGCATGAGACCATGGACCGAGCGGCTTTTGAGTTGGCCATGGCCGACCCTGCAAATGCACTACCTGAATAAAAAATGGAGGTTATTTTTATGGATACGAAGAAAATTCTCGCTTGCTGTGACCACACCCTGTTGGCGCAGACGGCCACCTGGGACCAAATCAAGGCCATCTGCGATGACGGCATGAAGTATGAAACGGCCTCTGTCTGCATTCCGGCTTCCTATGTGAAGCAGGCCAAGGACTATGTAGGCGAAAGATTGGCCGTTTGCACGGTCATCGGCTTTCCCAACGGCTATTCCACCACGGCAGTCAAGTGCTTTGAAACCCGGGACGCCGTGGCAAACGGCGCGGACGAGATCGACATGGTCATCAACATCGGCTGGCTGAAGGATGGAAAGTATGACGAACTGCTGGCAGAGATCAAGGCCGTCAAGGAAGCCTGCCAGGGCAGACTCCTGAAGGTCATTATCGAGACCTGTCTGCTGACGGACGAGGAGAAGGTGAAAATGTGCGAAATCGTCTCCCAATCCGGTGCGGAGTATATTAAGACATCCACCGGTTTCTCCACCGCCGGCGCCACGTTCCACGATGTGGAGCTGTTCGCGGCTCATGTTGCGCCCCATGTGAAGATCAAAGCAGCCGGCGGCATTGCATCTCTTGCCGACGCGGAAAAATTCATGGAGCTTGGCGCATCCCGCCTGGGTACCAGCCGCATTGTCAAGATTGTCAAGGCGGAAGGACTGAAATAAAATAGAGATTTAAAACAGCTGTATTAGAAACGCATGTCATTGCGAGGAGCGAAGCGACGTGGCAATCCGTACCCCCAATGTTGCAATTCTGTGTGCATATGTGTAGAAGCACACTGCCTACAAGGGGAACGGATTGCCACGCGCTTTTTTTCGCTTGTTTTTGATAGGGCGTTTTTTCGCTGGTCAGACCCAACAGATAGTCTACGCTGACGCCGTAATAATTGGCCAAGGTAATCAGTGCAGCGCTGGGAATGTCCAGGATGCCGCTTTCATACCGGGAATAGGTGGTCTGACTGATATGCAGCAGTGCCGCAACCGCCTGCTGTGTCAAATCCGCATCCTCCCGCAAATCCCGAATCCGCTGATACACGCACATCCCTCCTATCTGCATTTTAGGATATGCGATAATTGCATATTAATTTTTATGCGGAAAACGCATAAAAATGGAACGAAGGGAGGTGAGCATATGCCAGATTATCAGGAAATGTATTTCAAGCTGTTTCGGGCTACAGAGCGTGCGATCAATGTGTTGATTGCGGCACAGCAGGAATGTGAAGAGCTTTACTTAGCTGACGGCGAGACAGCGGAACCCAGTACAGAGAACCCACCTCGTGCCCCCTTCGACACCCGCCCGCAGGCGGGCGTGCGAGAGCGCAACCGAGCGCAGCGAGGCTCTTAGCGCGGAGCAGGGGGCTGCTGAGCGAAGCTGGGGGTTGTAGCAAGTTTGCAATTTTACCGTAAGATCGTACCGCTCTGTTGTCCAACAACCCCCAGTCAGGCCGTTGGCCTGACAGCCCCCTCAGAGGG
>CAYTXW010000035.1:0-12411 GCA_964441575.1 uncultured Oscillospiraceae bacterium
CGCGCCTTATCCCTATGTCAAGGCCTCCTGCGAACGGACGGCCCGCTGGCTGGTCCGCTGCAAGGCGGAGCTGGACCGGCTCAACGCCCTGCCCGATGCGGTCAATCCGGGACAGGTCCTGTTTGGAATCAATCAGGGCGGCACCTATGAGGATCTGCGGGTTTGGCATATGAAGGAGATCGCCAAGCTGGATCTGCCGGGCTATGCCATCGGCGGCCTGGCCGTGGGGGAAAGTACCGAGACCATGTATGAGATCATTGAGGCTGTCGAGCCGCATATGCCGCGCAGCCGCCCCCGCTATCTTATGGGGGTGGGAACGCCCACTAACATCATTGAGTCTGTGGCGCGGGGCGTCGATCTCTTTGACTGTGTCATGCCCGCCCGGAATGCCCGCCATGGGCGGCTGTTTACCTGGCAGGGAGCCATTAACCTGAAAAACGCCAAGTATGAGCGGGATGCCTCGCCCATTGATCCGGCGTGTGACTGCCCGGTCTGCCGCCGGTATACCAGGGCCTATCTCCGGCATTTGTTCAAGGCGGAGGAAATGCTGGCCATGCGCCTGTGCGTCATGCACAACCTGTATTTTTACAACAAGCTGGCTGAAAAAATCCGGGAAGCCCTTGATGCGGACCGGTTTGACGCATTCCGTGCCGAATATTCGCAGAAGCTGGACTGCAAAATTTAGGCATCTGTCTTGCAATACGCAGAAGAAATATGTATAATATTACTACTAAACGAACGGAGGATGTTCATATGAGTGAAAGTGTGTCTATGATCGTAATGATAGTTGTTATGATTGTTGTGTTCTATTTCTTCCTGATCCGCCCGGAAAACAAGCGGAAGAAGGAAGCAAATGAGATGCGCAACACCCTGAAGGTTGGCGATAATATCACCACCATCGGCGGCGTAATTGGCGATATCGTCACCATCAAGGATGATACCATCGTCATTGAGGTCGGCGCCGACAAGGTTCGAATTGAATTCACTAAGTGGGCCGTTTCCACCAACAATACCAGGGAAAAGGAAACCGCGAAAGCCAAGGAAGACGCCGTGGCCGCCCGCAAAGCCGCCAAGAAGAAAAAGGAATAATCTTACGCAGCCGCAAAGCCAACTCTCTCAATTGAGCAGAGTTGGCTTTGCTTTTGTCAAATTTCGGTTTTTGGGCATATAGTGGGATAGAACGCGCAGAAGGAGCGATGTCATATGAATGAGATTCCACTGAGTTGCCTGCGGCAGGGCGACGTCTGCGAACTGCGGTCCATCCGGTTACAGGGAGGAATGGGGCGGCGGCTGCGGGATTTGGGGATGATTCCCGGAACGAAGATTCGATGCGCCTTTATCGCGCCTGCCGGTTCGCCCATGGCCTTTTGGATTCGGGGCGCCATGATCGCCCTGCGCAGAGAGGACTGCCGGCATATTGCCGTTGCAAGGTGCGCATAATGGAGTGCTGCTATGTCCACAAAAGAGAGCCGGATGATCTGGTGGTAGCCCTGGTGGGAAACCCCAATGTGGGAAAGAGCACGGTCTTCAACGCCCTCACCGGGCTGAATCAGCATACGGGCAACTGGCCGGGAAAGACGGTAGCCATTGCCCAGGGGCGGTATACATACCGGGGGCGGGGTTATATTCTGGTGGATCTGCCCGGCACCTATTCGCTGCTGTCCCAGTCTGAGGAGGAGCGGGTGGCGGCGGAATTTATTCTCTCCGGCCAGGCTGACTGCACCCTGGTGCTGGGAGACGCCACATGCCTGGAGCGAAATCTCAATCTGGCGCTCCAGATTCTGGAGCTGACAGATCAGGTGCTGCTATGCGTCAATCTGCTCGATGAGGCCGAGCGCCGCCAGATCCGCCCGGACCTGGATGCGCTGGCGCAGGAACTGGGAATTCCTGTGGTGGGAACGGCGGCCAATTCCGGAGCGGGGCTGCAAGCGCTGCAAGCGCGGCTGCGGGAGCTGGGCGAGGGGCTTGTCCGGCCTGCGCCGAACCGGGTACTCAGCAGCAACGGGGACTTCCTGACTTGGGATGGAGATGCCGCCGACGCGGCATCCGAGGCCTTTGTGAAGCGGTCGGAGGAGATTGCGGCAAGGGTGCTGGAGCGGCCTGCGGAGCAGCAGACACAGTGGCTGGACCGTGTTGCTTTGGGCCGCTGGAGCGGACGCCTGGTCATGCTGATTCTGCTGTTTGGGGTGTTCTGGCTGACCATGCAGGGGGCAAATTATCCATCCGCCGCCCTCCAGAGGCTGTTTGACCGGCTGGAAGCGGCGCTGCGGGATCTGCTGGCCGCCTGGCCACAGACGCTGTCCGGCCTGCTGCTGGACGGCGTTTATGCCACTGTGACCCGGGTGGTGGCGGTTATGCTGCCGCCTATGGCCATCTTCTTTCCGCTGTTTACCCTGCTGGAGGACTTTGGCTATCTGCCCCGTGTGGCATTTATGACGGACCACTGCTTCCAGTGCTGCGGCGCCTGCGGGAAGCAAATGCTGACGATGTGCATGGGCTTTGGCTGCAATGCGGCGGGCGTCATCGGCTGCCGGATCATCACTTCGCCACGGGAGCGGATGCTGGCCATCCTGACCAATGCGCTGGTCCCCTGCAATGGCCGGTTCCCCGCCATGATAACCCTGATTACAATCTTTTTCACAGGGAACAGTCTCTGCGCCGCCTTGCTGCTGACAGCCTTTGTCCTGCTGGGCGTTCTGATGACCTTCCTGGCGGCGAAGCTCCTGCACGGCACGGTCCTGCGGGGCCATCCCTCCGACTTTATTATGGAAATGCCGCCCTACCGGCGGCCTCGGGTGGGTCAGATCCTGGTCCGCGCCCTGCTGGACCGGACGGTGTTTGTGCTGGGCCGGGCGGTCATGGTGGCCGCGCCTGCCGGGGGAATCCTGTGGCTGTGCCAGCATATTTCCGTGGGGGACGCCAATCTCCTGGTCTGGGCTGCCGCCTATTTGGACCCGGTGGGGACATTCCTGGGGATGAACGGCGCGATTCTGCTGGCCTTTGTGCTGTCGTTCCCGGCCAATGAGCTGCTGCTGCCCCTGGTACTGATGATTTTGCAGGCCGGAACCCTGACCACAGAGGCCGGACTGCCTCAAATGCAAAGCGTCCTGATCCAAAACGGCTGGACCTGGACCACAGCCCTGTGTACAATTATATTCCTGCTGTTCCACTGGCCTTGCAGCACCACCTGCCTGACCATCCGCAGGGAGACCGGCTCCTGGCGCTGGACACTCCTGTCCATGGCTCTGCCCACGGCCTTCGGTGCAGTCCTCTGCATCCTGGTGGGACACTTGTTTGGGTAGTGAATAAGTAAGAATGCGAATCAAGAGTTGAACCATTGCCTGTAGGGCGGGCTGCCCTCAGCCCGCCGTGTATGCACTTGCGTTTTTTTCTGTAGGGTCCGTACTTGTGCGGACCGATATGCCATCGAGAACCGCTGCATGGAGGATGCATACGTCAACCTTCTGTTGTGGACTGGTCCATTCCGCAAGTACTGGCAGCGGATGGCTAATAGCCGCCCCTACTAGACTGTAAATTCTAAAACTTTAAGAGGCACACCTCGTGCCCCCTCCTAGGGGGCTGGCTGCCCGAAGGGCAGACTGGGGGTTGTTGGACAACAGAACGGTACGATCATACGGTAAAATTGCAAACTTGCTACAACCCCCACCGCTTCGCGGAGCCCCCTAAGAGGGGGCACGAGGGTGCGGTGCAAACCTAAAGTTTTAGAATTTACAGTCTACTACGGCGTGTGCCATCCGGCGGGCTGAGGGCAGCCCGCCCTACAGGCAGCAGTTCATTGCATTAAGAGTGAAGAGTGAATAGGTGAGGCGTCGCTTCCGGCGGCGGATTCCTCACTTCTTCACTCTTACTTTTTACCTACTCTTCTACCTTGCCTTCTTATTGTCGATAAAGGGCTTGATGACGCGGTAAATTTCGCTGGTCTTTTTGTTGTCGAACTGCTTCATCAGGGCGTTGTTCAGCCCCTGCTTGGTCTTGTATTTTTGAATCATGGAGATAACCGTCTGCACGTCCTTTTCTTCCAGCAGTTCATTGAGCTTTTGCAGCAGCTCCTCCTGCTCTTGGGTGGACGTCTCCACAGCCAGATTGGGCAGCCGCCGGACGGCGATGTTTTGTTTGGCCCAGAAATTAATGACGCTGTCAAAGCCGTTGTCCTTGGAAATGATGTAGTACGGGACTTTGCTGGATTCGTGGATCAGATAGCCCAGATAGGTTGCCAGCTGGAAATCCAGGGCGTTTTTGGTGCCATGCTCCACCTTGTAATAGCGAATCTGCGCCGCCGTTTCGATGAGGCGGCGGTGGGCGCTGAAGGTCAGCCGGTCCGCGTTTTCTGTGTAAAAGATATAGATGAGATCGCTTTCGGTCAGGGACTCAAGTCCGTCCAGGCCGGAAGCGCTGACATTTTCATAGTCGATTAAGAAGACTGCCATAGATACCTCCCAAATAATGAAAATCCGGAAATAATTGAATGGATGTCGAGAAAAAGGAATACCGTATACCAAACAAAATGGAGCCGGAGCGGCTTCGGACCAGGGGCTGAGCCATCGGTGCCGTCGGGATGCTCCGCCGGATTGAATCCGGACGGTTCCGCCGCACCGGGGCCATAGTCCGGGAGACGGCACAGAAATTTTCGAAAGCGCTTTCATTTTCCGCACTGCTTGCATGATTGGCGGGAAAAAGGACATACTAGAACTGCAATCCAAAAAGGAGGTTGTTGGTATGAGCTGTCAAGCCAATAAGTCCATTGAATGCACGGTAAACCAGTGCGTCCACCACTGCGATCTGGAGAACTATTGCTCTCTCAACAAGATCAAGGTTGGAACCCATGCGTGCGATCCCACGGTGGATCCGTGCACCGACTGCCTGTCTTTCGTGCGAAAGTAGGATACGCAGCAGCCTCTCCGGAGAAGCTCCGGAGAGGCGGGTGTGCGGGTACATTCTCAACAGCAGAAGAACCAGCGTCCGCCGAAGCAGCTTATCAGATTGACGCAGATCCAGATGCTCAGACACATACGGCCCTGATTCGTACCGCCGAAATGGAACGATTGCCGGTCCTCCTGGTATACCTGCCCCCGGTGTTCAATCTGCTCCTTGGCCGTATGATACTGCATATTGTCCGGCTCCATGCGGCAGGCCTGGTTGATCTGCTCGTAGGCCAGAACCCGGTTGCCGAGATTGGCGTTGGCAATGGCGCTGAGATAATACCATTCCGCCGTCCGCTGGGGCGCGGGAATGGTGTTGAGCACATGAATCGCTTCCTGATAGCTTCCGGTCTGGACATAGTGCCGCGCCGCCTGAAATTCAGAACGCTCTCCGGCATAGCTCCGCTGCTCCTGGTACCAGCCGTCAAACGGGTCATAGGCGTCCCGTGTGGTGGTCTGCTTGGGCGGATTTTTGATCTGGTCATAGGCGGCATTGATGTCATTCATCCGCTGCGCGGCATAGGCGTCGCCCGGATTCATATCCGGGTGATATTTTTTGGCCAGCTGCCGGTAGGCGCGCTTCACTTCCTCGTCGGACGCGCCGGGCTGTAGGCCTAACACCTTGTAGGGATCGTCAAACATGGCTATGCCTCCTTGGACGGTATGCCGCTTTTTCCGTAGAACTGCGTCCATACGCCGGAATATAAGATGTTGCGCAAAAGGTCCAAATCCTGCACCAGAGGCAGCCGTTCAAACGCCTCGGCACACTCTCCGATGAGCAGGGTTAGCAGCGGCTTGAAGTCCTCCTTCTGCCGCCCGTCGGAGGCCATTTGCGTCAGCGGATTGTACCGCTTTCGCTTTTGGTCAGAGGGAAGGTCCAGGACGGCGTCCATGAGGTAAATAAAACGCCCGAGGGCTTGACCCAGCTGACGCAGCAGCGGCTGCCAACGGTCCTCCCGCCAAAGGAACAACTCGCCCATGAGCAGGCCGAAAGCGTTGGCGCCCGCGTCCGGGTCCTGGAGATTTTGCGCTTCCATTTCAGCCAGAGACTGCAGGCAGCTTTGAATGGCGGCCCACTGTCTGGGATAGCTTTCCGCAGCGGCCTGCGCGCTTTCGCGAAAGAGCGATGCCTCCAAAAGGCCGGGAAGGCTTTTTTCATCGTGCCAGTTGTCCATGCAGTTGTGATAGGCGAGGGCAATATTCATAGCCGCGCCATAGTCCGTGATCGGGGTCTGCCAGTAGTTGTGCTGCCGGACGGGATGTACCAGGCAGCGCCCGGTTCCCGGACGCTCCTCCGGCTCGTACAGGGAGGAGAGCAGCAGCACAAGAAAGGTCATATCATAGTTCAGCGCGGCCCGCTGAAGGAAGCCGTAGCGTTCCCCAATGGCGTGACACAGCCCGCAATAGCAGCCCTTATAGCGCTGCAGCTGCGCTTCCGTCAAAGCGGCGCGGTCTGCGATGACATACCCAAACATGGCCGGTTCCCCTCTTTGCACTCAGATTACTCCTATTTTACCATAGATTGCACAGAAAACCAAATAAAAAAATCACGAATGGCGGCGGGGAAGGCAGGATTTCAAAATTTGAATCGGGTGATAAGTACCCTGGGACAGCAGCACGCTGAAAATACCGCCGAGGAGGAACAGCAGAATGCAGATGTGGAGCCACAGAAGCGTCAGGATCAGAAACCCGATGCCGTTATAGATAAACTGCCGGCTGGCAAAAAGCGTGACGTAAACGGAAAATAACGCGGAAAAGAGCAGCCATCCTGCGGCGGAGAGGATGCCGCCCAGCAGGCAATGGCGGACAAAGGTTTTGGTGGCGGGAAGGACCCGATAGAGCAGGGCGAACAGCAGCGCCAGGGGCAGCAGCGTATAGAGAAAGCGGAATCGGAGCAGTTGCTGCCAGACGGAGGAGATCAGCGGAAAATGCTGGAGGATGACGCCCAGAATCCATTGCCCCAGGGCATGAATGCACAGGGTCGCAATCAGGCTGGCGGCGAGTAGGAGAAAATAAAAAACCGAAAGAATCCGGCGGCGCAGAAAACCGCGCTGGTCCTCCACGCACAGGACGGCGTTCAGGCCGTCCATCAGGGCCATGATTCCCTTGGAGGCGGACCAGAGAACGGCAATCGCGGAGAGAGAGAGCAACGGGACGCCGGTTCCGCTCTCAAGCGTCTGGTTCACATACTCCAGCAAGGGCAGGAAGCTGGCGGGAATCAGGTATTCCAGCAACTCCATGGAGGCTTCCAGGACCACCGGGAAGTGGGACAACAGGTTCAAAAGTAAGACAAGCGCAGGAAAAACGGAGAGTAAAATGTAAAAACTGGCTCCGGCTGCGTAAAGCGTGGGGTGATTGCGGATAAAGGGCTGCCATAGCCCGGACAAAGTGTGCAAGCGCTGCAAGCAGATTTCCTCCAAACCTACGAATTTCTGGACAAAAGCTGTATGATTTGATATAATAGCAGTAATTTCAAGGTTTGTAAAGAGAGGAGCATACCAATGAAGTGTCCATATTGCGGATATCAGGAGAGCAAGGTCGTGGATTCCCGCCATTCCGAGGACAGCACTTCGATCCGGCGCAGGAGAGAATGTCTGTCCTGCCAGCGGCGGTTTACCACCTATGAGACGGTGGAGAGTCTTCCGATGGTGGTAGTGAAGAAGGACAACAGCCGCCAGTCCTTTGACCGGAACAAGATTCTCAATGGCATGGTCCGCGCCTGTGAAAAGCGACCGGTTGCCATGGCAGATCTGGAACATGCGGTGGACGAGATCGAGCAGATCATCCAGAATTCTCTGGACCGGGAGGTTTCCACGGAGAAAATCGGCGAGCTGGTCATGGAGCGCCTGAAGCCCCTGGACGAGGTTGCCTATGTGCGTTTCGCTTCCGTTTACCGGCAGTTTAAAGACATCAACAGCTTTATGAATGAGCTGAATAAAATCCTGGCGGAGCGGTAATTTCGAATTGACAATGCGAATCAAGAGTTGAACTGTTTGAGAACCTGTCGATTTTGCCCGTAGGGCGGGGGTGAAAGTGAATTGCCCCGAAGGGGCAAGAGAAGCCTCTCTGGAGGGTGCCCCCGCCGCTGGAAGGCAGTTGCAATCTTTCCGTAGGGTCCGCACTTGTGCGGACCGGAAGGCCATCGCTTCCCACCGCCGGGATGGTTCCTGTGTCTGCCTCCCGGGATGGACCGGTACAACCTGCGAGTGCCTGCACCGGGCGGCTGATAGCCGCCCCTACTAGACTGTAAATTCTAAAACTTTAAGAGGCACACCTCGTGCCCCCTCCGAGGGGGCTGGCTGCCCGAAGGGCAGACTGGGGGTTGTTGGACAACAGAACGGTACGATCATACGGTAAAATTGCAAACTTGCTACAACCCCCACCGCTTCGCGGAGCCCCCTAAGAGGGGGCACGAGGGTGCGGTGCAAACCTAAAGTTTTAGACTTTACACCCTACTACGGCGTGTGCATCTGGCGGGCTGAGGGCAGGCCGCCCTACAGGCAGCGGTTCAACGCTTGATTCGCATTCTTATATTGGTTACAAGATATTATGGAAAAACGGCCATTCCATCTGTTTGATGTGTTCCAGCACTGAGAGCAGCACGGCGCAGTTGCTGTAAAAATCATCCTGATCCCGACTGCGGGCGCAGGACTCCAGCCGGGCGAATTCCCCGATCACAGTATCAATCTCGTCATGCCGCAGGACGGCGCCGAAATATTTTTCGTGGTCCTTCCAGTGGGAGGACGCGGCCTGAACCAGATGGAAGGACGTATCCAGGTCTCCGGTACGGCGCACTTCCACGGCCTCATCCAAAAGGTCTGAGGTCTTTGCGACGAGGTTGGAGGTGTGATAGGCCGAGAAAACACTGAAGACAAGAATCAGCGTGAGAATGGTTACGCTCATGCAGACGTGCTTCATAGCTCCTCCTTTAAGACCAGACAGATCTGACCGGCTGGATTGACGGTCAGAAGATAGACCTGGGAAACGGTGCATCCATGCTTTTTCAGCAGCGTCTCCACCCAGACCTCTGATTTGTCCGCCACGTTCAGGTTCCTGCGCTGCAGCTTTCCGCCGGTGATGAGCGTGACCGGCAAAAAGTCATCCGATACAGGGACGTTCAGATCCTTGGCAGTAGGCGGCTGGTGCTTGGCGTAGAGCATGGTGCTGATTTGACCGTTGGTCTCCAGAATTGCGTATTTGACCTTGGACAGGTCCATGATATCCTTTTCCCGCAGATGCTCTGTCAGTTCATCCGGCGTCAGGCGCGTCTTTTTCAGGTTCTTTTGCAGGATTTTCCCGTTTTCTATGAGAATTACCGGTTTGCCGCAGAATAGACGGCGGAGAAAAACCGAATGATAAGAGAGAACGGACAGCAGCAGTTCAATGGATAGAACGGTTAAAATCGGAATGACCCCGCTGAGAAGCGGGATGCCCAGATCCTGCATCGGCACAGAAGCCAGATCTGCAATCAGAATGGCAACCACAAATTCCGACGGCTCCATCTCGCCGATTTGCCGCTTTCCCATGGCGCGAATGACGAGGATCAGCAGCAGATACAGAATGACCGAACGAATATAGCAAATCAGCATATGCGCAGCGCCTCCCGAATCAGTATGCCCACTCCGGCGCGGGGGCATACACGGCGGCTCAAAAAATAGAACTGTAAAAAAAGAGTGCAGTATGGTATAATACACGGGTATTCTACCGGATAAGAGGAGCGCTTATGGAACACACACCAGAGAATTTGGAACATTTCAGCGCCGAACAGGCGCCGGAAGAGAAGCAGCCGTATGTCAAGCGGCCCAAAAGTCATATCATCATGGCCTGGGTTGCCGTTGTGATCGTCCTGTTTGCTTTTTTTGGAACCTGCTATTGGATGGTGAATTTTCAGGTATGAAGCAGCTTTTGGATCTGTTTGTCTCTTTTTTTAAGATTGGCCTGTTCACCTTTGGCGGCGGATATGCCATGCTGCCCATGCTCCAGCGGGAGATTGTGGAGAAGCATCACTGGGCTACGGAGGACGACGTACTGGATTATTTTGCCATCGGTCAATGCACTCCCGGCGTCATTGCGGTTAATACCGCCACCTTTGTCGGGGTGAAGCTGGCCGGGACCATTGGCGGCGCGGTGTCCACGGTGGCAGTGGTCTGCCCCTCTCTGGTGATTATCACGGTCATCAGTTCGGTTCTGCGCAACTTTGCCTCCTATGCTGTGGTGCAGCATGCCTTCGCGGGTATTCGCGTGGCCGTGGCTGCCCTGGTGGTGATGTCGCTGGCCAAGCTCTTTCAAAAGGGGGTCAAGGGCGCCCTGGGCGGCATCATTTTTGCGGCGGCTCTGTTGCTGGTGTTTCTGCTGGGCGTTTCGCCCATCTGGATTGTGCTGGCTGTCATTGCCATCGGCATTGTCAAGGCGCTGCTGGAGGGCAAGGGAAAGGGCGGTGAACAGGCGTGATGTATCTGAAACTGTTCTGGGAGTTCTTTCAGACCGGCCTTTTCTCCATCGGCGGCGGTTTGGCAACCCTGCCATTTTTGAGCCGGATGGGAAGCACCTATGGCTGGTTTACCCAGGAGGAGCTGGCCAATATGCTGGCTGTCTCCGAATCCACCCCCGGCCCCATCGGAATCAACATGGCCACTTATGTGGGCAATACGGTGGCGGGCGTCTTCGGCGGCATTGTGGCAACGTTTGCCCTGGTGCTGCCGTCCTATATCGTGATTCTGCTGGTGGCGAAGGTGATGCAGCGGTTCCAGAATAACCGCTTTGTCCAGTCCGCCATGTCTACTCTGCGGCCGGCCTCCGTCGGCATGGTTGCCGCGGCGATTCTCGGCGTGTTGCAGTCCGTTTTGGTTCATATGGACGCGGTCGAGACCATGCAGTGGAGCGGGATGCTGGCTTGGCCCAATCTGATTCTCTTTGCCCTGCTGCTGGGGATGTATGCGAAATTCAATAAGCTCCACCCCGTTGTGATTTTGGCCATCGGCGCGGTGGTGGGCATTGTGCTGAAGCTTTGAGGTGTGCCATGCGGATTTTGGGCATTGATCCGGGCTATGCCACCATTGGCTTTGGCGTACTGGAATCCCAGCGCGGCGCTTGCCGCCTGCTGCAATACGGGACTATCACCACGCCGCCGGACCTGGACTTTTCACAGCGGCTTCTGGTGATTTATAACGATATGGTTCAGCTGCTGGAGACGGTCAAGCCGGACGAGGTGGCCATTGAGGAGTTGTTTTGGGGCCACAATGTCACCACCGGCATCGGCGTCTCCCATGGACGCGGCGTGATTCTGCTGACCATTGCCCAGCAGATGCTGCCGGTTTATGAATATACACCCATGCAGATCAAGCAGGCCGTGGTGGGCTATGGCGCGGCCACCAAGCAGCAGGTCATGGATATGACCAAGCGGCTTTTAAAGATGGAAAAGGCTGCCCGGCCCGATGACGCGGCGGACGCCATCGCGGTGGCGCTGTGCCACAGCCGGTCCAATACCAGTCTGCTCCATGGAATTCAGTAGAAGGGAAGCGCGGCGATGTTTTATTATCTCAGCGGCACGATCACCGTGCTGGAGGCCAATTTGGCTGTTTTGGACTGCGGCGGCGTGGGGTTCGCCTGCCATACAACGGGGTACACCCTGTCCCAGCTGCAGCTTGGGAAGCAACAGAAGCTGTTTACCTCCTGTAATATCAAAGAGGATGCCTTTGATATCTACGGGTTCTCCACAAAAGAGGAACTGAGGTGCTTCAACCTGCTCATTGGCGTCTCAGGCATCGGCCCCAAGGTGGCCCTGGCAATTCTCTCTGCCGTTACGCCCAGTCAGTTCACAACGGCTGTTGTGACGGGGGATGAGAAGACCCTGTCCACTGCCCAGGGCGTGGGAAAACGCGTGGCCCAGCGTATTATTCTGGAGCTGAAGGACAAGCTCAGTAAGGACCTGCCGGAATACGCAGCCGGCGGTGCGGCCGTGCCGCTCTCTGCTTCCGGAGGGAACAAGATGGCGGAGGCATCTGCGGCTCTGGCGTCCCTGGGCTATTCTCAGAGTGAAATTGCCCAATCCTTAAAGGGCCTGGATGTGGAGCACCTGACCTTGGAAGAGATCATCCGCGGTGCGCTTCGCGCCATGGTCAAGCAGTAAAGGGGGAGCGGGATGAGTCTGGATTTTTCACAGGAGCTGGATGCCCCTCTGGTCACAACGTCCTTGACGGCCCGGGACGAAGGGGAGACGTCCCTGCGGCCCAAGTTTCTGGCAGACTACACCGGCCAGGAGAAGGCAAAGGGAAATCTGTCTGTCTATATTGAGGCCGCAAGGCGCAGAAACGAACCGCTGGATCATGTGCTGCTCTACGGGCCGCCGGGTCTTGGAAAGACGACCCTGGCAGGCGTCATTGCCAACGAGATGGGCGTCAATATCCGAATTACCTCCGGCCCGGCCATCGAGAAGGCAGGGGATCTCGCGGCGCTGCTGACCAACCTGAAC
>CAYTXW010000036.1:0-12217 GCA_964441575.1 uncultured Oscillospiraceae bacterium
TTTCAGCTTTGGCTGTTTACATAGATATTTTTTACGAAAGGGGTTTCAACAATCATGAAGCACAAATTTCGGGTCCTGGCACTGATGCTGTTGCTGGCAGTTGTGCTGGGGCTGATTCCGGCAGCTCTGGCGGACGATGAGCCGTCCGTGGTGGATTTGGCGGAGGAAGCCAGTGCGGATTCCGCTGTGGTCTCGCCGCAGATCCCGCCGCCCGTGCAGGAGGATGAGCCGGAGGTAGAGAATGAAAATGCTGTGGAGGATGACACAGCAGAAGAAATTTCCGAGGAAGCGGTCGGCAATGACGGTCTGCTGCTGACCCGTGCTCTGGCTACCTCCTCCTCCGTTACCATGGGCAAGAGTACCTGTGTCACCTTTTCGGCCTACACCTCCCCCACCTGGCACTGCAACCGGTACAACACCTTAGGTACCCACGTTTATGGACACTACTACTATACCAGCGAGATTGCCTATCACACGATTGACGGCACACTGGCATATTGCATCGAGCCGAACACCTCGTCTCTCAGCGGCAAGACCTACTCCGGCTACTCCGCCAGCGGTGCTGCCAGCGACAGCTACTGGATGCTGGAGCTGGACGCCACCCAGCGAAGCTACATCCAGCAAATTCTGGCTTTTGGCTACCCGGAGGTGGATTACGGCTACAGCAAACAGGTACAATACGCAGCCACACAAACCCTGATCTGGGAGGTGGTCAGCAAGTGCCGGTATTCCAGCGGTATCCAATACAGTTCAGATTACGGCCTGTTCAGCAAAATCTACGCTGTGCTGGGTGCAGACTATCAGGCGTGCTATGACGGGATTCTGAACGCCATCAGCGTATCGGATGGTACTGTCCCCAGCTTCGCGGGCAGCAGTTCCGGCGGGGCGAAAACCATTGAATTGTCGCTGAATTCCAGTACAAATTGCTATGAAGCCAGCGTTACAGACAGCAGCGGAGTGCTGCCGCACTTCACATTTGCTTACAATGGCGTGACCTTCACCCAAAGTGGAAACACCTTGAACATATCCGTCCCTGCCAGTGCCGAGAGCGTTAAGGAGCAGGTTATCTCGGGCACCTCCGACCAGCAGCTCATGTCCACCAGCAATCCCACCATATGGGAGAATTCGGACTACCAGACGGTTTTGACAGCGGGTGGCGCGGATGCTCTGACGGCCTACATCAAGCTCACCTGGGACGATGCGCCGGAGACCGGGAATCTGGTTGTCAGCAAGTCTGCCAACTATGGCACCGTGGAGGGCTTTACCTTCCGACTCCATGGAACCAGCGATGCGGGAAATGCCGTTGACCTGACCGCTGCCACAGATTCCAATGGAAAGGCGTACTTCCATGACGTGGAAGTTGGTTCCTACACCCTGGAGGAAATAACCCCCGGCAAGCAGTATCTCCTCCCGGAGCCGCAGACCGTTACGATTCCGGAAGATGATTCCATTGAGGTCACGATGGAGAATACATGGAAATTCTGGTCTGCCAGGGTGGTGAAGGTGGATGCCGAAACCGGCACGGCCCAGGGGGACGCCTCTTTGAACGGTGCGGAGTACACATTATACAAGTCCGGCGAGGCGGTCACCACTTATACCGTCCAGAACGGCGGCTTCACCACGGATTCGTTCCCTTGCACGGAATCCGATGGAGTCTATACTCTGAAAGAGACGAAGGCCCCGGAGGGCTATACGCTGAACGAGACGGTCTATGAGCTGAAAACAGCCTATGGCCACTATTCCGAAGCAAATAACCGCATTGCACTGACTGTTTCAGACACCGTCATCAGGGGCAGGCTCCAACTTCAAAAGCTGGCGCGGAACACAGTATCCGGGGAGGACCAGCCGGAAGCGGGCGCGGAATTTGGGGTATGGCTAAAATCCGCCGGGGGCTACGATGCGGCGGAGGACTCCGAGCGCGACATGATCACGATTGGTGAGGATGGAACCGGAACCTCCAAAGACCTTCCCTACGGCACCTATTGCATCCAGCAAAAATCCGGCTGGGAGGGCTATGAACCGGATCAAACCGTCTACGAGGCCACGATCAGTGAAAGCGGTGCAGCAGTCACGCTGGACACCATCTACAACGACATCTGGACGGGCCAAATTACCATTTTAAAGGTGGACAAGGACAGCCAAACGCCGCTCTCTGGTGCGGAGTTTACCCTGACTGGTTCTGATGGCTCCGAAGCTTCTCTTACCACTGACGAAAATGGCAGGGTGGCCTTCGAGAATCTGGTCTACAGCGTCACCTACACCTGGACGGAGACAAAAGCTCCCCGCAGCTATGTGCTGGACGAGGCCAACACCGGGACGTGGCGCGTTTCCAAGGCCAACGACAGCGTGGAGATTACCTGCGAGGATGTCCGCCGCCCCGGTTCGATTACAGTCACCAAACAGGATTCAGACGGGGATCCTCTCGCCGGGGCTGTGTTTCTTCTCGAGTATCTGGACGGAGCGGAATGGAAGCCCGTCACAGTTCGTTCGGCGGATGAGGCAATCTCCCACGGCACAACTACCAGCAACGTTACAGACGGCAAACTGACCACCGATGAAACCGGAGCTGTTACCTTTGATGGCCTTTGGGCGGACGAAACGCTGCAATACAGGCTCACGGAAGTGGAGGCCCCGGCAGGCTATGCGCTGCTGACCGAGCCTGTTTTTGAAGGAGTTCTCCCCGTCAGCTATCCAGAGGGCGAGGTCACGGCGGAACCGGATGAAATTCTGGATGGAACGGCGTATTTTTACACGCTGCCTATCACTGTCCAAAACGGTAAGGTCTACACCCTGCCGCAGACCGGCGGAGATGGGTTCCCGTTTGTCCCTGTGGGAATTTTGATGGCACTGGCGGGAGCCGCGTTTGCCGTAAATTTCAAGTATCCATATCTCAAAAAGAATCTAAAACGTATGATTTTCAGGAGGTTTTTCGCATGAAATTCGTAAAAAGGATCACCTCGCTGGCCATGACTGCGGTCATGGCCCTTTCTATGGCCGTTGGCGTGTCCGCAGCGGATGAGACGGCAGCTACCGTCGATACCACTAAATCTACGTCTCTCACTTTGTACAAATATGACATGACCCGCGCCGAGGCGGACGGAACTTGGGCCACCAGTTCCTATGTGTCCACAGGACTTCAGGACGAGGCAGTCAATACGGCTCTAGCAGAATACACCATTCAGGGAGTGGCGTTCAGCTATTTGAAGGTGGCCGACCTTGCCATGCAGAAGGAAACCAAGGCGGACGGCACCCATCAGGTGGTGCCGCTCTACAAGATTTCGGACGAGAATTTTCTTGCGACGCTGAGTCTGAGCGGCGAGGACGCTTACAAAACGGAGGCTGGCGCGGCGTATTTTGAGAGCGATACCCTGATTGACGCGCTCTCTGCTTCTCTTGAATCCAACGCTACAACCACCAAAACAGCGCTGGAGGCATACATGCGTTCCAGCGGCGGCACCGCCATGCCGGAAACGGACGAAAACGGCAAAACCAGCGCGGAGGGGCTGACCCAGGGCCTTTACCTCGTGGTGGAAACCCGTGTCCCGGAAAATGTGACCAATACAACGGCTCCGTTTTTGGTCAGCCTGCCCATGACCACAATTGATGGGAACGCATGGAATTATGATGTGGTGTGCTATCCAAAGAACGAGACAGGTGCGCCGGATTTGGAGAAAACCGTCCGGGAGGCCCAGGCTGACACGGGGAAAAATAATGGGACCGCCGATGACATTACTGATGGCTATGCTCACACCGCCACAGCTTCAGATGGGGACACCGTGGACTACCAGATCATTTCCATCCTGCCCACCATCACCTCAACCGCTACGGCTTTGACCGCCTACACCTTTGTGGACGAGCTCAGCAAGGGGATTCGATACAATAAAAACGATGTAAAAATCGAGTGGTTCACGGATAAGGACTGCACCGATTTGATCGCCACCTGGATGGAGAGCGATGGCAAATTCACTGCCAGCTACACGGACTATAATTCCGAGAGCGGTTCCACCATGACCATTGCCATGACAGATTCTGGCCTCGCGGAAATCAACAGCGCGGCCACCGTCTACGATTCCGCCAGCACCCTGCGGGGCTATTCGGGCTGCACGGTTCGGATTACCTATTCCTGCACCGTCAACTCTGACGCAACCGCGGTCTACGGCGATTCCGGCAACCCCAATGAGGTGGAGCTGACCTGGAAACGCACCAATACGGACTACTATGACACCCTCAGGGACTGCTGTCACGTCTACACTTACGGACTCGACCTGACCAAGCAGTTTTCGGACAACAACGGCAATTTCAGCAACGTCCTGTTTCTCATGAAAAACAGCACCGATGGCTATTATGTTCAGGCAGAATTAAAAAATGACGTGTACTACGTCACGGGGCATACAGAGCAGGAGGCCGAAGCGACCAAGTTCAGCCCTGTTTTCTCCGGCAAGCTGCTGGTGAAGGGTCTGGAGGATGACAGCTATATCATCACTGAGATTGCCACGGACGATGGCTACACCCTGCTGGACGAAAACATCACCGTAACGATCTCTCAGTGCGAGAGCGACACCTTCTGCGAGGTCTGCGGCAAGGCCCTGCTGACCGCCTCCGCCCAGGTCAACGATCAGAATGTGGCGATGAATGAGGACAACGGTTCTGTGTCGGCGCTGGTGCCTCTGACGGTGACCAACACCCGGAGCTTTGATCTGCCCAAGACTGGCGGACAGGGCAGTATGCTCCTGTACGGGCTGGGTATCTTCGCAGTTTTGACCGCTGGCATCATCACCGTACTGTATATCCGCAAGCGGCGCAATGCGTAAGAGGCTGCCCATCATATTGGCAGGGTGCATTCTTCTCGTAGGATGCGCCCTGCTTTTATATCCAACGGTCAGCCAGCGGCTCAGCGGAAACCGCCAGTCAGAGGTCGTTGCGGACTATGAAAGCGCCATGGACAATTTGGACGATACGGAAGCAAAGCGGGAACTGAAACGGGCACGGAAGTACAATGAGGACTTGACGGAAACCGTGGCACTGTCCGATCCCTTTGTGGAGCAGGGCACCAGTGAAAATGAGGATTACAACACCCTGCTGAACTTTACCGCCGAAGGGGTTATGGGCTATGTGGAGATACCAAAAATAGACGTCCTCCTGCCCATCTACCACGGTGTGGGCGCGGATATTCTCGCCAAGGGCGTGGGACATTTGCCGGAAACCAGCCTGCCCGTGGGCGGCGAAAGCACGCACTGTGTCCTGGCGGCCCACTCCGGCATGAGCAGTGCCCGTCTGTTTACCGATCTGCCCAAGCTGGAAACGGGGGATGTGTTCTACATCCACGTCTACAATAAAACCTTGACGTACACCGTGGAACAAATCAAAACCGTACTGCCATCTGACACATCTGACCTGACCATTGTAACCGGGCAGGACTATGTGACACTTCTTACCTGCGTGCCGGTCACGGTCAACAGCCACCGGCTGCTGGTGCGGGGGACCAGAACAGAATCATGATAGACAAATCAGCCCGGAGTGCTTCTGAAAGGGAGTGCTCCGGAGCTTTTTCGCGTTTGAAGGAGGAAACCATGTCTCAGTTTGATTATTACTACAGCCGGGAGGCGGAGCAATTCACCTTTTACCGCATCCCCAAGGTGCTGTTTACCGAAGAACAGTTTCGGAAGCTCTCCATCGAGGCGAAAGTCCTCTATGGGCTGATGCTGGATCGGATGAGCCTGTCCATGAAATCCGGCTGGCTGGACGAGCAGGGCCGGGTGTACATCTATTTCACCGTAGCCGATGTTCAGGAATGCCTGAACTGTGGACGCACCAAGGCCATTGGACTGCTCAAGGAACTGGATGCCGGATTTGGTCTCATCGAAAGAAAGCGGCAGGGCCTTGGAAAGCCGGATCGCGTCTATGTGATGAACTTCATCTCGAATTTCCAGAAGTCCGAAAACTGCACCTCTGGAAGTCCGAATTCCAAAAAGCATACTTCCGGAGGTTCAAATTCTGTACCTCAGGAGGTTCCGAAAACGGCCCCTATTGATACTGAGAATATCAAGACTGAGATTATCAAGACGGAATCTATCCACCCTATCCCCCTCCTGAAAGATTCTGAGCCACTGGATGGAGCGATGGATATGGAAACGCTGAAGGGAAAATGGGGGTATCGCGCACTGCTGGACAATTACGACGCTTCCGATCTGGACAGCCTGTTTCTCCTGGGGCTTGACGTTCTGAATTCCTCCTCTGCCAGTCATCGGATCGGGGGTCAGTCTATCCCGAGCGCCGCTGTGCGGAAACGGCTGCTCTCTCTGGACCTGACCCATATCGACTATGTGCTGGAATGTCTGAAGCGCGTCCAAACGCCCATCCGCAATATGCGGAGTTATCTGCTGACGTCGCTGTATAACGCCCCGTCCACCATCGACGCCTACTACACCGCAAGAGTCTCCCAGGATGAGGCCGCCGGAAAGGAGGTGATGCCGCCCATCCCAAATTACTCAAATGTCAGCAAAAAATATGAAAGAAGGAGTCTGTTATGCTGAGAATTACCGTAGTGGGGACACTGACCCACGATGTGGAACTGAAAACCAACGACCGCACCGGCAAGCCCTTTGCCATCCTGCGGATCGCCTCGGACCGCCGTTATTACGACAAAGACGGGAACCGGCCCACTGATTTCATCTCCGTAAAGGTGCATGGACGTCCCGCCGAGCGGTGCGCCAAATACGCCTGCAAGGGCTGCAGACTGGCCGCTTCCGGCGATTTGGAGATCATCACCGGAGAGGATGATTCCGTCTGCGAGCGCCCGCTGGTAAAGGCCAGAGCCATTGAAATTCTGACGCCTCGAAGGGTGGAGAAAACCTCGGAGGAAGCTGTCTCTGCTGCCGATGAGCCGCTTACTGCGGAGGACGCTGGCTGATGCGAAACACAGGAATTACATATACCTCCGAAGAAAAGACGCCGACAATTCTGCCGGAGCTGCAGGAACTGCTCCCGCCCTTGGGCGCAGAGCAGCTTTCCGCATTGGAGGCCAGCATTCAAAGCGTCGGCTGCTATCAGCCCATCATCGTAGATGAGCAGCTGCGGATTGTGGACGGTCATCACCGTCAGAAAATCTGTGCGGAGCATGGCATTCCCTACTCCATGCTGGTGTTTGCCTTTGACGATCTGCTGGAGGCAAAGCAGTGGATGCTGGACACCCAGAAGGGCCGGAGAAATCTGACCCTCTGGGAGTTGGGGCAGATCGCCCTGAAGCTGAAGCCGGATATTGAGGCACGGGCAAAAGAAAATCTTTCTTCCTGTGGAAGGAATCATAGAACGGATACCATGTCACCGCCTTTGGCAACATTGCCGAAGGTGGTGACGCCCGTCGACACTCGCAAAGAGATGGCCAATGCCGTCGGTATTGGGGAGCGCACCATGGGGAAGGTCATGCAAATCGAGGAAAACGCCCCAAGTGTGGTGAAGGAGGCGTTGGACAAGAAAGAACTGTCCATCAACCAAGGCTACAACATCACCCGGCAAGTGCAGGAACTGCCGCCGGAACAGCAGGAGCAGGCTGCCATTGAAGCTGTGGAACTGGCAAAAGTCCAAAAGAACTTCCACAGAGCCGATGCTGCCATTGACGAGCGGACAACGCTGGCAAAGCTCTATTCCCGCGCCTTTGAGTACGGAATTCAGTTGGAACCAAGCGAGGAAAAGGTGCGGACTTGGGCCGACTGCGCCCGGATGAAGCTGGATGAGCTGGCCTCCAGCGCGGATGAAGCGCAAACGATTTCTGAATATTTTTCGGAAATTGCAAAGCTGCTGCGAGAAAACGTGATTCCCACAGATTGGAGGTGCACCCATGACGGACATTCCGGAGAAGGCTGAGCAGGAAATCTTAGACAAGCTGTCTGAAAACCTGGAGATTTCCGCCGAGGAAATTTCGGATATTTTAGCGAACTATGGCGTACAGGGCAGTAATGACGCCCTTCAGCGGAACTACTGCAAGCGGCTGGGTCAGCGGCTCATGGCTTCCATCCGGGATGAGGACGGACTCCGGGAGGTGCTGGTCGTTCACAACGGACGCGGCGGAATGGACTATGTTGTGGTGTCCGGCTGCAACGACACGGCCCGTCTTCAGGCCATTCAGCACCGAATTCAGCGGCAGATGGAGGGCATGGACAATTCTGTAGAAAAGGTGAAACACCGCGTCTGGGCGCTGGAACAGCTCAAGGGCAAGCTGTATCGGAGGTGACAAGTTGAACGAAGCTGCAAATCAAATTTTGAAGCTCTACAGTCCGCTGACAGCGGAGCTGGAAACTGAAAAGGACTACGATGCCTACTATGACGAGCCGGACATGACATATCTGGACGGCAGCGATCTGGTCTACTTTCAGGAGGCAATTCTGGAGGGAATCGAACAGGAAAAGCTTCCGAATGAAGCAGACCGTGGGCTGATGGAGTACTTTCACGGCTCCACCGTAGTAGACCAGAAAGTTCAGTCGGTCAACATTTCTGTGGAAGCTGTTCGTGGGAGACTCTATGGCGTGGCAGAGTGCCGCGTCATGGAGCCATTGACCGCGGCGGAATTGTTTGAACTGAAGGAAACGATCATTGGACAATATGCAGACGGCTGGGGAGAAGGATTCGAACAACGGCCACGGGCAACGGCGGAGGGAAACTTGTACATCCACTTCTGGCAAGACCGGGATTTCTCTCTTCGCACCCGAAAAGAACTGGAGCAGACACTTGCGAGAAATGGAAGAAATCGAGGTGACGCTAGATGAGTGAGCCAATCATTCTGGGAATCGACCATGGCTATGCCAATATGAAATCCAAGAATTTCTGTTTCCCCAGCGGTCTGGTCGTCTATGGCCATGAACCCTATTCCATGGAACGTGTTCTGGAATATGAGGGGAAATACTATGTGGCAGGCTCCGGGCGGCAGCCCTTGCAGAAAGACAAGACACAAACAGAGAATTACTACCTCCTGACCCTGGCGCTCATTGCCATGGAGCTGATGGCCCGGCAGGAACCTCCCAATGCGGAAATCATTCTGGCAGCGGGGCTGCCCCTGACCAGCTTCGGGCGGGACAAAAAGGTTTTTCGCAAATACCTTCTGCGGGATGGAAAGCCCGTGTCCTTCCGCTATGAGGGGAGGCCATACAGCATCACCATCCGGGACGTGAAACTGTTTCCACAGGGCTATGCAGCCGTTCTGATGCAGAAGGAACTCTTAAACGCCCCCTCTGTGATCGTGGCGGACATTGGCGGATGGACCGTGGACCTTATGCGCATCGACAACAGCATTCCCAACGCCGCCACCTGCCGCAGTCTGGAACTTGGCGTGATCCGTCTGCTGGATGAGATATCGGAGCAGATTCGCAGGAACCTCGGAATCTCCATGACCAGCGCCCAGCTGGAGGCGGCTCTCCGGGGAGATATGCCTGAGCTGCCGGAGGCAGTCAAGGCAATCATCCAGACGGAGGCGGAACGATACATCGGACAGCTTTTTTCCGCCATCCAGGAGTGCGGTATGGACTACCGGGCCATGCCCATGATTCTCCTTGGTGGCGGCGCAAATCTATTAAAACGCCACGTCCCGCCCGATGTGGGCCTGTCGCGGCTTTTCCTGCTGGATGACACATCCCTGAACGCCAAAGCCTTTGAGCGGCTGTGTGAGCAAATGTCGGAGCGTGACGGAAATGCCGGAGTATAGGCGGCTCAACCTGCGGTTGAACCTGGCTGTAGATATTCAGCGGCAGGCGTGGGAAACGCTCTCCGCAATTCCACCGGGCCATCGGACAGAAGCTGTCTGCCGGGCATTGGCGGCCCGGCAAAGGGATAGCTGTCTCACAAATACGCTCCGGGAGATAATCCGGGAGGAACTGAACAACATGTCTTTTACAGCAAAACCGGAGGCCGGGAATGACGATGAAGCCATTCTCGGCTTCCTTCATTCTTTGCAGGAAGGAAGTGATTTTTGAGATGAACGAGTGGGACCGGCTTCATCAAATGGCACAGTTCGCTAAGCGCCGGTATCCGGTTGGCACTGTGGTGCAGCTCCATCATATGAAGGGAGAACAGCAGATGCCAGAGGGCCTGCTGGGCCGGGTGACCATGGTCGACGATATTGGCCAGGTGCACGTTGCCTGGGAAAACAGCAGTTCTCTGGCGCTGGATCTTGAGCATGACAGCTTCAGCGTGGTCAGCAGACCCGCGCAGAGCCGCGATCTGGAACGGTAGGAAACTGCGATACCAGAAGATTTATACCTTTCACAGAAGCAGGTGATTTATGACTTGATCCGTTATTTTGATATGTTTGCCGGGATCGGCGGCTTCCGTGTCGGCTTCGACCGGGCCGGGGGCTTTCGGTGCGTCGGTCACTGTGAGATCGACAAATACGCCGATGCCGGTTACCGGGCGATCCACGACATTCGGAAGGAGGAATGCTTTTATCCAGACGCAAGAGACATTGATCCCGCAGCTCTTCCAGACTTTGACCTCCTATGCGGCGGCTTCCCGTGCCAGAGCTTCTCCCTCGCAGGAAAGCGAAAGGGCTTCAAAGACCCCAGAGGCACGCTTTTCTTTGAGATTTCCAGACTGGCTGAATCCAGACGGCCTCCATATCTTCTGCTGGAAAATGTTCCCGGAATCCTTAACCATGACAAAGGCCAGACGTTTGCGGCCATCCTCCGTACGCTTTCGGACCTGGGGTATGGTGTCGAATGGATGGTGCTTAACAGCGCGGACTTTGGTGTCCCGCAGGCAAGGCGGCGGGTCTATCTTGTCGGATATCTTGACCGAAGATGTGCCGGAAAAATACTACCTGTCCCAGAAACAACTGGACCGGCTGTTGTTCAAGTCCTCGGAGGCTCCCAGGGAAAGCGGGTGTACAGCACAAGGGGCAGCGCCGTCACCCAGCTTGCCAAAACAGATGGACGTGGAAACGGACTGTACTTTATAGACCTGTACAAAGGAAATCCCACACAGACTGCGTTGTCCCGATGCATCACAGCAGACTATGGGAAAGCGCAGATGACAAACCGAAAGGGCGAAATGTCTGGAGTTTTGTACATTAAGGAGGCCACAAAGCGCGGCTATGCGGAGGCGGCGCCGGGGGACGCGGTGAACCTCGCCTATTCCGGCAGCAACACCCGCCGTGACACCCAAAGGGGCCCCCGCCGGAGCCCAGCGAAGCGGGTCCGGTGGGGAGAGGAGGAGCAAGGGAGCGGCGGGAGGGCGACCAGCGGAAGCCCGAACGAGAGCGGACTTTGCGACGACGTCGGCAGGATTCGCCGGCTTATGCCCAGAGAGTGTTTGCGGCTTCAAGGCTTTGCGGAGGATCAGATCGACCGGCTGCTGGCCATCACCTCCGACGCCCAGGCCTACAAGCAGGCCGGCAACAGCGTCACAGTGAATGTCATTGAGGCCATTGGCCGGAATCTTCGGGCTGTGGATGCGGGACTGAAAGCGCTGGGCGGAAAAGCCGGTGACGCCCCATGACCGGCATCAAGAACCAGAATTTTGGCGCGGAGATCGAGTTCACGGGGACCACCCGGAAGAAAGCGGCGGAGGCGCTGGCCGAGTATCTTGGCGCCACTGCGGAACACCTCAGTTCGGCCTATGACACCTATGGAGTAAGGGACAGCGAGGGCCGTGTGTGGAAGCTCATGCGGGACAGCAGCATCCGCGCCGAGAAGAAGTCCGGTGGCCGCTCCGTATCGGCTGGGGACGAGTACAAGGTGGAATTCGTGACGCCCATCCTCCGCTATGAGGATATGGAGACCTTTCAGGCGTGTATCCGTGTGCTGCGGCGAGCTGGAGGTTATGTCAACTCCTCCTGCGGGATGCATGTTCATGTTGACGGGGCGAATCACAACCGGCAGAGCCTCAAAAATCTGCTGTCCATCATGTATTCCAAGGAGGACATTCTGTTCAAGGCTCTTCAGGTGGATGAAAGCCGGGCGGAGCGCTGGTGCCAGAAGGTGCGGGAGCCTATGCTGAAGAAGGCCAGAAAGCAGCTAAACGCCTCGGAAACCAGGGATTTAACGAGGCTGGAGCAGATTTGGTACGATGGCGATACTGGTGGAAGTACGGAGCATTATAACTGGACGAGATATTACGCCTGCAATCTTCACTCCATGTTTTACCGGGGCACTGTGGAATTTCGCTGCTTCAACGCCACCCTCCACGCCGGACGGGCAAAAAGTTATGTAAATTTATGCCTGGCCATATCCGC
>CAYTXW010000037.1:0-12156 GCA_964441575.1 uncultured Oscillospiraceae bacterium
CAGCCTTGGCCCCCGGAGCAAGGGAAAGACCAACGTCGGCTGCATAGCCTACGGCAAGAAGGACGGCAAGGAGAAAGCCTACTATATCTATAATGTCTGCGACCATCAGGCGTGCTACCGCGAGGTGGGAAGCCAGGCTGTCAGCTATACCACCGGCGTCCCCGCCATGTGCGGCGCTCTGATGCTGCTGACGGGCGAGTGGAACAGAGCCGGCGTCTATACGGTGGAGGAGTTTGACCCCGATCCCTTCCTGGACGCGCTGGACCGGTACGGCCTGCCCAAAAGCGAAAACCGGACGCCGAAGCTGGTGGACTGATGGGGAACCATGCGATTCAAGACGCCCGCCCGCCCTTTTCAGGGCTGGGCGGGCGAAATCCCCGGGACGTATTCGGTGCGCTGCCCACACCCTGCTATATCCTGGACGAGACCGCGCTACGCCGCAATGGGGAAATTCTAGCTGGTGTGGCGGCGCGTACAGGCTGCAAAATTCTGCTGGCCCAAAAGGCGTTTTCCAACTATGACCTCTATCCGGTCCTGGCGCCTTACCTGGCCGGAACTGAGGCCAGCGGCCTGTATGAGGCCCGCCTGGGGGCGGAGGAAATGCCGGGGAAGGAGGTCCATGTGTTCTGCGGGGCCTACCGGGAAGCGGAATTTGAAGCGCTGCTCCAATATGCGGACCATATTGTGTTCAATTCTCCCCGCCAGCTGGAGAGGTTTGGACCAATTGCCAAGAGAGCCGGAAAAAGCGTGGGTCTGCGAATCAATCCGGAATGCTCTACACAGGAGAGCCATGCCATCTATGATCCCTGTGCTCCAGGCAGCCGCCTGGGGACCACCCGGGCCCAGTGGGAGGAGAGAATGACGCCGCCGTTGCTTGCACTGCTGGACGGCCTGCATTTCCACACCCTGTGCGAGCAGGATTCGGACGATCTGGAGCGGACCCTGGAGGCGGTGGAAGCGCGGTTCGGCGATGTTCTGCCCCATATGAAGTGGCTGAACTTCGGCGGCGGACATCACATCACCCGTCCGGGCTATGATCTTCCGCGTCTGGAGCGGTGTATCCGGACAGTCCGGCAGAAATGGGACGTACAGGTCTATCTGGAGCCGGGAGAGGCCTGCGCATTGAACGCGGGGTATCTGGCCACCCGGGTGCTGGATGTGCTGCAAAACGGAGAAACGCGGATTGCCATCCTGGACGCCAGCGCCGCCTGCCATATGCCGGACGTGCTGGAGATGCCCTACCGCCCGCCGCTGTACGGCGCGGCGGAACCGGAAGCCCTGCCCTGCCGATTCCGTCTGGGCGGCCCCACCTGCCTGGCCGGGGATGTGATCGGGGACTATAGCTTTGAGCAGCCCCTCCGGGAGGGAGAACTGCTCCTGTTTGGAGACATGGCCATTTACACTACCTGCAAGAACAACACCTTCAACGGTATGCCGCTGCCAAGCATCTTCGTCTTGAAACCGGACGGCAGACTGCACTGCCTGCGGCGCTTTGGATATGGGGACTTTAAGGCCCGCCTGGGCGGCGGGAATATAGGTAAGAGTGAATAGTGAAGAAGTAAGGTGTCGCTGCGCGACGGATTGAATTTTTCATGTTCTAAATTTTCAAATCTGTCCGCGTCAGCGGACACCTTACTTCTTACTTGCCCTTATCTCAGTCCGCAGCTTCCCTCGCTGCACGAAAATCCAGGCCCGCTGCTCCCGGCGTTTTCCTGCTTCAAAATGTCCACCATCTCCGCTTTGGTGTAGGTCCGCAGCGTGATTTTTCTGCCATTGAGATAGATGGTCGGTACGCCGGCGGGTTTAAGCACATTCCGTGCGTAGGCAACAGCCTCCTGCTCTGTCCGGGTGTAGACGCCCTGCTCCAAAGCGGCGGTGAAATCCGCCGGATCCAGGCCAGCCCGCCGGGCCAGCCCAGCCAGCACAGGAATTGCGCCGATATCCTGCTCCTCGAGGAAATAGGCGCGGTAGACCAGGTCGTTGTAGATCTCGCCCCGTCCTTTTTCACAGGCGTAGTACCAGCCTTCAAAGGCCAGCCGGGAGTAGGGTCTGGGTACCACCTTGGGCGGAAGCTTGATATCCAGTCTCAGCTGACGGGCCGGTTCCACAAGAATCTGATAGTGGGCCTTCCGCGTTTCGTCATGGTAGGTGTCCACCCGCTCCTTCGGTTCCGGCGTCAGCTCAAAGGGCAGCCAGGTGATTTCCGCGTCCACACCGGTCTCCGCCAGCGCCTGCTTCATAGCCTCTTTTGCAACCAGGCAGTAGGGGCAGACATAATCGGAAATAAATGCAATCTGCACGACAGTTCCTCCTTGTTTGAACGGCTCTCTATCTTCCTTATACCGGAAATCTTCTCGAAAAGGAAGCCGGTTTTTGTGCTGTGGAGAGGGAATTATGGGGATGATCGAGCCATTCCCAGCACGGGCAAACGATATCCGTCGGAAAGAGAACCGGGGCCGGAGCGGTATTCTCCAGCCCGGATTTTAAATTTCTCTCCGCCCCTCCAGGGCGCGGAGAAGGGTGACTTCATCGGCGTATTCCAACTGGCTTCCGACGGGAATGCCGTAGGCCAGACGGGTGACTTTGACCTCCAGCGGGCGGAGAAGGCGGCTTAAATACATGGCCGTAGCTTCGCCCTCGGTGTCGGGATTGGTGGCCATAATGACCTCCCGCACACCGCCCTGGGCCACCCGGTCCAGCAGCTCCCGAATGCGCAGATTGTCGGGACCGACATGGTTCAGGGGCGAGATGACACCATGGAGGACGTGATATACACCATTGTATTCCCGGGAACGCTCCATAGCGATGACGTCCTTCGGCTCCGCCACCACGCAGATCAAGCCGTGATCCCGCTCCTGGCTGTCACAGATGGGGCAGATCTCTCGGTCGGTCAGATTTTGGCACACCTGACAGGTGCGGACAGTCCGGCGGGCGTCCAGAATGGCTTGGGCAAACGCCTCCGCCTCCTCCTGGGGGAGATTCAGCACATAAAAGGCCAGCCGCTGGGCGGTCTTGCCGCCGATGCCCGGCAGCCGGGCAAATTGTTCGGTCAGCCGCTCCAAGGCGGCGGGAAAATAGCGCATCTTACAACAGACCGCCCAGATTCAGGCCGCCGGTCAGCTTGGACATGCTGGCGGAGGCGTCGGCCTCGGCCTTGCGCATGGCCTCGTTTACCGCCGCGATGACCATGTCCTGAAGCATCTCCACATCCTCCGGGTCCACGGCTTCCGGGTCGATGGAGAGGCGCAGCACCTCGTGCTTGCCGTTGACCGCCGCTGTCACCATGCCGCCGCCGGCGGTGGCTTCATATTCCTTGGCTTCCATTTCCTGCTGCATTTGCAGCATCTGCTGCTGCATCTTCTGGGCCTGCTTGACCATATTCATGTTCATGCCGCCTGTGGGCATGCCGCCGCGATAACCGCCTTTTGCCATTTTGAAAAACTCCTTTTATGTTGTATTTTATTTTATTTTTTGATTGTAACAATGGAATCGTGCTGCTGCCCAAAGGCCAACAGATCATCCAATGGGTCCTTGCTGCCGGGGCAGGGCGCCGCTTTGCCCTTTTTTACGCAGCGAACCCTGGTGGGCTGTCCCAGAAGCGCCGATGCAATTCCTGCGGCAGGCGTTAAAACTTCCGGTACATCCACGAGCTTTCGCACAAATTCGGAATCGGCCGCCAAGGTCAGAAGTCCGGCCTCCAGCTGGGGCTTCACCGGCCCGCCGACGGAGAAGAATCCCTTGAGGCGGTTTGGAAGTTCCGGCTTTAGCTTGGCCACAAAATCCGCCCAGAAGCCTGCGGGCGTATCCTCCGGCTTTCGGAGAGACGGTACCGGCGGCGCTTCCTCAAACGCGGGCGGCGCGTCCTCATCGTCGGGCAGAGGAGGCAGGTCCCCACGATCCGGCGCTGCGTTCCCGGGCTGCTCCACCGGCAGACCGGAAGCAAGACGGTTCTCCACCCGGCTCAGACGGGCGTTGAGACCCCGGATATCCAGATCCAGGCTTGGGTCGCACAGCCGAAGGATACAAAGCTCTGCGTCAACCCGGCGGTTGGCGCTTTTTACAAAGCCTGCCGCCGTCTCCTGGAGAACGGTGGTGATTCGCAGCAGCTCCGCCGGTGTGAAGCGGTCCAGCAGGCCCAGAGCCTCCTGATCTGTGGTGACACCGGAGAGCATGGTCAGGCCGCTTTTGGGAGCGGTTTTTAGAATCAGCAGATCCCGGCTCAGAGCCGTCAGCTCGTCCAGCATGGCGGCAATGTCCTTGCCCCCGGCGTAGAGGCTGGAGAACAGCTCCAGCGCGGTTTTGGCGTCGTGTCCGGCCACAGCCTCCATCAGTTGGGCCGTCCGCTTTTCTCCGGCCAGACCCAAGGCACTGTAGACCAGTTCTGCCGTCACGGACCCGGTAGACGCGGAAGCACACTGATCCAAAAGGCTGACGCCGTCCCGGAGTGCGCCGTCGGCCAGTCGGGCCAGCAGGCGGGCGGCCTCCGGCTCCAGGTCGATATGCTCCTGATACGCGATATAGTTGAGTCGGGCCGCGATATCCTCCTGCAGCAGCCGCCGGAAGGAAAACCGCTGGCAACGGGAGAGAATGGTGGCAGGAACCTTATGCAGCTCCGTGGTGGCCAGGATGAACATCAGATGCTCGGGCGGCTCTTCAAGAATCTTCAACAGGGCGTTGAAAGCCTGCATAGACAGCATGTGAACCTCGTCCACGATATACACCCGCCGCCGGACCTCGGAGGGGGAGTAGATAGCGTCATCCCGCAGAGCGCGGACCTGATCAACGCCGTTGTTGGAGGCGGCGTCGATCTCCAGGACGTCCATGCAGCTGCCGGAATCGATGGCCTGACAGGCAGCGCAGTGGCCGCAGGGATTACCGTCCTGGGGGTCAAGGCAGTTGACGGCCTTGGCGAGAATCTTTGCACAGGAGGTTTTGCCGGTGCCGCGTGTTCCGGTGAATAGGTAGGCGTGGCTCAGCCTTCCCGTGCGCAGCTGAGTTTTCAGCGTCTCCGTAATGGTGCGCTGGCCCACCACATCATCAAAGGTCTGGGGCCGGTATTTTCGATACAGTGCCTGATACATGGCGTCGCCTCCCGAACGTAGTTCTTTTATTATACACGAAAGCGCCGGGAAAGAAAACAGAAATTTTACGCCGTTTTTCCGATGTACATGGATCGGAATATTTCGGTGCGAATCACACCGAAAATCGGGAATAAGGCCGCATCCGGTTTGGCCGTTTGGGCTTGAACCAATCCCGAATGCCGCTCCCGGCGCAGCGCATTCGTTTGATGATGCCGATATGCCTGCAAATAGAACGCGGCTTTTTGCGAGGGAAGTCCTTTTTCGCAGACGAATGCAATTCTGGGAAAATGCTGGCTTCTCTATTTATGATGTTTTTGAGACGGCTTTCCTGTGAAAAAGTCCGGATGAAGAATCTGCCGAAACACAAGGTGTTAAGACAGTTGTCTTTTCAAAAATCTGTGATATAATAGGGAAAAACAAACGAGGTGCCGCCATGAATAGAAAACAGCCCTGGAATATGTCTATGCTCTGTGATTTTTACGAGCTGACCATGGGAAACGGATATTTGAAATATGGATATCAGGATCGGATCACATACTTTGACGTTTTTTTCCGGGATGTTCCGGACAAGGGCGGCTTTGCGATTGCCGCCGGCCTGGAGCAGGTGGTGGATTACATCCAAAATCTGCATTTCGACGAGGCGGATATTGCCTATCTCCGCGGCAGGGGGATTTTCTGCGAGGAATTTTTGCAGTATCTCGCGCATTTTCGTTTTACCGGCGATATTTATGCCGTGCCAGAGGGGACGCCCATCTTCCCTCGGGAGCCGATTTTAACGGTCCGCGCCCCGGCTATTCAGGCCCAGCTGATTGAGACGTATCTGCTGCTGGCCCTGAACCATCAAAGTCTGATTGCGACCAAGGCCAACCGCGTGGTCCGTGCGGCCCAGGGCAGGGCCGTGCTGGAGTTCGGCTCTCGCCGGGCCCAGGGCGCCGATGGCGCGATTCTGGGCGCCCGCGCCGCCTATATCGGCGGCTGTGCCGGAACAGCCTGCACCATCTCCGACCAGATCTATGGTGTCTATGCCGGCGGCACCATGGCCCATTCCTGGGTCCAGATGTTTGACAGCCAGTACGAGGCGTTTAAAACCTACTGCGAAATCTATCCCGACAATCCCACCCTTCTGGTGGATACCTATAATACGCTGAAGCAGGGCATTCCCGATGCCATTCGGGCCTTTAACGATGTCTTGCGGCCCCGGGGCCTGACCAAATGCGCCATCCGCCTGGACAGCGGCGACATGACCTATTTGACCAAAATGGCTCGCAAAATGCTGGACGAGGCCGGATGGGAGAGCTGCAAAATCTCCGTGTCCAACTCCTTAGATGAGTATATTATTCAGGACCTTCTGCAGCAAGGTGCGCAGATTGATCTGTTTGGCGTTGGCGAGCGGCTGATTACCGCCAAATCTGAGCCGGTCTTTGGCGGCGTTTATAAGCTGGCCGCTGTGGAGGACAGTCAGGGGAACATCATCCCCAAAATCAAAATCAGCGAAAACGTGGGTAAAATCACCAATCCTCATTTTAAAAAGCTCTACCGCTTCTACGGCAACGATACGGGGAAGGCGATCGCCGACTATCTCTGCGTCTATGACGAGACGGTGGATGACCGCCGGGACATCACCATCTTCGACCCGGAAGCCACCTGGAAGCACAAACGGGTCTATAACTACACAGCCCGGGAGATGCAAGTTCCGATTTTCCAAAACGGGGAACTGGTCTATCATCTGCCTGCGCTGCAAGAGATTCAAGATTACTGCAAAAAAGAAGTGGACGCGCTGTGGGATGAGGTCAAGCGCTTCGACAATCCTCATACCTATTATGTGGATCTGTCCCAAAAACTGTGGGACATCAAATACGACCTTCTGCGCCGGAACGCGCAGGAGTAGCGAAAAAAACGAGCAAGACGCTACCCTTATTCGCGCAACCGACCGCTCAAGACCATTTCAAAGATTGTATGAACCTCCATCCTGGTGTCCCGATTCTATACCACGATGGAGGTTTACATAATTTTTAATGATCTCAGTCATTCCACATCTCTCCCGCTTCTCAAAAAATGGGTCACATTTTTTACAACGCAGACTTATCCGATTGATTTCACCGGACAAAGTTCCATATTATTCCATAGAGAATTTACAGGAACGAAAAATCATGTTCAAATGTACTTGTAATGATTCCGGCAATCTTTTCCGGTGAAACGGGGACATCTTCAACAATCCACTGCCGGATCAGCGCGTATATACCATAAGAAAACAGGGTTTGAATCAGTTGGAATGTCTCAGCATCCATGTCATGCCCCTTATATAGAATTTTTCTGGAAGTAAAAAAAAGACTGGTAAAATACTGAAAGATATGAATCAGATTGCTGTCAGTATTATTTTGCATAAAACGTTTAACAGTATCTTTTCTCTCAAGGATAAATTGACATAATTTGACGGTATTGCCTTTCACATCAATCGTACACCCGGAATGCGGTACTGCAGCGTATAGCTCTTTGACAAAATCATGCTCCATTTCCAACAGGACATCGTGCGGCGTTTGATAATGACGGTAAAAGGTGGTTCTGTTGATTCCGGATAATGTACATAATTCAACAACACTGATTTCATCAATGCGCTTTTTTTCAAGGAGCGCCATGATGCTTTCCTTCAGCATCCGCTTTGTGATAACGACCCTTTGGTTTTCTTTGGACATGAGACCTACCCCAAAAACTAATTTTCAAAATAACGCAACAATTTATCAGATGCTGTTGCATTTACATCATAATCAAAGCAACTGGCTGTTGTAAGAGCGACATCCGTTGTAGTAAAATTATATTACTAATGGAGGTTGGTGTCAAGCGCCAAAAAATCAATATCTGTACAGGAGGAACCGTTAAATGAAATCTCTGAAAGAAAACGTGAACGGCATTGCGCTGTGTATCTTCGAATTGATAGTGGGTATCTTGCTGATGATAAACCCCGTTGGATTTACTTCAATGATCATTCAAATCACAGGCGCCGTTATGGCGATCCTTGGTATCGTTGAAATTGTGAAATATTTTCGTATGGATACGAAAGAAGCCGCCATCGGGCAGACGCTCACAAAAGGTATTCTTATTCTTCTTGGCGGTCTGTTCTGCGTATTGAAAACGGAGTGGTTCATCGTTACTTTTCCCGTGCTTACGATCCTCTATGGCATCGCGATCTTAGCGGTTGGTATTGGCAAGATACAATTAACCGTTGATATGATCCGCAGGAAATATAAGAAATGGCTTTTTCCGGCAATCAATGCCGTTGTTTCCATTATTTGCGCTGTTGTCATCCTTCAAAGCCCATTTACATCCACGGTTGTCCTGTGGGTATTTACCGGCATTTCCCTGATCGTAGAAGGCGTACTTGACATTGTCACAATGATTTTAGGCGGAAAGTCACCGAAGAAAGATAAAGAAGGAAGATAGAATAGAGGTCCTGCCTGAAAATAGCTGTCAGCTGCGGACTCCACCTTCATCGAGGCGCCGTCAATCGCTGTCCATCCCAGAGGCAGACGCAACTCCAAGCGTTCCTGCGTGCAGATCAAGCACAGAGCGCGTGAAAAGTCCTTCATACAGCTGAAGCGGAACATGTCTTTGCTGCGGTGAGGCAGAAACGGCTTTTTCGAAAAACACGCCGTCGAGGTCTACAAAACCAGACCGCAAAGCTTCAATCAGTGCGCATATACGGACACAATTTTGAAGGGGATTCCGATCGCGATTCTCGGTCGGAATCCCCTTTTGCTGCCAAACAGGCATTTGTGCGGTGCTTTCTAAAATTCCGCTATCTTGCCGGACTTGGTTTTATACCCGGTTTCGGCCATGCGCCGCAGAAAATCCGCATAGTCTTTAGCGAAAAAGCAAGATAAACCGCATGGACAGCCGGCCCATCCATGCGGTCTGAGGTGTTTTTCCGGTTATAGCTCATGTCTCCGGCGGTTGAACATCTTGGCCAGGCCGCCCTCGGAGGTTTCCCGGAAGCGCTGGTTCAGGCTGATGCCGGTTTCGTACATGGTTTTTACTACCATGTCGAAGGAGATGCGTTGCGTGTCGGTCAGAAAATAGGCCAGGTTGCAGGCGTTCATGGCCCGCATGGCGGCAACGGCGTTGCGCTCAATGCAGGGAACCTGGACCAGACCGCAGATGGGGTCACAGGTCAGCCCCAGGTGATGCTCCAGAGCGATTTCCGCCGCGTACTGGATCTGGTTGGTGCTGAGACCGAACAGATACGTCAGGGCGGCGGCGGCCATGGAGCAGGCGGAGCCGATTTCTGCCTGACAGCCGCACTCCGCGCCGGAAATAGAGGCGTTCTGCTTGATGAGGTTGCCGATGAGACCCGCTACGGCCAGACCCTGCAGCATCTTTGCGTCTGTCAGCTTCCGCTGCTGCTGCACATAGAGCAGGGAGGCGGGGACCACGCCACAGGCGCCACAGGTGGGGGCGGTGACAATGGTGCCGCAGTCTGCGTTCTGTTCGCTGACAGCGAAGGCATAGGCCGAGACAATCCGGCACTCCCGCACCTGGGGAACCTCATTGGGAGCGGGATTCTCATAGAGCATTTTGGCCCGGCGCTCCACCCGCAGGCCGCCGGGCAGAATGCCTTCAGCGGCCAGGCCCTCTTGCACGGAGCGCTTCATGGTTTCCCAAATCTCCGACAGGAAGTCCCAGATGTCCGCCCCTTCGTTGATCTCCACATATTCGGCCAGATCCAGGCCGCGGAAGCGGCAGAACTGCTCCACCTCGGCGAAGGAGTTTTCCGGATAAACCTCCGACAGCTCCAAACCGGCATGGCCCGGTATCCGGATGTCACCGCCGCCGATGGACTCCACACGCATGGTATCATAGATATGACCGGCTTTCAGCGCCGCGAAATCCAGAGTATTGGGATGGGTGACATCGGCGGGGGTTTCTTCGCAGAAAATAATTTCTGTGGGCAGGGGAGAGAGGACCTCCCGCAGAACCCGGTCCGTACCGTGGCCCTTGCCGGTTTTGCTCATGGAGCCATAGAGCGCCACCCGGAAGCCCTCGGCATCGGGGTGGCTTTTCTGAAATAGCTTGGCGGCACGTTCCGGCCCGATGGTATGGGAGCTGGAAGGACCTTTGCCGATCTTATAAATGTCGCGAATGGATTTCATACAACCCGACTCCTATGTGGCAGATTTCTAATGGTATTATACCAAATCCGCCGGGGAATGCAAACGGCTATTTTCTCCGGGCCAGGGCTTCCAGGGACAGTTCTCCGGCCAGCTTGAACAGGGCGTCCTGCAGGACCTCCTCCGTGGTCCGCTGCGCGGCGTGGGCGATGCGGTCATAAAACTGGGCGGTGGCGGGATCAAGGGCAATCAAAAATTCATCCATGGGCGCACTCCTTCTTTTCAATGTATCTCATTGTATGCCGGGGGGATTGACAGATGTGATAAAATGAAATCGTATAAAATGGCGTAATATACTTCGAAAGGGAGGAATTATAGATGGCGAAAGAAAAGAAGGTTGAACAGATCACCGATATGGAGGTGGATTTTGCCCAGTGGTACACAGATGTGTGCCGCAAGGCGGAACTGGTGGAGTATGCCAGTGTCAAAGGCTTCACGATTCTGCGGCCCTATGGCTATGCCATTTGGGAGAATATACAGCGCATCATGGACGGAGAGTTTAAAAAAACCGGCCATGAGAATGTGGCCATGCCGGTGTTGATTCCCGAGAGCTTGCTGAAAAAGGAGGGAGAGCTGGTCAACGGCTTCGCCCCTGAGGTCGCCTGGGTGACAATGGGCGGCAACGAGAAGCTGGAGGAGCGGCTGGCCTTCCGGCCCACTTCTGAAACCATGTTCTGCGACCATTGGTCCAATATTCTCCAGAGCTACCGCCAGTTGCCCATGCTCTATAATCAGTGGTGTTCCGTGATTCGCTGGGAAAAGACAACCCGTCCGTTTCTGCGCTCCCGGGAATTCTGGTGGCAGGAGGGTCATACCATCCACGAAACCGCAGAAGAAGCTCAGGCAGAGACAGAGCAGCAGCTCAACTGCTATGCCGATTTCTTTGAGAATGTGCTGGCAATCCCCGTGGTACGGGGCCGCAAGACGGATAAAGAAAAATTCGCCGGTGCGGAGGCCACCTATACGGTGGAGTGCATGATGAAGGACCACAAGGCCCTCCAGGGCGCGACCTCCCACTATTTTGGAGACAAGTTCAGCCGCGCCTATAACGTGACCTTTACGGGCCGGGACAACAAGCTGCAATATCCGTTCCAGACCTCATGGGGCGCGACTACCCGCATGATCGGCGCGGTGATTATGGCCCATGGCGACAACAACGGCCTGGTTCTGCCGCCGCAGATTGCCCCCATTCAGGTGGTTATTCTGCCCATTGCCCAGCACAAGCCCGGTGTGCTGGAGGGCGCTTCTGCCCTGCGGGACCGCCTGACGGCGGCCGGCTACCGGGTGAAAATGGACGACTCCGATTATTCCATGGGCTGGAAATGCGCCGAGTATGAGATGAAGGGCGTACCGCTTCGAGTGGAGTGCGGCCCCCGGGATTTGGAGAACGGCCAGTGCGTTCTGGTCCGCCGGAATGACGGCGAGAAGACCTTTGTCAAGCTGGAGGCCCTGGAGGCCGCCGTACAGGAGCAGTTGGCGCTGGTCCACACGGGGATGTTTGAAAAGGCCAAACGCGACCTGGAGGAGCATATCTATGAAGCCCATTCCCTGGAGGAGGTCAAGCGGCTCCAGCAGGAAAACGGCGGCTTCATTAAGACCATGTGGTGCGGCGATCAGGCTTGTGAGCTGAAAATGAAGGAGGAAACCGGCTTGTCCTCCCGCTGCATGCCCTTGAAGCAGGAGCATCTGTCCGATGTCTGCCCCATCTGCGGCAGACCCGCCAAGCACAGCATCTATTGGGGAATTGCGTATTAAAACAGCCAACGACACAAGGCAAGCCCTCGTGCCCCTTTTTAGGGGGCTGCCGGAGCGAAGCGGAGGCTTGAGGCAGCCGTTGGCAGCTTGCTGCCTTACGGACGCCCATGCACAGCAGGGGGTTGTATCGACAACAGATTTTACCGATGAAACGTACC
>CAYTXW010000038.1:0-11989 GCA_964441575.1 uncultured Oscillospiraceae bacterium
GAATCGAAATCGGTTTGACTTATATCTACGGCATCGGCAGAAAGAGCGCAAAGGACATTCTGGAACAGGCCAATATCGATCCCGACACCCGTGTCAAGGATCTGACCGACGACCAGGAGGCCGCATTGCGCGAAGTCATTGATAAACACTACACCATCGAAGGCGATCTGCGCCGTGAGGTGGCCCTGAATATCAAGCGTCTGACGGAAATTGGCTGCTATCGTGGCGTGCGCCACAGAAGAGGTCTGCCCGTTCGTGGTCAGAGAACCAAGACCAACGCTCGTACTCGTAAGGGTCCCAAGAAGACCATCGCTAACAAGAAGAAGTAAAGGAGGGATATCGCAATGGCCAAAGCAAATGCAAAGAAAGTTGTCAAGCGCCGCAAGGAGCGCAAAAACATCGAGAAGGGCGCCGCGCATATCCGCTCTTCTTTCAATAACACCATGGTGACAATCACCGACACCAACGGCAACGCCCTTTCCTGGGCTTCCTCCGGTGGTCTGGGCTTCCGCGGCTCCAGAAAGTCCACACCCTATGCTGCCCAAATGGCAGCCGAGACCGCTGCCAAGGCGGCCATCGAGAACTGTGGCCTGAAGACCGTTGAAGTGTATGTCAAGGGTCCCGGCCAGGGCCGTGAAGCAGCCATTCGTGCGCTGCAGTCCGCCGGTCTGGAAGTGACCATGATTAAGGACGTAACTCCCATTCCTCATAATGGCTGCCGTCCTCCCAAAAGACGCCGCGTTTAATTCGCAGAAGGAGGAAAATCACCTATGGCTAAAAACACACAGCCTGTTCTCAAGCGCTGCAGAACACTCGGGGTCTCTCCTGCCGTGATGGGCTACTCCAAGACTTCCAATAAGAATCCTGGCGGCCAGAGACGTGCAAAGAAGTCTGAGTACGCTATGCAGCTGACTGAGAAGCAAAAGGTCAAGTTTGTATACGGCATTCTGGAGAAGCAGTTCAGAATGTACTATGAAAAGGCCGACCGCATGAACGGCAATACCGGTGAGAATCTGCTGAGCCTCATCGAGCGCCGCCTGGACAATGTGGTTTATCGCCTCGGCTTTGCTTCTACCCGCCGTGAGGCCCGTCAGTTGGTCAACCATGGCCACTATACCGTCAACGGTAAGCGTGTCAACATCCCCTCCTTCCTGGTGAGCGTCGGGGATGTGATCGCAGTCAGCGAGAAGAGCACTTCCACCACCCGCTTCAAGAAGCTGAAGGAGGATGACGCTTTCATTGCTGCGCCCAAGTGGTTGGACCGCGACAAGAATAGCCTGCAGGGCAAGGTTATCGCACTGCCCGCAAGAGACGATATTGACTTTGAGATTGCAGAGAACCTGATCGTCGAGTTGTACTCCAAGTAACGCTTCACCCTCGTTTATTGGTAAGCTGAAATCGGCACGGAACGTATGTTTCGGAGTTACAAGGAGGGTATTTATTAAATGGTAGAAATTGAAAAGCCTCGCATTGAATGCATCGATTCCCCTGATAACAGTTCCTATGGCAAATATGTGGTGGAGCCCCTGGAACGGGGCTACGGTACGACCTTGGGTAACTCCCTCAGAAGAATCCTGCTTTCTTCTTTGCCTGGCACGGCTGCGACCTCCATCAAGATCGCCGGTGTCCAGCATGAGTTCAGCACGATTCCCGGCGTCAAGGAAGACGTGACCGAGATTGTGCTGAATGTGAAGAAAATCATTGCAAGACTCCACTGCCAGGGCGTGAAAACGGTTTACATCGACGCAGCTGGCGAATGTGAAGTGACCGCCGGCGATATCAAAGCCGATGGTGAGGTTGAGATTCTCAACCCCGAACAGCACATTTGCTTCCTGGGACCCGATGCAGCCTTTAATATGGAGATCACCTTGAGCCATGGCCGTGGTTATGTTCCGGCAGACCGGAACAAGAACCCCCAGATGCCCATTGGCGTCATTGCCATTGATTCGATTTACACGCCGGTCTACAAGGTGAATTACAATGTGGAGAACACCCGTGTTGGCAATATGACCGATTATGACAAGCTGACCCTGGAGGTCTGGACTGACTCCACCATCACGGCGCGTGATGCGGTGTCTCTCGGTGCGAAGATTCTTTCCGACCATCTGACGTTGTTTACGGATCTCTCTGAGAACGTATCCAGCAGATCTACAGTGGTGGAAAAAGCCGAGTCGCCCAGAGCAAAGGTTCTGGAGCTGACCATTGAAGAGCTTGATCTGTCCGTCAGAAGCTTCAACTGCCTCAAGCGTGCCAACATCAATAATGTTGAGGATCTGATCTCCAGAACCGGTGAAGACATGATGAAGGTCCGCAATATGGGCAGAAAGTCTCTTGAAGAAGTGCAGAATAAGCTGGCCGCCATGGGTCTTAGCCTGGCCAGCGAGGATTCTGCCAGCAACAATTAGCGATCACCTTGCAAAAAGGAGGGAAAACGTATGTTTGGTACTCGTAAGCTGGGCAGAACCAGCGATCAGAGAAAGGCCATGCTCAGAGCAATGACCACCTATCTGTTTGAGAACGGCAAGCTGGAAACCACGTTCTATAGAGCGAAGGAGGTCCAGCCCATCGCCGAAAAGATGATTACGCTGGGTAAGAAGAACACCTTGGCGTCCTATCGTCGGGCTTTGGCTTATATCACCAAGGAAGATGTAGCAAAAAAAGTCTTTAGCGAGATCGCACCCAAGTATGCTGACCGCAATGGCGGCTATACCCGTGTGACCCGTCTGGGCGCCCGCAAGGGAGACGCCGCAGAGATGGCAATCATCGAGCTGGTGTAATGGTTCCTAACGCAAAAGGATCGCTGCTATGCAGCGGTCCTTTTGCGTTGTGACAGATATGTCGTCAGCCTGTGGTAAAAAGTCTGTAAGGGACTAGCTGTTAACAGGCATCAGCGTGACATCCGAGGTTCACCTTATGAGGTATTGGAAAGAGAAGACAAGGCTGCTTTGCCGGTTCCGGCTTCGGCATGTCCTGCGGGAGGCTTTGAAAAGCTGATTTTATCTCAGGCCGGCGGACGCACCAAAAAGGACTGAATTTTGATTACGCTTTGACGATATCTGTAGGCGAACGACATGGAACAAGCGAAAACTGAGACGCTAAAAGCATTGGATTTCTCTTTTTTTGCATGGTTTTCCCTTGACAATTCCAACCAAAGGGCTTATACTAAGCCAGGACTGAATAAAAATAACCTGAAAGGAGGCGCGTGATATGTTCAACCGGCTGTTTGTTAGAGGGAATGAGATTCTCAAGGGGCAAGTGCGTCCGGAGGGTTATTTGTGCGCCGCTTTTTGGGCCTGTCAAGGCCGGTAGAGTTTGGCGTTCCGCACCCCTCTGGTCTCAGAGGGGTGTTTTTTGTACTCATTTACAAAGGAGGAATTTTATGGAACCGCAAGACAAATTGTCGCGGCGGGAAAAAACTTCGCTGGTCATGACCTATCTCAGGCCGGTCCTGGGCTTTTTCATCGCTGCGCTGGTCTGCGCGTGTCTCAGTATGGTGTTCAACGCGCTGACGCCGCAAATCATCCGAATCACGGTGGATTCCGTTCTGGACACAGAGCCTGTGGACCTGCCGCAGGGATTGGCGCGCTGGGTACAGCTGGAGGACCTGCGGGCCGAGCCGGTCCGCGCTCTGTGGATCGCGGCGCTGGGCGTCATGGCTACGGCGGTACTCCGGGGCATTTGCAGCTTTGGCCAGAGAATCTATCTGTCCAAAGGCTCCGAGGGCTTCGTCAAGAGAATCCGCGATGACCTCTACAGTCACATTCAGCACCTGAGCTTTGCTTGGCACACGGCCCATTCCACCGGTGACATGATCCAGCGCTGCACCTCGGATGTGGACGTGATTCGCAGCTTCGTGTGCAACCAGCTGGTGGAGGTGGTGCGGACGGTGTTCCTGATCATCCTGTACATGAGCATCATGTTTTCTATGAATGTAAAGCTGTCCTTGGTGGCCTTGGCATTTATCCCCATTGTGGGCCTGTCCTCCGGCCTTTTTTATAAGAAAATCTCCTCCCGATTTCAGGCGGCTGACGAGGCGGAGGGAGAACTGACCACCTGCGCTCAGGAGAATCTGACCGGCGTCCGCGTGGTCCGGGCCTTTGGCCGGGAGCGTTTTGAAGTGGACCGGTTCAATCAGAAGAATGAGCGCTTTTCCAACCTGTGGATCAAGCTTGGCAAGCTCCTGTCGGTCTATTGGGCCTCCGGCACCTTCCTGACCGGACTTCAGGTCATGGTTATTCTGCTGGCGGGCGTGGTGGAGACGGTGCATGGAAACATGACGCTGGGCTCCTTCCTGGCCTTTCTCACTTATAACGAATCCTTGACCTGGCCGGTCCGTTCCCTGGGCCGTGTTCTGTCGGATATGAGCAAGGCGGGCGTCTCCATGGACCGGGTGGGTTATATTCTGAAAGCTCCGGAGGAGGAGGATATTCCCGGCGCGGTGAGCGCCTCTGTGGATGGCGATATCGTCTTCGACCATGTGACCTTCGGCTATGCCGGTCAGCAGGTTTTGAAGGATGCGTCTTTCACCATCCGCAAGGGCAGCACCTTTGCCATTCTCGGCGGCACCGGCTCCGGCAAGAGTACCTTGGTCCATCTCCTGGACCGGCTTTATGACCTGGGCGAGGGACAGGGGAGGATTACCATCGGCGGCGTGGATATCCGCCAAATGAAGCGGGCAGAGCTGCGGCGTAAAATCGGCCTGGTGCTGCAGGAGCCGTTTCTTTTTTCCCAGACCATCCGGGAGAATATCACTGCCACCCACCCGGACGCGTCCGAAGCCGAGCTGCGCAAAGCCGCCTCCATAGCCTGTGTGGACGAGGCGATTACGGAATTCCCGGACGGCTATGACACCGTGGTAGGGGAGCGGGGCGTGACCCTCTCCGGCGGCCAGAAGCAGCGCGTGGCCATGGCCCGGATGCTGCTCCAGCAGGCTCCCATTATGGTCTTTGACGATTCCCTGTCCGCCGTGGATGCGGATACTGACGCAAAAATCCGCATCGCTCTTCACGAAAATCTGGGAGACGCCACCGTGATTCTGATTTCCCACCGGGTAACGACGCTGATGCAGGCGGACCGGATTTTGGTTCTGGACGGCGGCAGAGTAGCGGATATCGGCACCCACAGCGAACTGATCTCCCGACCCGGCATTTACAAGGAAATCTATGATATTCAAATGAGCAGCGATGACAGAGCTTTGATTGAGAAGGGGGGCGAGGCGTAATGGCTGCCTTTGACGAACAGGAATATACAAAATCCTTTGACTGGAGAATCTGGAAGCGGCTGTTCCCCGTTCTGTCCGGTTATAAGCGGGCGTTTGCCGGAATGTTTATTTTCAATCTGGTCACAGCATTGGTGGATATCACAGTTCCCCTGTTTCAACGTTACGCGGTACTGCACTTCATCGGGGGCGAAACGCTTCAGGGAATGTTACCCTATGCGCTGGTCTATCTGGCGGCGCTGCTTGTGTCGGCGTTCTCCGTTGTGGCCTTTTCCCGCAATTCTATGCGCATTGAAATGAACATGGGCCGGGATCTGCGCCGGAACCTGTTTACCCATTTGCAGACCCTTTCCTTTTCTTTCTACAATGTTACGCCGGTAGGCTATCTGCTGAGCCGTGTCATGAGCGATACCAACCGGATTGCCGGTATGATCGCGTGGAACCTCGTGGATATTCTGTGGTCGGTGTTCTATGTTGTGGGTACCTTTGCGGCTATGCTGCTTCTGAATTGGAAGCTGGCCCTGGTGGTCATTGTCATTGTGCCGGTCATGGCAGTGCTGACGCTCTACTTCCAGAACCGAATCCTCCACTGGAACCGCAAGGTCCGCAAACTCAATTCCAAAATCACCGGCGCCTTTAACGAGGGAATCACCGGGGCAAAGACGTCCAAGACGTTGGTTATTGAGGACCAGAACGCGGCGGCCTTTCAGGATTTGACGTCTTCTATGCAGCATTCCGGCATCCGCGCCGCCCGGCTGAATGCCATTTATATTCCTCTGGTTCTGTTTGCCTCCACCATGGCTGTGGCGATTGTTCTTTTGCGTGGCGGCTATCTGGTTCTGGAACAGGTCATGGAGATTGCAACGTTGTCAACCTTCACCAGCTATGCAGTGGGCATTTTTGAACCGGTCCAGATGACCGCCTCCAACATTGCAGAGTTTATTTCCCTCCAGGCATCTATCGAGCGTGTCACAGACCTGATGGACCAGAAGCCCCAGGTCCGCGACACGCCGGAGGTGGAGGCACGCTACGGCGACGCCTTCCACCCCAAGTGTGAGAACTGGGAGCCGCTTCGCGGCGACATCGAATTTCGGGATGTGACCTTCCGCTATCCCGACGGCGGCGAGGATGTGTTGTCCCACTTCTCCTTGAAAATTCCCGCGGGTACCACAGTGGCCATTGTCGGTGAGACCGGTGCGGGCAAGAGTACCATGGTCAACCTGGTCTGCCGGTTCTTTGAACCGACAGCGGGGGAGATTTGGATTGACGGCCGGGACTATCGGGAGCGAAGCCAGCTTTGGCTTCATTCCAACATCGGCTATGTGCTGCAGAATCCCCATCTGTTCTCCGGCACGGTCCGGGAGAACATCCGCTATGGCCGCCTGGACGCCACAGATGAAGAGGTGGAGGCCGCGGCGAAGGCCGTCTCCGCCGATACCGTGGTTGCCAAGCTGGAAAAGGGCTGGGACAGCGATGTGGGCGAGGGCGGAGACCGGCTTTCCACCGGCGAGAAGCAGCTGATCTCCTTCGCCCGGGCAGTTCTCGCGGACCCGCGCATCTTCGTCCTGGACGAGGCCACATCCTCCATTGACACCCAGACCGAGCAGCTGATTCAGCAGGCCATTGACCATCTTCTGCGGGATCGTACCAGCTTTCTGATTGCTCACCGCCTGTCAACCATCCGGAAGGCAGACCTGATCCTGGTGGTCAAGGACGGAAAGATTGTGGAACAGGGCAAGCACCTGGAGCTGCTGCAAAAGCGCGGCTACTACCATGACCTGTACAGCAAGCAGTTCGCCGAAGAAAACGCGGCGAGAGTGTGGAAAAAGGACGCTTGCACTTGCGCGTGGAGGGAAATTGATCCTGCGAATCAAGAGTAAACGGTTCGTGAAATATCCGATTGGTCCGCAGAATCCGCATGGATGCGGACCGGCCGCCACAGCGAACCGCCCGTTGAAGAAATCCAACCAGGTTGTAGGAACCGAACAGCCCGGCACGCCCCGGTTCGTGTTGTCCATCTTATGATAGGAATTTGAAGGGCTTCTTTCCCACTCCCTTTTCCCTTTCTCTCTAAAGATTTTTGACTCTAAAATAAGCATGCTTTCGATTCCAAAACCGCGCCGATCCTGCCATGTGTCAGTTCCAATGTCAGCATGGTTTGCGCATTTGGCCAAAGTTGATAAGGCGGAAAAATGGGCAGCGGTGATGGCCGCTGCCCATTTGATAAAGATCAAAAAATCAGAATTCTTAATCCAACCGGCTCTGCAGCCAGTTGACCAGATGAACCATGGTTTCCGCCTTGAACGGATCGTCCAGACCGGCGTCTGCCACCAGTTGGGGGAAGCTCTTGGTGCCGGTGTCACGGCAGAATGTCAGGTAGCTCTTCCAGGCAGCGCCGAAATCGGTGTTCATCCAATGGTAGTATTCCAGGGCGCAGACCTGGGCCAGGGCGTAGTCAATGGCGTAGAACGGCCACTGATACATATGCGTGATACGCTGCCAGCGGCGGCCTTCCTGCAGATTGACATTTCCCTGATAGTCAATCCAGGGGAAATATTCCTTGTCCAGACGTTTCCAGACGGCGTTGCGTTCCTCCGAGGTCATATCGGGATTTTCATAGATCAGCTGCTGGAACTCGTCCTGCTGGCACTCGCTGGCGATCAGCTTCAGCGCGTCCTCCAGATGCATGGTGTTGTAGTCGTCCGCCCGGTCGCCGAAGAAAAGCTTCATATAAGGCTCGGCGAAGAACTCCATGGACATGGCGTGGGTCTCAGCCGTCTCAGAGGTGTAGGAGCGGCGCTCCTTGATTTCCTCGTTGCGCTTGAGATAGCCCTGGAACGCATGGCCGCCCTCGTGGCACATGATATAGGCATTCTCCGTGGTGCCGTCAAAGTTGGCCATGATGAACGGGGCGCGGTATTTTTCAAAGGTGGTCATATAGCCGCCGCCCACCTTGCCGTTGCGAATCTCCACATCGTACAGGCCATTGTCCAGCAGATAGGCGATAAATTCCGCCGTTTCCGGGGACATTTCGGTGTACATTTTCCGCGTGGCCTCCAGGCTGTCCTCCGTGGTACCCGTGACGGTGGGGTTGCCGTTGAGGAAATACAAGCCTCCGTCATAGGAGTAGAGGTGATCCAGCCCCAGACGAATGCGGCGGCGTTCCTGCAGCTGTCCCAGAAAGGGAACCAGGTGCTGCTTGACCTGCTCACGGAACCGGGCAACGTCCTCCGGCCCATAGCCAATTCGGGTCATCAGGTGGTAGCTCAGTTCCATATAGTTGGCATAGCCCATGACCTCTGCCTGCTTCTGGCGGTTGCAGACGATCTTGTCGTAGATTTCCTCCAGCTTATTCCGCTGTGCCTCCCAGGAATCGGAGACGGCCAAGGACGCTTTGCGGCGGGTTTCCCGGTCTTCGGACTTGGTGTAGGGACTCATGCGATTGCGCTTGATCTGCTTGCCCTCCCATAGCACCGTGGCGTTGGAGACAATCTGTTTGTACTGGCTGATGAGGACGTTCTCTTCCTGCGCCAGAGGAATCAGACGCTCGTCAAAGGACTTCTGCGCCTCCTCCATCATGGGGAAAGCCATCGGACCGAGTATTTTTTCCAACTCGGGACGGAAGGGAGATTCCAGCAGCAGCTTGTCAAATTGGTTCGAAAGGTCCAGAATCTTTGGGCCGATCTCATCGTAGTAGGCTTTCTCTGCGGCATAGAAGGGGTCATTGACGTTCATATCATGCCGCACATGGCAGATTTCCTTCACAGTTAAGTCGTCAATCAGAGCATAGCGCTTGCGGATCACGGCCATACAGGCTTCAGCGCTGCCGGCGTGCCGGAATTCCTCCTGAAGCGCCCGGTAGCGTTGTTCCACTTCCTCGTATGTAATGCGTGAATAGGGCATATCCTTAAAATGCATGATGAAGTACCTCTTTTCTCATAATCATTGTGTGTACGTCCAGAGCGTCAGATTTCTATTTCTTGCCGATTGTAACACAGCTAGCCGGGTGATTCAACTTAAAATTTGTAAAATTTGTTATTTTTCTGAAAGGACTGCCGCCGCGTACCCGAAGACGCGAATCGGAAATGACGCGCCTGCGCGGACCCTACGGGGCATTTCACCCCTCTTGCTTCGCGTTGGAGAGGGCGCAAGGGCCGGTCATCGGCGGCCCTACCCCTACAGGGCGGGGCAGACCCCGCCCTGTGCAAATAAGATCGGAAGTTGGAAGCACAATTGCCGCGTTCAGTTCAAATGAATGGAATCCAGCATTTTGCCAGCTTCCTGCTTCAGGGTTTGCACTGCGTCATCCGCCATGCGGTATGCCTCTGAGTGACGGGGAATCATCAGCATGGCTGCCGCGCCTGCCACCATGCCAAGCCCCATGGTAAACAAAAAAGACTTCGTTTTCATTCTGCATTCCTCCCGGACTTAGTTTGCCCCGGATGGCGTCTGCTACGCAGAGAAAAAATGACAATGTTCAGGCGAGCCGCGTTGTGATATAATAGGAACAATGCGAATCATTGGTTAAACGTCTTTGCGGGGCGGGCTTCCTTTCGCCCATCGCTGACGGTTGACTACGGCACCGGTCTATATAAATAGTTGAACCACTTTCGGAAAAATTGGACATTTTCCGAACAATTCAACTCTTGATTCGCATGCACAATTCTGAAACAGGACGGCGATTTTGATGACGAACATTTATCTGGTGCGGCATGCCGAGGCGGAGGGGAATCTCTATCGCCGCGTCCATGGACAATTTGAATCACGCCTGACGGCCAACGGCCTATGTCAAGTCGCGGCGCTGGAGCGCCGTTTCGCGGAGGTTCCGGTGGATGCCTGCTATGCCAGCGACCTGATTCGCACGCAGATGACCGCCAGAGCGGTCTATCTGCCCAAGGCGCTTCCGCTTCGCTTGGACCCGGGCTTTCGCGAGATCCATTTTGGCGTCTGGGAGGACCGGACCTTCGGTTGGCTCTTCCGTCATGACCCGGCTGGAATGGACGCCTTTTACCATGATCCGATCCACTGGCATGTGGAGGGTGGCGAGATATTTGAAGAATATACCGCCCGGTTTCTTGAAGCCATGACTAGAGCTGCTGAGGATAACGCGGGGAAGACCATCGCAATTTTCACCCACGGCGCCATTCTGCGCGGTGTTTGCCTCAAGCTGTTTCCAGCGGAGCAGGCGGATCCATTTCAAAACACTTCGGTCTCCCTGCTTCATTATGACGGCGGCACGTATTCCTTTTCCTATCTCAATGACAGCAGCCATCTGGATGCGCCGTGCCGCAAGCCTGCAGGCAAGAACCAAAACCTGTGGTTCCGGCCCGGTATTTCAGCCCTGCCGGGGCTGGAGCTGCCCGAACACAGCGGTACGGTCTTTACGGCGATGCTGGAAGATTCCCCTGTCGGCAGCCTTTACCTCTCCTCGTGCTCTGAGGACACCGGACAGATGGACTATATGGTTCTTTGCCCGGAAAAGCGGGGCCAGAATCTGGCGGTTCAGCTTCTGGGACAAGCGGTGTTCTATTTCCGCGCCCAGGGAAAGCAGCGCATGGTATTCCGGCTTTCCCGGAATGACGAAGCCATGGCCGCCCTCTGCCGGCGCCTTTCGCTTCCTGTGGATGAGACAGGAATCTGCGAGTTGGACCTCCGGCTGACTATGTAGCGCAGGGACGTCTGCCCCTGCGCTGGTATTACCGGCCGCCGGTCATGCCGGTGCCAGTGCCGCTGCCGTTTGTTGTGGCGCTGTAGCCGTTGGCATAGCCGGTTCCGTTGGCGCCATAGCCGTTTCTGCCATTGGCATATCCGGCGCTGTTGCTGCCGTAGCCGCCTGCGCCGTAGCCATTGGTTCCGTTGACTGTGCCGTTAGGCGTGGTGGATACGTTGCCGTAGCCGTAGCCGTCATCATAGTAGGCGGTGCCGCTGCAGGCGGTCAGAACGCCGGCCAGGATCATAACGGACAGCAAGACTGCAATCATGCGTTTCATAGTAAGTCCCTCCTGATATTTCAAAGATCAATTGATCTGGTACAGCGCTAGTATTTGCCGAAGGGTTGCGGTTATGCTGGCAAATACTGTATATCTGCTTTATGATTTTACGGAAGGAGGCGCGGGCCGCGGCCAATTTTATCAAACGCGCGATTCGCGATTCCTTTTCAGACTGCTGAACGGAAGGCCCCTCTGTCAGATTACGGTGAAGGACATTGCGGATGACTGCGGCGTCAGCTGCAACACCCTTGCTCGCAGGCATTGGAATTACCGGAAATTTGAACGCTCAGATCACGGCTTCCCGACTAACACCATGTCAATTGATTTATGGCGACGAATCATGTATAATAGGAAAAGAAAATTGTTCAAGAGGGGAGAATCAACATGAAAAAATTGACTGTCAAAAAGGGCGAGGCCTGCATGGCCTGTCTGGAGTGCGTCCGGGCATGCTCCAATGCTTTTTATAAGGAGTTCGATCCGGACAAATCCTGCATTCAGATCGTGAGCTTTAAGGGCGCCGCGAAGCCCATGGTCTGCGTCCAGTGCGGCAAATGCGCCACCGTCTGCGAACACGGGGCCATTACCCAAAATCCCAAGGGTGTGTATGTGATTAACAAGAAGCTCTGTGTCGGCTGCGGCAAGTGCAAGGACGTCTGTCCCTTCCATGTGCTGGTCAAGGCCAAAGACGCGCTGACTGCCAGCAAGTGCATCGCCTGCGGTATCTGCGCCAAAGCATGTCCCATGGAAATCCTGGAAGTTGTGGAAAAATAATTACATACCC
>CAYTXW010000039.1:0-11671 GCA_964441575.1 uncultured Oscillospiraceae bacterium
CTCATGATCTTTTCTTCATAGCTTTTGTTTACTCGGTTCATGGTTTTTCCTCTCCCCCAACTGCAACACAGCGCTTTTCTCTACCGCTACAATCAGACATGTCAATTTTTAACCTTCCTTATTATGTAAAAAATGATAGTAGCTATGGCTGGTGTATACAGCGGCCAACGGATTATGGCCTAACAGCCTGTCCTTCACAGCCAGGACCGTACACATGCTCCGGCTGTTCGTCAGAAAGAGCGAATCATGTCCGACACACAGACCCATAACCACATTAAAATCAGTATTTTCCTGATTCAGGATTTCCGCCTGGGCAATTGGGTTACACATAGCCTCAAACCTTCCGGGGTGGAGTTTTTCTTCCTCCTGAATCCCAATCTCAGTCTTGTCTATGCCGCCCACCTTGCATATCACAGAAACCGTTTCTAAGCCGTGCTCCCGGAAAATTTTTGCCACTACGGCCGCCTCCCGGTGGAGCGCGCCGCAAAACGCAAATCCGATCTTTTGATAGCCCATACTTTTACAGAAATCTATCGTCTCTTCTATACGGCACTTTACCGGCTTCGGCAGCCCTGTGGTCTCCTTGCCGCAGTCATAGCAGGCGCGCTCATTTTTTGCGGAATTCACCGCAAAGGCGCGGAACTCTTCGGACTGATATTTCCGGGCCGCCTTTTCAATACAGTCCTGATATAAAGCTGTAGGGCAAAAGGGAGGCCCATGGCCTTCACCTTTTCGGTTCTTACACCTTCTGGATTGATCCATCAATCCGCAAAACGCGCATTGGCCTTCCATAATCAGATTGTACCTCTTTTCGTATAAAATCGAGATGCCGCGGGCCGCTAACAGCCCGCGGCATCTCGATTCAAAGGGAGGGATAAAACGCAGAATCAAGATTTCGGCTTTTTTATTTTATGGATGAGATAGAGCAAAAGGTACATCACAATGCTCCATACAATCAGCAAACACATATACAAGGTAAACTGGCGCACACCCATGTTTGTCATCTTTGTAATGAGAAACAACACCACAGAACCGCCTATGGCTACGATATATTCCAGAAGTGTAAACATACTGCAACGCCTCCTTATGCCAAACTATGGGCCTTGACCGCCTTCATGTCTTTTCTATGGAAGAAGAACAGCGCAAAATAGCCAGCAGCGCCCAATATCTCCAGAACGGTGTAAGGCATCAGCAGAAGCACCACCAGTCCAACCAGAAAAGCTCTCTCCACAATATTCAACCGCTTGCCCCACCAGCCCTTGATGGCATGGCCAAGGCAATTGACCGCCACCATGGCAAAGAAAGCTTCCTTAATACAGACAAGGAGAGACGCCTGACCCAGCAAAGCCGGATTGACCACAAAGAAGAACGGCATCGCCAGGGCAATAAAGCCCAGCTTAAAGCTCTCAACCCCTGTTTTCATTGGATCAGTTCCGGCAATGCCCGCAGCGGCAAAGGCCGCCAGGCAGACCGGAGGCGTCACGCAGGAAAACACGCCAAAGAAAAAGGGGAAGAAATGAGCAGCATACAGATTGATACCGGAATTCACCAAGGCGGGAATCACCAGCGCGGCCAAGGTTATATACACGCCGGCGGTGGGCATGCCCATGCCCAGAATAATGGCCGCAATCATGGTGAAGATCAAAAGGATCGCCGTGTTTCCGCCAGCCAGATTTGTGATAATGCTTGTCAGCCGCACGCCAAGGCCGGAAGTGGTCAGCGCTCCGATGATGATGCCGGCCGCCGCGCAGGCAACGGTAATCGGAACAGCGCTTTTTGCCGCCTCTTCAAGCGCCGCCAAAATCTCGGTAATGGACATACGGGTAGACTTTCGAAGCGAAGACACAATAAAAATCAGCGCGATGGCAATGGCTACGGATCTGTTGGCCGACATGCCCATAAAAATGGTAACAATCAGAACCACCAGAGGGATCACCAGATGGCCTTTTTCTTTAAACTCGGTCTTGATGTCGGGAATATCTTCCGGCTTCATGGGCTTCAAATCCCGCATATAGGACTCGATGTCCACCATTTTGAAAATACTCCAGTAATACATAGCGGCCGGAATAATCGCGGCCAAGACGACATTAATATAGGGTACGCCCATGGTTTCCGCGATAATGAACGCTGTCGCCGCCATAACAGGGGGCATAATCTGACCGCCTGTAGACGCGCACGCCTCTACCGCACCCGCAAATTGAGGCTGAAACCCTGTCTTTTTCATTAGAGGGATGGTAAAGGTGCCCGTCGTAACCACGTTGCCGGCAGCGCTGCCGCTGACAGTGCCCATGATAGCGGAGGCAACCACCGCCGCCTTGGCGGGTCCGCCCTGCATTTTTCCGGTCAGGGCCAGTGCACAGTCAATGAATAGCTGGCCTGCGCCCGTATGGATCATCAGCGAGCCAAAGACCACAAACAGAAAAATATAGCTGGCCATCGCGCCTACAGGGGTGCTGAAAATACCTTCCGTAGATGCAAAAATCCAGTTTACAATGCTCTTTAGGGAACTGGGTGGTCCGTTGAGAAACGAGGGGAAGTACTGCGAGAACGCAGTATGCACCAAAAACAGCAGACACAGGACGACCATCACGGAACCCACCGTGCGCCGGGTGGCTTCCAGCACCAGAACAATAAAGATGGCGCCCATAATGATATCCATCTGGGTCAGAGCCCCGGCCCGGTTCTGGAACCCGGCGATATCAGAGAAAATATAGACCGCAACTACCAGCGTGGCGGCAATGACCGCCAAATCCCATATCGTTCCCCATGTAGGTTTATCTTTTACAGAGGCTCTCCCTGTGGGCTTCATCAGGAAGCACATGAGAAGAATCAAAGTTACATGGGCAAACCGCAGACTCCAGGCCTCAATCACGCCGTTATAGGCATAAAAAATATGCAACAGGGCCAGAACCAAGGCCACAATGGCAGTCGCGACCGCCATTGGATTTTTCAGCACGCTGATCCGGCCTTCAATCAGATCTTCCGCCATACGCTCCTTGGTTGCCGCAGCTTCTTCCTTCTCAATCATTTTTTCCTGAAGGGACTTTTCGGACTCTTTCGCCGTCACCTTCTTATCTTTTTTGAACAGCATCGGAATCGGACTCCTTTCTGCGCGTACAATAGGTATCACCGCATAGCGATGAGCTTTCCGCCAAACCCAAGTTGTCATGAGGAGAGCCGAAACTCTCCTCATGACGCAGTGTGCTCAATCTCGGATCGCGTTTATTTAGCCCAACAATCCCATTTCCTCATAGAACCGCTGGGCGCCGGGATGCAGAGGCACATTGTCAGCACCATCCAGCCAGTTCTCCACGGACAGATCGCCAAAAGCAGTGGGGTTAATGGCCTTCAGGTTCTCCCAGTTCTCATACATGGTCTTCAGGAAATCATAGATAACATCCTCAGGCACGTCAGAGCTCGTAAACACAGAACCCACCGTGCCAATCGTGCGAACGTCTTCGTCCACGCCCTCATAAGTACCGGCAGGAATCGTCATCTCGGTAAAGCCGGGCAGGCTCTCCAGGATCGCATCCATTTTGTCTTCGTCGATGCTCAGGAAGCGAATGCCCACAGAGAACGCCAGCTCACTGACGGTAGAGGCGGGAGCGGCAATCGTAGCCGTCCACAGATCCAGCTGACCATCCTTCATCAGCTCAGACGCCTCATTGAAGCGAGTCAGGGTCACGGTGCCGCCGGCGCTTTCAATCGTATTCTGGTCGATACCATAGGCCGCCAAAACCTTCGTAACCACCGTGTAGCAGGTCTCCGTCACAGGGTTGTAATTGACGATTTTGCCATTCAGGTCGGCCAAAGATTGAATATCGCTATTGTCCGCCACAACAAAGTGCTGCTGGCTGGGGAAAATGGACATGACATGGGTCAGCTTATCCATGGGCTCGTCCTCTGCAAAGGCGCCGGTTCCGGTATAAGCCTCATACACGGTCGAAGTAAACGCCCAGCCCAGCTCATACTCGCCGGCCTGCACAGCGCGGCAGTTGGCTACCGAGCCGCCAGGGCCATTGGAAGCGGAGATCGGCATGGAAGCATTGACATACTCCATCATCGCGGAGCCCACAGTGGTCCAGTTAGCCCCCTGCGTGCCGGAGCACATCCGCAGATACTTCAGATCGCCATAATCAGACGTATCGGAAGGTTCACTGCTGTTAGAAGGGTTGCTGGACGGTGCGTTGCTGGTAGACGGGGTGCTGTTGGTGCAGCCAGTCAAAGTGATGGCAGCCGCCATAATCAAGGAAAGGATACCTGTCAGTTCGCGTTTCATTTTTATTCCTCCTATGGGTCCACACAAGGTGGTCAGATTATTTCACTTCATTGTGAGTGTGCGGGGAACTAAATCGTGCGATATGGCGCAAATTGCGCTGCCAGCTCCTTCATTCCCTTGGCAAACAGCCCGGTGTCGGAACTATAGAGAATGTACTTGGCGCCCAAGTCAATATACCGCTCCATATCAGCCTTGTTTGTGACGTTGATACCACCGACTTTGCCATATTTTTCGGCAGTCTTCAGCACCTTGGCGGCCACCTCCACGACCCGGGGATCGGTGGACTTTCCCGGAATCCCCAGGGACTGGCTCATGTCCGCAGGCCCAACAAATACCACATCAATCTGAGGGATCTGGCAGATCTCTTCGGCCGCTTCCGCCATTTCTTTATTTTCGATGTGAACTACTACTAAGGATTTCTCATTTGCCGCTTCAACATACGGTCTCTCCTTATCATTCCAGAACCCAAACATCGCGTTTCTGGTCTGGCGGGACAGGCCGCGGCAGCCCTCAGGATAGTACTTGGCCGCACGGACGTTTTCCCGGAACTGCTCAACTGTGGTCATATTGGGAATCTGGACCCCGGCGGCGCCGCTGTCCAGGGCGTGGAAGATATGTTCTTCCTGGGCGGAAGGCACCCGGATGATGGTGGACAGGCCCACATTTTCCCCGGTCCGCACGATGTTTTCCACGCTCTCATATCCGATGGCAGAGTGTTCGCAGTCCACCACGATAAAGTCCAGGCCGGCCCAGCCCATGATCTCTTCGGCCAAGGGGCTGTTGAGCTTGTAGAACATGCCAAAGACGGTCTTGCCGTCCTTTAGCCGCTGACGCAGCGTTTTTTCTTTGTTCATGGGTCGTCTCTCCTTCTGGTCTTGCCTCAACGGACCTCCACGCTCTCCTCACGGTCGGCGGTGCGCTTCGGAATAAACAGATCCATGTTGTAGACAGGCTTATCATAGGGGTTCTCAATCCAGTGCATCGCCCCGGCGGGAATGGTCATGAAGCACAGGCCGCCGTCGTTGTCCAGGTCGGCGTCGAAAGTATAGACCTTGTCATCCACATGGAAATCGCACTTGCCCTTCACGATGATCACGGTCTGCTCGTAATCGTGCTTGTGGGGGCCGGGAATATGGCCGGGCTGGATCACGCCCATGCTGATGGTGCAGTGCTCACTGCCCTGGTAAACCTTGCGCATCACGCTGGGCTTCGGATGGAACCAATCACACTTACCCCAATCCAAATGTTTTACTTCGCTCATAGAGCATCCTTCTTTCTTTTTTGTTTTGTTTTTATTGCAAATCCAACAGCTTGGCAGGATTTTCAATCAACATGACCCGGACCTGTTCCTCTGTCAGGCCGCACCGCTCCACCAGCACTTCCGCAAATTTTTGCAGACCAGAAACCGGGTCCAGGTAGACGCTCTGGCCCAAGTCAGAATCCAGCACCATACGCTGGCAGCCGACCCGGTCCAAAACCTCCTGCGCAATGCTGATGGGCAGGTGGTGAGAGGCCGGCGCGACGTCGTCAAACACCACTGCATTGAGTTCAATATAGGCTCCCTGATCCGCCCAATGGACCATCTGATCCACCGTGGCCCCAATGTTGAAGAAGGGATGGTTGACTAAAATCTTGGTCAGGCCCAATTCCACGGCCTTGTCGATCAGCTTGTTAATTTCTTCCGGAGATCCGTGGCCAGTTCCAAGCACCACCTCAGGGTGATATTCCTTCAGGTACTCCAGCACCTCCACCACTTCAGGCAACAGTTCGCCGCGCTCATTCAAATAGTAGATCGGCTTCTCCGGCAGCTTCATTTTGCCGGCGCCCACGAAAGCGGTCTTTTTGTGGTGCTCAATGTGGTTCCGGGCCGAAACCGTGGGCATAAAAACAATCTTTGCGCCCATACCGCACGCCGCGTCCACCGCGTGGACATTGATGCCGCCCACAGCGTTATTCAGGCAAAGGCAGCCAAAGGATCGGGTCTCCCCATTCCCCAAGTGCTTCTCCACCATGTCCGCGCCCATCATGCTGGGAAAATAGTGATCCTTCGTAATGAAAGCCCGATATCCAGCCGCCTGGGCCGCCAACAGCATCTCGGCGGAATCCACCTTCCGTTTCGCCACGGAAGGTCCCGCATGCACATGGATATCAATGGCTCCCTTCATATCAAATTTCATGTGAGCTCGCCTCCTTATCTTTTATGATTTATATTTTATCAAATATTTTTTGTGATATCAACTGTTTTATTCGACAAAATCCCTTGTGCAGTTTTATTTAATATGCCTATTTTTGAAGCATTCTTTCCTTGTTTCCTGTTTCTTTCGTGGAAGGTTTGAAGGGCACATCGTTTCTTGATAAAATTGCTTGAAATTTTTTGGAAAATCATATATAATAAAAAAATAAAAGATCAAAAATAATTTGGCGACACCACTTATAATATTATGTAAACTTTTATGTGTGAGGGATTGCAAACAATGGAACTTTTAACGAAAGGCGAATATGCATATCGGCGGCTACACGACGACATTCTGAGCGGGAAACTGCCCGCCGGTTCCCGGCTGGTGGTAAAGGACTTAGTGGAGGAATACGAGGTCAGCTCCATGCCGATTCGCAATGCCATTACCCGTCTGGAGGAGCTGGGCCTGGTCCACACCTCAGCTCACCAGGGTGCCTGGGTGTCCGAAATGAATCTGGAAAACTATTTTACCTTCATGCTCCTTCGAATTGAGGCCGAAGCTCTGGCCGCTACTTTCGCGGCCCAAAAACGGGACGACAGCCTGATTCAAAAGCTGGAAGTGCTCTATCAGCGCATGGAGGCCGCCCGGGAAATCCAGGACTATGAAGCCTATGGCCGCGCGAACCGGAAGTCTCATATTTTGGTCTGTGCCGCCAGTGGTAACTCCGCCCTGATCGAGCAGATCAACAACCTGATGAGCCGTACTCAAATGGCCGTCAGCCTCTTCAATTTGGAATCCAGCAAGGACTCCTGTCTGGAGCACAGAGATTGGATTGAGGCTCTGCGGAACCGGGACGCCAAGCGTAGCGCGGCCATTGTCCGTTATCAGCGCTGCCGTGCAAATCTGGGTTTGATATATGCCATGAAGGATGACTCTTCGGACATTCAGGGCAACCAGCTGCTCATGCAGGCCGCGTCCACTGAGGCCGGGAAGAGATGCCTGGATGAATTCATCCCCATCTTTCTTGACATTAAAGCCCACAACGATTATCGAAACTTTTAACGGCACCATAAAATTTAAGGCGGCGGCCCTGTTTGGGCCGCCGCCTTTTGTCATGCGATCCATTTGACGATAGCCGGCATGACACTGAGTATGCCCACATATCTTACCAGATGGAGAACGGCCACCTTGGGCGCGTCGCCTCCCATCTCAGCGGCAATGAGCGCCATATCGGATACGCCGGCCGGGATTGCCCCAAAAAGGCAGGTGGAAAAATCCAACCGGCAGATCTTCGATATCAGGATTGCGCAGATATAGTTGCACAGCACCAGGCTGCCGCACAAAATCACAATGGGCAAAAGGAGAGATTTCATATTCTCCACATCTTGCGGTGTGACGCCCGCGCCCACGATCATCCCGGATACGCACTGCGCCGCCAACCGTAGCCATTTGGGCAGGTAAGCGCGGCCAGTTCGAATATTTCGCCCCGCCACCATGAATACGGCGAAAATGAGAGCTCCCGCCGGCACACCGGCTAGTTTGCCTAAAATCCCCGCTCCCACCGCTTCCAGCACTGTAATCGCCGTGTTGCGCGGCGTCCGCAGCTCCGGCGGCTTGTATCCCGGCGCCTGGGTGGAGTCCAACTGTTCTCCTCTTCCTCCCCGGCGGGCACATACCCGAAAGGCCATCTGCGGCAGAACTATCACGGAAAACAGAAGCCGAACCATTTGCATGACGGTGCTCAGCGCCGGATCCGCGCCCATATCCGTACTGATAATTGCCGTATCGCTGAGACCGGCAGGCATGGCCGAAGCCAGCGCAGTGGCCAAATCTAATGAGGTAAACCGCGCCATCACGCCCCCTACCAGGAAGGTGTACACAGCCATGCAGACAAACATCAGCACGCCTGCGCCCAAAATTCCTTTCAGCTCCGCAACGTCCTTCCGGCTGATCCGCTGGCCGATGAAGCCGCCGGCAATCGCCTGAACCACCGGCTTCACAAGGGACGGAAATTCTCCCATCCCGGTCAGCAGATTGAAGGCCGCACTGAAGACAATTGCCCCAATCAACGCGCCTGCCGGAATCTTGCATCGGTAGAACAGCCAGGAGCCAGCCGCAGCTACGATTACGGTCAGTAAAATGTTCACATCAAATTCTCGCCCCCAACGCCTCACCGCTGGTAATGGCTTCATAGATGCGCCCTGTTTTGACCGCGTCACCGGCCACATAAACCGGAATTCCCATTCCTTCCACCATCTCGGCCAGAGCGCTGTCAGGACGCACACCCAGGGCGCAAACCACAGTATCCACGCCCGTCAGCGTAACCGTCTCGCCTTCATGAGAATAGGTCAGCCGGTCGTCTTCCACAGACTCTACCTTGGTGTCCACCAGGATATGGCAGCCCTTCTCCTGAAGCCGCTGCACCAGAAGCGAACGGGCGTAGGAACGATCCCCCTTCATCAGGTTGTCCACCATTTCGATCAGGGTGACATGCTTGCCCCGGGGATGGCGGTCATTCTGAGGATGAATCAGAAACTCAGCGGTCTCACAGCCCACAGCTCCGCCTCCAATGACCACAATATTCTGGCCGGTAACGGCCTTCCCCGCCAGCACGTCCCACGCGGACACAAGCTGGTTTGCCGCCCTTAGAAAGCCGGGGATCACCGGCTGGCCGCCGGTGGCCACGATCACCTCATCGGGGGCATAGGAGCGAATGACTTCTTCGTCCGCCCTGATCCCACATCGAATGTCCACGCCGGCCTCCACCGCCTGCCGGATCAGGTATCGGGTTCCCTGGGCAATATCCTGCTTGGCAATGGGAATTCCCGCCAAGAACATTTGCCCGCCCAGCTGGTCCGCGGCCTCCAGGAGCGTCACCTGATGCCCCCTGCGGGCCGCGGTCGCCGCCGCTTGCAGTCCCGCCGCGCCGCCGCCGATAACCAGCAGACGCTTCGCCTTCGGTGCGGGAGCGGGCCGGCAGGTTTCCCTGCCTGCATACGGGTTCATCGTACAGCGGATTTGCGTGCCGTGCGTATGGGTGATGCAATCTGTGCACCCAATGCAGGGGCGGATATCCTCCGTCTTCCCCTCCATCGCCTTGTTGGGGAACTCCGGGTCGCACAGCAGAGCACGGCCCATATACACCGCGTCAGTCCGCCCCAGGTTTAGCGCCAGCTCCGCCGCCCAAGGCTCGCAGTTCCGGCCAACTACGCCGACCGGGATATTGACCGTCTCCCTGATCTGCTTGGCCAGCTCTGTGTTGACCCCCCGGGGCGTGCCGTTCGGCGTCACTGTTTTCCAGTAGGTCTCCAAGCTTCCATTGGACAGGTTCAGCAGGCTGACCCCCGCCTGCTCCAACCGGCGGGCAATGTAGATGGCGTCCAGCATGGATTGCCCGCCAGGCTCAAACTCCGTCATGGACATGCGCACGATCACGGGATAGTCCTCTCCCGCCGCCCGGCGCACTTCGGCCACGACCTCCAGCAGAAAGCGCAGTCTGCCGTCCAAGCTGCCGCCGTACTCATCAACGCGCTTGTTGCTCAAGGGCGAGAGAAACGTTCCCAGAACGCCGTGTCGGTGTGCCGCATGGATTTCCACTGCATCTGCCCCAGCCTCTCTGGCCCGGCGGGCCGCCTGGCCGAATTTAACGGTCAGCGCCCGGATTTCCTCTACCGTCATGGCCCTGGGCATCTCCCCCACATTGCGCAGCGGAATGGCTGAGGCCGCAATGGGCTGCCGCCCGCCGTTCAGGCGGGCCACAGCCGCAGGCCCTCCATGCAGCAGCTGGAGCGTCAGCTTGGCCCCATACCGATGCACCTCGTCGGCCAATCGCCGGATGCCCGGAATCTGCCCATCCCGGTACAGTCCCATATTATTAGGAATATTGTAATGGCTGTTTTCATCCACCATGACGTTTTCCGTGGTAATGAGGCCCGCACCGCCCTTCGCACGGGCCGAATAATAGGCCAGAGCCTCGTCGGTTATCTCATTTTCCTCACTGCACAGCGCAGTGCTCATTGCCGACATGAAAATTCGGTTCTTTACCGTCATTGTCCCCACCTGGAGCGGCGAGAACAGCAACGGGAAGGCATTCTGTACCATCTCAATCGCCTCCTATCGCGCTTACAGGCCCAGAATCTGGCGGGCCTCCGTCGGCGTGGCCACCTCGCGGCCCATATCCCTGGCTATACGGGCCACCCGCTCCACCAGCTGCACATTGCTGGCCAGCTCACCTTTTTTATAATAGATATTGTCCTCCAGCCCCACGCGGACATGGCCGCCGGCGGCAATACCGAACATATTCATGATAATTTGATTCGCGCCGATACCGCCAATGGACCACTCGGCGTCCGGCGGCAGCATGGTAAGCAGATGCGCCAGCTGGCCAATGCTCGCCTCCTGGCAGTTCTTGGCTCCCATAATAAAGCTGAAATAGAGGGGCTTTTTGATCAGTCCCCGCTGCTCCAGCAGAATTCCCGGCTTGATCATGCTGGTGTCAAAAATCTCCATCTCCGGTTTGATGTTCCGCTCCTTCATCATTTGCGCCAGATTGTCGATCAGCTGTGGTTCATTGGCATACACGCTGGTGGCAAAGTTCACCGAGCCGGTGGAAAGGCTGGCCATTTCCGGGTTCACCAGCAGGCACTTTCGGCGGCTCTCATAGCTCATCCCTGCCCGGCCTCCAGTGGATAGCTGCACGATCAGCTCCGGTGCCAGCGCCTTGATCTTGTCATGAATCTCCCGGAAAACCTCCGTGTCATGGCAATTCTGCCCGTCCTTGTCCCGGGCGTGGATATGTACCACCGACGCTCCAGCCTGATAACAGGCCAACGCATCCTGGGCAATCTCGTCCGGCGTGATGGGAACGTTGGGATTCTGCTCCTTAGTGGGCAAAGATCCGGTCAGCGCCGCCGTAATAATCATTTTTTTCATCATGGTTCTCCTTTCCTCTTTCGCGCTCAGCCTTGGATGGCAAGCGCATATTCTGCCGATGTGTTTGATATGACTTTAGTCTATCAAGCCTACCCCGGCAATGTCAATAAATATTTTATATTTTATCAAAAATTTTTTATAAGGCATTTCTCAGCCTGTCCGTTATCCAACCGAACGCGTTGTATTTAACATAAGGCGGCACAGGCGGCGCACCGCCAGCCTCCCTGCCTCCGCAGCAGGGCTAAAACTCTTGACAATTCCCACTATTGGCAATAAAATATTG
>CAYTXW010000040.1:0-6987 GCA_964441575.1 uncultured Oscillospiraceae bacterium
TTCCCCTCAAGGGGAAGGCTTTGGAATGCCAGCAAAAACGTAAGTTTTAGAATTTTCAGTCTAGTAGGGGCGGCTATTTAGCCGCCCGGTGCAGGCACTTGCGGAATGGACCAGCCGGCAACAGAAGGTTGACACAGGAACCCTTCATGCGGCGGTTCTCGATGGCCTTTCGGTCCGCACAAGTGCGGACCCTACGAAAAAGATCGCAAGTGCCGTCCAACGCGGGGGCTGAAGGCGAATTGCCCCGAAGGGGCAAGAGAAGCCCCTCTGGAGGGCATCCCCGCCCTACGGACCGGATCGGAAGATTTTTGAACATTTCAACTCTTGATTTGCATTGGAAAGGAGCCAGTCATGGCGAAGAAGACCAATTATGATTACAACGGCTCCGCCGCCTATGATTATTACGCTTATACCGGCGCTGCCGCGCCGGAAATTCAAAGCCCCGGTCTGCCGGAAGAACGGACGCAGCCGCAGAAGAAGCGGCGGGTCAAGGTCAAAGCGGTCATTTCGCCGGTTGCTGTGGCGGGTCTGGCGATTTCGGCCTGTATGCTGATTCTGGTGGTCTTTGGCTATGTGCAGCTCTATGAGGCCACGGAGCGCGTCAGCGGTCTGCAAAGCGAGCTGGAAAGCCTGCAAAGCGACCAGGTCGTTCTCGAGAGCCTCTATGAGGGCAGCATCGATCTGGCCTATATTGAGGAGCGGGCCGCTGAGCTGGGTCTGTCCGCGCCGACTACCGGCCAGACCGTGTATATCAACCTGTCCGGCGAGGACCGGGCGGAGATCTACAGCACGGAGAAGGTCGGACTGATCGGGAAGATCATCCGGGCCATTGAAAGCAGCGCCAGCGGATTGGTGGAATACTTGTCCTGACGAACCGATAGAATGTAGAAGGGCGGGGCGGCAACTTCGCCGTCCCGCCATACAAATATACCAGAAAGGATTTTGCGGATGGCACGGAAAGAACGCCCCCTGCAGCCGGGGAAGAAAAAGAATCCGTCAGGCTCTGCCAGCGAACGGGCCAACCGGACGGTCCTGAGCCGCACGCTTGTTCTGATGATTCTGTGCGGCGTGATTATCTTTGTCCCCCTGGCGGCCACGCTCTACAATATCATGATTCGGGAGCATGACGAGTATGAACGTCTGGCGATTCAAAATCAGACCCGCAGCACCACCTTGTCGGCGGCGCGGGGTGTGATCTATGACCGGAACATGAATATCATGGCGTCCTCCACCGCCGTGGAAACCGTTTTCATTGACCCCAACGGAATGCAGGCCGCCCAGGAGCAGGAGGAGGAGAAGCGGGACGATGGCAAGTCCTACAATCCCAATCAGAATCTGGACTTCATCGCCCGGGGCCTGGGGGCAATTCTGGACGTGGAACCGGACTTTATCAAGGAGCAGGCCTCCGACACCGCTTACTATTACAAGATCATCAAGCGGAAGGTCTCGGAGGAAGTAGCCCAGCAGGTCCGGGAGTTCATCAACACCAATGAGCTGACGGGCATCCATCTGGAGACGGATTCTCAGCGGTATTATCCCTACGGCTCCCTGGCCAGCCAGATTTTGGGATTTGTCCGCACGGACAATGTGGGCGCGGAGGGACTGGAGTCCTACTATGACGACATCCTGACCGGCACGGCGGGCGAGATTGTCACCACCAAGGGCAACCGCGGCTCCGAAATGCTCTATACATACGAAAAATACTACGACGCCACCGACGGCAATTCCCTGGTGCTGACCCTGGACGCCACGGTTCAGTATTATCTGGAAAAGGCCATGGAGGAGGCCATAGAGAAATACGATGTGCAGAACGGCGCGTTCGGCATTGTCATGGACGTCAACACCGGCGAAATTCTGGGCATGGCCACCCTGGGCGGCTATGATCCCAACAACTACCAGGAGATTTACGACGATGAGACGCGGGAGGAGCTGGAGCGGCAGTATCTGGAGGCCATGATTCTGGACAAGGACAGCCAGGCCTATACCGACGCCATGAGCGCTTATAACGCCGCTGTGGCGGAGGCCCGTCTGAAACAGTGGCGCAACCGCTGTGTTTCCGACGGCTACGAGCCCGGCTCCACCTTCAAGCTGATTACCATGGCCGCCGGTCTGGACAGCGGGGCCGTGAGCCTCAGCGACACCTTTGTCTGCAACGGCACCGGCCACATTTTTGCAGGCCGTGAGCAGCCCATCGACTGCTGGAAGCTGGTCGGCCACGGAACCGAAACCACCAAGGAAGCCCTGGCCAATTCCTGCAACCCGGCCCTGGCCACCATCGGCGTCCGCATCGGCCTGGACACCTTCTATGATTATGTGGAAGCCTTCGGCTTTCTGCAGCCCACGGGTCTGGATCTGCCCGGTGAGGCAAGCGGCTATTTCTTTAACAGAAGCGGCTTCACCATCGCAAACCTGACCTCCGCCTCCTTCGGCCAGACCTTCCGTATTACGCCGATCCAGCTGGTCCGCGCCGTGGCCGCCGTAGTCAACGGCGGGTATCTCCTGGAGCCGCATATCGTCAAAGAGGTGCAGGATTCCGACGGCAATGTGATCCAACGGAATGAAACCACCATTTTGCGCCAGGTCATCAGCGAGGAAACCTCCGCCATCATGCGGGATATGATGGAGTATGTTGTCACCGACGGCACGGCCTCCAAGGCGCAGGTTGCCGGCTACCGCATCGGCGGCAAGACCGGCACGTCCGAGAAAATCGATACCTATGACGAGTTCGGCAATCAGGTGGAGGACAAGATCTGCTCCTTCATCGGCGTGGCACCCATCGACGACCCCCAGTATGTGGTTCTGGTAGCGCTGGATACGCCCAGCTCCGCGAGCAACGGACTCATCGGCGGCGGCGCTATGGGAGCGCCCACCGTCAGCGCCGTGTTTCAGGATATTCTGCCCTACCTGGGCGTGGAGCCGGAGTATTCCGAAGAAGACCTGAACATGGTTGCCTTCTCCATGCCGGACCTGACGGGCCGGACCGAGAGCGAGGCCGCCTCCATTCTGGCGGAGAAAAACCTGACCTACCGCACCGTGGGAAACAGCGCGACGATTACCGGCCAAATTCCCGCGGCGGGCGCATCCGTTCCCGGCCTGTCCGAGGTCATTCTGTATTTCGGCGAGGAGGCTCCCGACGATATGGTGACAGTGCCGGACTTCACCGATTACAGCCTGTACGACGCCAATTATCTGGCCGCAAACCACGGAATTTATATGCTGGTTGCCGGCGTCAACAAGGGCGCGGACGCGCCGCTCTACAGCGTCCGGGCGTCCCATCAGGACATCGAACCCGGTACCCAGGTTCCTCGCGGCACGACCGTTACCGTTGAATTTACGGACTATGATGCCGGAGACTGATACGATCCGGCCCTTTTGCGGGGAGCGCTGTACCAAGGAGGATTTCTTATGAAGCTTCTCGATCTGCTTCAGGGCGTCGAGCTCCTGGAGATTCACGCGGCCCCGGACCTGGAAATCACCGGCGTCTGCTATGATTCCCGGCAGGTCCGGCCCGGCTGCCTGTTTGTGGCCATTTCCGGCTTTGCCGCCGACGGACACCGGTTTATCCCCATGGCCCTGGCCAAGGGCGCGGCGGCGGTGCTGTGCCAGACGGTTCCGGCCTGCGGCGCAGCCTTTGTCCGCGTGGCGGACACACGGCAGGCCCTGGCGCTGGTCAGCGCCAACTGGTTTGGCCATCCGGCGGACCGGATGACCATGATCGGCTTTACTGGCACCAACGGCAAGACCACCAGCACCTATCTTCTCAAGCATATTCTGGAGGATATCCCGGAGACCAAGGTGGGCCTTGTGGGGACCATTCAAAACATGATCGGCGATGAGGCGCTTCCCACGGAGCGCACCACACCGGAGAGCTATGAGCTGCAGGCCCTGTTCCGCCGGATGCTGGACGCCGGGTGTACCCATGTGATCATGGAGGTCTCCTCCCACGCCCTGGCCCTGCACCGGGTGGATGGGATCACGTTTGAGACCGGCGTCTTCACCAACCTGACACAGGATCATCTGGATTTTCACAAGACCATGGAGGCATACTGCGAGGCCAAGTCGCGCCTGTTTTCCGTCAGCCGCCACGGGGTGATGAACCTGGACGACCCGGCCACGGAGAAAATGCGGGCCGAGGCCCGGTGTCCGGTGCTGACCTACTCGGCCGGGGGCGCCGCGGATCTGGAGGCCCGCGACCTGGAGCTGCATCCCCATCAGGTGGCTTTCACAGCGGTGTACGGCGGGGAGACGGCCCGGGCGGTTCTGGGAATCCCCGGCGCGTTCTCCGTCTATAACGCCCTGGGCGTTCTGGGCGCCGCGCTGACGCTGGGCGTCCCGCTGGACCGGGCGGTCCGGTCCCTGGCCACGGCCCGGGGGGTCAAGGGCCGGGCGGAGGTGGTTCCTACCCCAGGCAAGGACTATACGGTCCTGATCGATTACTCCCACACGCCGGACAGCCTGGAGAATATTCTGAAAACCGTCCGGGAGTTCTGCCGGGGCCGGGTGGTGGCCGTCTTCGGCTGCGGCGGAGATCGGGACCCCATCAAGCGGCCCATCATGGGCAGAATCGCGGCGGACCTGGCGGATTATGTGGTTGTCACCTCCGACAATCCCCGGACCGAGGACCCCGGGAAGATCATAGACCAGATTTTGGCTGGAATGCGGGACACCGCCACTCCCTATACGGTGATTGAAAACCGCCGCCAGGCCATCCGCTGGGCCATGGACAACGCTCTGGCCGGAGACGTCATCGTCCTGGCGGGCAAGGGCCACGAGACCTATCAGGAAATCGGCCATGAAAAATTCCATCTGGATGAGCGGGAGGAAGTGGCCGCCCATCTGATGGGGAATTGAGGAAACGCCATGAAGGAACTGACATTGCAGCAGCTGGCCCGGTGGTGCGGCGGAAGCGTCGCCCCGGAGCAGGAAGGTCTGACGGTGACGGGAATGCAGCACGATTCCCGCGACGTAAGGCCCGGAGATCTGTTTGTGGCCCTGTCGGGCGGGCGGGCGGACGGCCACAGCTTTGTGGAAAACGCCAGGGAAGCCGGCGCGGCGGCGGCACTGGTGGAACACCCGGTGGAGGTGGATCTGCCCCAGCTGGTGGTCCCGGACACCCTGACCGCCTATGGCGACATCGCCCGGGGCTACCGCACCGAGACCGGCGTGAAGGTGGTGGCCATTACCGGCTCTGTGGGCAAGACCACGACCAAGGAAATGCTTGCCGACGTACTCTCCGGCAAATACCGGGTAGCCAAGACCCAGGGCAATCACAACAACAATCTGGGGCTGCCTATGACCATCATGGAAATGCCGGCGGATACGGAGCTGGCGGTGCTGGAACTGGGCATGAACCACTTTGGCGAGATGTCCTATCTGACCTCCATTGCCAAGCCCGATGTGGTGGTCATCACCAACATCGGCACCATGCATATTGAGCATCTGGGAACCCGGGAGGGAATTCTCAAGGCGAAGCTGGAAATCATGCAGGGCATTGCGGCGGACGGCGTGGCCGTGTTCAACGGCGATGAGCCGCTGCTGTGGAACCTGCGGGAGGGCAAGCACCGCCGGATCTACTTTGGCATTGAAAATGATCAGTGCGACGTGGTGGCGGAGGATGTGCAGCAGATGGACGGCGGCGTCTGCTTCACGGCGCGGGGCCTGGAAAAGCAGTTCCGGGTCTATGTGCCGCAGGAGGGACGCCATACGGTCTATAACGCGCTGGCCGCCATCGCCGTGGGCCTGCTGTGCCAGGTCAGCGTCGAGAGCATCCGGTACCAGCTGAGCCTGTTCCGCAATACGGGCATGCGGCAGCGGATTTTTGAGGAAAACGGCTTCACCATCATCGAGGACTGCTACAATGCCGGACCGGAATCCATGGAGGCGGCGCTTCGCGTTTTGAAGGAGCATCCGACGGAGGGCCGCCGGATCGCGGTCCTGGGCGACATGCTGGAGCTGGGCAGCCGAGCCATGGCGGAGCATTACCGCGTGGGACGTCTGGCGGCGGAGAGCGCCGATATGGTCCTGGCCTTTGGAAGCCATTCCGTGCGCATTGTCACCGGCGCTGTCACCGGCGGCATGAGCAGCCAATGCGCCATCCACTATGACGAGCAGAACGACATGGCCCAGGCGCTGGCAGCCATGGCAAAGCCCGGCGATGTGCTGCTGTTTAAGGGCAGCCGGGGCATGAAAATGGAACAGGTTCTGCAGCAGTTTCTGGAAGAAACGAAACGTAAATGAAAGAGGAAACCGATTATGGCGATCATTTTAACCATTCTCTGCGCCTTTGCGCTGACGCTTCTTCTGGGGAGGTTCCTGATTCCGGCGCTCCATGCGCTGAAGGCGGGACAGTCCATCCGGGAGATCGGCCCCAAGTGGCATCATTCCAAGGAGGGAACGCCCACCATGGGCGGCCTGATGTTCATGGCCGCAGCTCTGATCTGTGTGGCGGCGGGCGGCTGGACCGCCATGCTGGCCGGGACCTATGAGCATCTGATCATTCTGGGCTTTTCTCTGGTCTTCGGGGCTGTCGGCTTTATTGACGATTTTGTCAAGGTCCGCCTCAAGCGGAACCTGGGCCTGACGGTGCTGCAGAAGCTGATTCTCCAGCTGGCGGCGGCGCTGGCCTATCTGTCGCTCCTGCGCTGGAACGGCAATCTGACCTGCGACCTGTATATTCCGTTCTTCAACGTGTCGTTCCCGGTCAATTGGGTGGTATATCTGATTTTTGCCACCTTTGTGATTGTGGGCTGCGTCAACGCGGTCAATCTGACCGACGGCATTGACGGCCTGGCCGCCGGCGTCACGCTGCCGGTCATGGTCTTCTTCACGGTGACCGCCGTCACCTGGGGCAGAGAGACGCTTGCCCTGTTCCCGGCGGCCCTGGTGGGCGGCCTGGCGGCGTTTCTGTGCTATAACTTTCATCCCGCCAAGGTCTTTATGGGGGACACCGGCTCCCTGTTCCTGGGCGGCGCGGTGTGCGGCATGGCC
>CAYTXW010000040.1:6997-11479 GCA_964441575.1 uncultured Oscillospiraceae bacterium
TGGCCTTTGCCCTGGATATGCCCCTGGTGCTGATTCCGGTGGGCTTCATCTACATCGTGGAGGCGCTGTCCGATATTATCCAGGTGACATATTTTAAGCTGACCCATGGCAAGCGCGTTTTCCGCATGGCGCCCATTCACCATCACTTTGAAATGGGCGGCTGGAGCGAGATCAAAATTTTCACCGTGTTCGTGAGTGTGACGGTGGTCATGTGCGTACTGGCCTGGCTGGGCGTTCAAGCAAGACTTTAATGGACAATTCTTGAAAGCGACACACACCCCTCGTGCCCCCTTCGAGGGGGCTGCCGCGAAGCGGCGGGGGTTGTTGGACAACAGAGCGGTACGATGAATGAGCAAAAATGCAGACCGGTACAACCCTTGTAGGGGGGCGGCGTCCTCGACGCCCTACTAGACTGTAAATTCTAAAACTTACGTTTTTGCTGGCATTCCAAAGCCTTCCCCTTGAGGGGAAGGTGGCCGCCCGAAGGGCGGACGGATGAGGTGGAAAAAGCTGCGAATTTGCCGGAACTTTCTGTAAAGAGAAACTTTTCCCTGCACACCTCATCTGCTGTGCATGGGCATTCGTAAGGCAGCAAAGCTGCCAACGGCTGCCGCAAGTCAGCCTTGCGGCTGACAGCTTCCCCTCAAGGGGAAGCCTTGGTGCGGTGCAAGCCTAAAGTTTTAGATTTTACAGCCTGCTACAGCCAGCATACGGGACGTCCAGGAGGCTGGCCCCTACAGAGGCATAAGAATGCCGGCCGTCGTTCAACCGTTTATCCACGTTTGTCAATTAGAAAGGACCTTCCTATGAACAATGCCATCCAATTCCCGCAGCCGCGGGGGGAGACGCTGCCGGACCCGCCGCAGCAGCAGCCGTCTCCGGAGAAAGCGCCCAGAGAAAAGATTATCCCGGACGAGCGGGGCATGGTGGATATGCCCTTTCTGCTCCTGACGGTGCTGCTGGTGATCATCGGCGTGATTATGATGTTCTCCGCCAGCTATGCCGCCGCCTATACGGATGAGGGCAGCTCCACGGCCTATTTTGCGCGGCAGGGCCTGTTTGCCGTGGTCGGCATTGGCATTATGCTGTTTGTCAGCTTCCTGAATTATCAGATGTGGCGGTTTCTGTCCTTTCCCATCCTGGCCGGTACCCTCGTCCTTCTCGTGCTGGTGCCTGTCATCGGTATCAAGGAGGGCGGTGCGCGGCGCTGGATTTACCTGGGCTTTACCAGCTTCCAGCCATCGGAGATCGCCAAGCTGGCGGTGGTGTTGACCTTTGCCACCATGATGTCGGCCTATAAGGACCGGATGAAGACCTTCCGCTACGGCGTGCTGCCGTTCGTGGTGATTTTGGGCATCATTGCGCTGCTGCTGGTCCTCGAACCCCACCTTTCCGCCATTATCATCATTTTTGCCGTCGGCGCGGCCATGATGTTCCTGGGCGGCACCCAGCTTCGGTGGTTTGGCATCGGCCTGGGGGTTGCGGCGCTGTTCGTGGTGATCTATCTGAAAACCATGGGCTACGCATCGGCCCGAATTTCGGCCTGGCAGGACCCGTTTTCCGACGCGCAGGGGGAGGGCTACCAGATTTTGCAGTCCCTCTATGCCATCGGCTCCGGCGGCCTGATGGGCCTGGGGCTGGGCCGCAGCCGCCAGAAGTATCTGTATCTGCCCGAAATGCAGAACGACTATGTGTTTGCCATCTGCTGCGAGGAGCTGGGCTTTGTGGGGGCCATGGTCATCATCCTGCTGTTTGTGCTGCTGATACTCCGGGGCTATTGGATCGCCATGCATGCCCGGGACCGCTTCGGCGCGCTGATGGTGGGCGGCATTACAACGCTGCTGGCTCTGCAGGTGTTCTTCAACATCGGCGTGGTGACAAACTTCCTGCCTGCCACCGGTATTTCTCTGCCCTTCTTCTCCTACGGCGGAACCGCCCTGCTGCTCCAGCTTTTTGAAATGGGGCTGGTCCTCAGCGTGTCGCGGCAGAGCAATAACCGGCTGCTTTCATAACGGACGAATGTAAAAGGGGGTTGTCTTCATCAATCTGATCTTTACCTGCGGCGGAACCGGCGGACATATCTACCCGGCGGTGGCCGTTGCGAAGCTCTGCGCCGCGCGCATGCCGGGCTGCCGGATTCTCTTTATAGGGGCCGAGGACGGCATGGAGAACAAGCTGGTCCCCCGGGAGGGCTTCCGGCTGGAGACGCTGAAAATTTCCAACTACCAGCGGAAGCTGACCCCCGCCGGAATCTGGCACAACGCGACCACGCTGGTCCATATGGCCGGGTCCATGCAGAAGGCCAAGCGTATTCTGCGCGAATTCCAGCCCGACGTCATCGTCGGGACCGGCGGCTATGCCAGCTTTCCGGCGCTGAAAATGGGAGCGAGGCTGGGAATTCCCACAGCGGTTCACGAATCCAACGCGGTCCCGGGCCTGACCACCCGCATGGTGGCGAAAAGCGTGGACCGGATCATGGTTTCCTTTGAGGACAGCCGCAGCCGGTATGAGGACCCCGGCCGGGTCATTGTCACCGGCACTCCGGTCCGGGAGGAGTTCCTCTATACCGAAAAGGCCGAGGCCCGCAAGGCCCTGGGCCTGGATGACCGGCCCCTGATCGTCTCCTGCTGGGGCAGCCTGGGAGCCAGGGAGATGAACAAAAAAATTGCCCGCTTTCTGGTCCGGGAGGCCCGAGATGGCCTGTTCTGCCATGTCCACGGAACCGGCTCCTACGGCTGGCGCTGGATGCCGGACTATGTGAGAGAGCAGGGACTGGACCTTTCCCGGTATCCGGCGCTGGATATGCGGGAGTATATCTATAATATGCCCCAGCTCATGGCGGCGGCGGACCTGGTGATCTGCCGGGCGGGGGCCGCCACCATCAGCGAGGTCTGCGCCTCCGGTACCCCGTGCATCATGGTGCCGTCGCCCAATGTCACGGACAATCACCAGGAGAAAAACGCCCGGGTTCTGGAGCGCCACGGCGCGGCTGTGGTCATCCGGGAAGCGGACTGCGACGGAGACAGCCTCTATGAAACCGCCAAGGCGCTGCTCCGGGACCCCGAAAAGCTCCGCGCCATGCGCACCGCCGCCCGGAAAATGGCTGTGGTGGACGCGGCAGAGCGGATCTACGGGGTGATCCGGGAACTGACCGGCTCCTAACGCGCACCAAAGCTCCAAATTCCGCATAGGATGGCAAAAATGCGGAGGGTATGCGATGGAGGCTTTGGTCATCAAGGGGGGAAAGCCCCTGCGGGGAACGGTGGAGATCAGCGGGGCAAAAAACGCGGTGCTGCCCATTCTGGCGGCCACCATGGTCCGGGGCGGGCGGTATGTGCTGCGGAACTGTCCGGCCATCACCGATGTGGAGCAGGCGGCAGAGATCATCCGGGCCCTGGGAGGCCGGGTGGAGCGGGCGGGCCGGACATTGTATGTGGACACCGCCGAGGCCGGAGGCTGGCACATTCCCGGAAAGCTGATGGCGCGGATGCGGGCCTCGGTGCTGTTTCTGGGGGCGCTGCTGGCCCGGTTCGGCCGGGCGTCCCTGACCATGCCGGGTGGCTGCCCGCTGGGACGAAGGCCCATCGACCTGCATTTGGAGGCCATGGCCCGCATGGGGGCCTCCGTCACCATGCGGGAAGGGGAGATTCTCTGTACGGCCTCCCGGCTGCACGGCGGCACGGTGGAATTTCCGTTTCCCAGCGTGGGCGCAACTGAAAACGCCCTCCTGGCGGCCACGGCCTGCTGCGGCACGGTGGTGCTGCGGGGCGCGGCGCGGGAGCCGGAGATCGCGGACCTGATCGGCTTCCTCCGCTCCATGGGCGCGGATATGGAAGGCGCGGGGACCGAACGGCTGACCATCCGCGGCCAGGCGGCTTTGGATGGGACCGCGTACACCATCCTGCCGGATCGCATTGAGACGGCCACCTACCTCTGCGCCGTGGCCGCCTGCGGCGGCGAGGTGACGCTGAACGCCGCCGACGGCAGCCTTCTGCTGCCGGTGCTGGAAGCGCTGGCGCGGGCAGGCTGCCGGATCTGGCAGCAGCGGGACCGGATTTTGCTGCGGTCCGATGGGGCGCTGCAGGCGATTCCCGCGCTGGAGACCGCGCCCTATCCCGGCTTCCCCACGGACGCGCAGGCGCCCATGATGGCGGCGCTGCTGCGGGCCGGAGGGGAGAGCCGGATCACCGAGACTGTCTTTGAACACCGGATGGCCCATGTGGCCCAGCTCCGCCGCTTTGGCGCGGATCTTGCGCTCACCGGTTCCACGGCCGCGATTCGCGGCGTGGAGCGTCTGCGTCCGGCCCGGGTGGAGGGCGGCGATCTGCGCGGCACGGCCGCTCTGATTCTCGCCGCGCTCCAGGCGGAGGGAGAAAGCGCCGTCTTCGGGTTAAAGCATCTGGATCGCGGGTATGATAATCTGGAGGGAAATCTCAGAAGATTGGGAGCTTCCATAGAGAGAATCGACGAATGACCATATTC
>CAYTXW010000041.1:0-11431 GCA_964441575.1 uncultured Oscillospiraceae bacterium
CCCAGTATCTGGACCGCAAGCCCAAGGCCCTGTCCGGCGGCCAGCGCCAGCGTGTGGCCATCGGCCGCGCCATCGTCCGTGATCCCGCCGTCTTCCTGATGGACGAGCCCTTGTCCAACCTGGACGCCAAGCTCCGCAACCAGATGCGCGCCGAGATCATCAAGCTGCGCCAGAAGATTAATACCACCTTCATCTATGTGACCCATGACCAGACCGAGGCCATGACCCTGGGCGACCGCATCGTCATCATGTGTGACGGCTTCATTCAGCAGATCGGCACCCCCCAGGAGGTCTTTGAACATCCCGCCAACCTGTTTGTGGCCGGTTTCATCGGCACCCCTCAGATGAACTTCTTCGACGCTAAGCTGGAGAAGGACGCCAAGGGCTATTATGTCACTGTCTGCGGCGCCCGCATCGAGCTGCCCGAGGAGAAGCAGACCGCCCTGAAGAACGCCGACATCGCGCCGCAGGAGATCACGCTGGGCATCCGTCCGGACCACATCGTCCTTTGTGACAGCAACGCCCCCGGTTCCATCGCCGCAACGGTGGATGTCACCGAGCTGATGGGCAGCACCATCCATATGCACGTCAGCATCAACGGCAAGGACGCCATCGTGATCCTGCCCACCATCGATCTGGACCACAACCAGAGAAACAGCCTTGGCTACGGCGCCACGATCCACATCACCTTTGGCGGCAACGTGGTCCATATGTTCAGCAAGGAAACAGACAAGAACCTGCTGTAATTCAAATTTATATTGATCGCAGCCCGCCTCCCGGCCATTCTGCCGGGAGGCGGGCCTTTTTTATAAACAACACGCGTCAAGAGCGGCCGGCCCTGCATGCATGGAGGGTCCTATCTGCCGGCAACTCGTAAGCCACGTCGTTGCGCGGTTTGCGCGGTTGTGTCTATGGCTTCCGGCGATTTGGTCAATACGGTCATTCCCGCCGCGTCCAAAAGTGCATAAGCGATTCCACTGTTTCTGATGCTCTGCCCGGTTCGAATTCTCCTTTCCCTGTCGAGCTATTTTCTCAAAAAGCGGCTGCAGATCAAGCAGAACCTGCACATGCGGGCGCAGTCCTTTTCGGCGTTTTCCAAGGCGGATCATAAGAGCAGAGAAGAAATTGCGTCTTTTTTCCTTTATCAATACCGATATTCCCAACCTAATGTGTTTTAAATAGCGGAAGACTACGCCCCGCCTAAATCATTTCTGTTTCGTTTTGGAAAAACAGGCGCCGCCCCGCTGCGGCGCTTGCTTTTCTCTGGCTCGCGGCAGGCCGCTCCCGGGAACCGTGATGGGTGGTTCCCGACAAAACAGGTGCAAAACTGCGATGGATATGCTATAATGATTCCGGCTTTTTTATGAGAAGGGAAGTGCGCCATGGAACAGAAGGATTTGCGTGCGCTGCTGCAGCAGGTGGCGGAAGGCGGCGTATCCGTGGAGCAGGCTATGATCCATTTGAAAACACAGCCCTTTGAGGACCTGGGCTTTGCCAAGCTGGACCACCACCGGGCTGTGCGCCAGGGCGTGGCGGAGGTCATTTACGGCGCAAGCAAGACGCCGGAGCAAATTGCGAAAATTGCCCAGGTCATGCTGGAGCGGGGGCAAAAAACGGTGCTGATTACCCGATTGAGCCAGGAGGCGGCGGATTATGTGGCCGCCCGGGTTCCGCTGGATTATCATTCCATGGGCCGTATGGGAATCGCCGGGACCATGCCGGAGCCGGACGGTGCGGGCGATGTAGTGGTTGCCACCGGCGGGACCAGCGATATGCCTGTGGCCGAGGAAGCGGCCCTGACTGCCGAGGCCCTGGGAAACCGGGTGACGAGGCTCTATGACGTGGGCGTGGCGGGCCTCCACCGGCTGCTGGCCCATGGCGCGGAAATCGCCGGCGCACGGGCCATTGTGGCCATTGCGGGCATGGAAGGGGCCTTGGCCAGCGTCATCGGCGGTCTGGCCGACTGCCCGGTCATTGCCGTTCCCACCAGCGTGGGCTATGGCGCGTCCTTCGGCGGCGTGGCGGCCCTGCTTTCCATGCTCAACTCCTGCGCCAGCGGTGTCAGCGTGGTAAACATCGACAACGGCTTCGGCGCGGGGTATCTGGCCAGCATGATCAATCACATCGGGGTGACAAAGCAATGAGAACTCTGTATCTGGAATGTAATATGGGAGCTGCGGGGGATATGCTCATGGCGGCCCTGCTGGAGCTGCTGCCGGACCGGGCCGCTTTTTTGAAGACCATGAACGGGCTGGGTCTGCCCGGTGTGAAGGTCGCGGCGGAATCCGCAGTCCGCTGTGGCATCACCGGTACTCGCATCTCCGTCACCGTCTGCGGCGCGGAGGAGGACGAGCATCTCCATGACCACGGCCAGGCACAGGAACACCGCCACCATACACATACCACTTTGGCGGAAATCTGCCAATGCATCGACCGCCTGGCCGTTCCCCCGGCGGTCCGGGACAACGCCAAGACCGTCTATGGCCGCATTGCCGCCGCAGAAAGTCAGGTCCACGGCCAGACCGTGGATGCCGTTCATTTCCATGAGGTGGGCGCCTGGGACGCGGTGGCCGACGTGGTGGGGGTCTGTCTGCTGATGGATCTGCTTCAGCCGGACCGGGTGCTGGCTTCGCCGGTCCATGTGGGCAGCGGCCAGGTCCGATGCGCCCACGGCCTGCTGCCGGTCCCCGCTCCGGCCACGGCGCTGCTCTTAAAGGACGTACCCATCTACGGCGGCGCGATCCGGGGGGAGCTTTGCACCCCCACCGGCGCGGCGCTGCTGACCCAGTTCGCCGCCGCCTTTGGTCCCATGCCGGTCATGGCCGTACAGAAGACGGGCTATGGCATGGGAGCCAAGGAATTTGAAATGGCCAACTGCGTCCGGGCCTTTCTGGGCGAAACCCGGGAAACCGGAGACGAGATCAAGGAGCTTCGCTGCAATCTGGACGACATGACCCCGGAGGCTATCGGCTATGCCCAGGAGATTCTGCTGGAAGCGGGGGCGCTGGACGTGTTCACCGCGCCCATAGGCATGAAAAAAAGCCGCCCCGGTATCCTGCTGACCTGCCTGTGCAGGCCGGAGGACGGCGACAAGCTGGCGGCGCTGCTGCTGCGCCACACTACAACGCTGGGCGTTCGGGAGACGCTCTGCCGCCGCCACACGCTGCGGCGGGTCACGGAAACCCTCGATACGCCCTACGGTCCCATCCGCGTCAAGCGGGCCGGAAACAAGGTCAAGGCCGAGTATGAAGACACAGCCCAGGCAGCCAGGACGTTTGATGTGACGCTGGAGGAAGTGAACAGAGCGGTTACGCAGGCGCTGGACAAGGCAAATCAAGCCTAGAACAGCCCCTCGTGTCCACCGGGAGTTGGACACGAGGGGCTGCTTTTTGCTGACATGCCGTCATAAGTTTTCATATTGCGGATAAAAATTCCGATTTTTCTATCCCCCCAGGGGGCTTCCTTCCGTAATTTTTTATCAGTATAATATATCCGAAAGCCGCCCCGCTGGCTGGCACCAAGGCCGGGGCGGCGCCAGCCCATACACAAAAGGCAGGCAAGAATATTTTACACTGTCCTGCCGGAAAAGGAAAGGACGAAATAGAATGAAAATGAAAAAATTTTTGGCGCTTCTGATAGCTGCGGCGCTGCTTCTGAGCCTGTCTGCATGCAGCGGCAAGGAAAACGGTGCGGCGGACCCGCAGCAGCCTGCCGAAGCCTCCGATGGGAGCAGCGGCGAGCACGCTGCGGAATCGGCTGAGACCCCTGCCGCGGTCAAGGACAGCGTCGTGATCGCCATCGGCTCTGAGCCGGAAACCCTGGACCCCACCAAGGGCTGGGGCCACGGCAACGCGCCAATTGTTCAAAGCACTCTGGTCAAGTACAACGCAGACCTGGAGTTTGAGAATGATCTGGCCACCGGCTATGTACTGTCCGGCGACGGTCTGACTTGGACCTTCACCATCCGGGATGACGCCTATTTCACCGACGGGGAAAAGGTGACAGCCTCCGATGTGGCCTTCACGCTGGAGACGGCCAAAGCGGCTCAGGGCAGCGTGGACCTGACTTACATGGAGAGCGCGGTTGCGCAGGACGACGCCACGGTGGTTGTCACGCTGTCCAAGCCCACCTCAATTTTCCTCAACACGGTGGCATCCATCGGCATTGTGCCTGAGCATGCTTACAGTGAGGACTACGGCGTCAATCCCATCGGCTCCGGTCCCTATCAATTCGTGGAGTGGAGACCGCAGGAACAGCTGGTGTTTACCGCCAATGAGAATTACTACGGCGGTGCGCCCGCCATCAAGCATGTCACCATTGTCTTCATGTCGGAGGATTCCGCTCTGGCCGCTGTTCAGGCCGGGCAGGTGGATGTGGCCTACTCCACCGCCACGTTGGGCAGTATCCAGGTGGACGGCTACCATGTGGAGGCCATTCGCTCCGCCGACAACCGCGGCTTTACCCTGCCTGTTCTGCCCAATGAAGGGAAGACGACCGCTTCCGGCGCTCCCATCGGCAACGATGTGACCTGCAACCTTGAGATTCGTCAGGCCATCGCCTATGCCATTGACCGTGAGCAGATTGCCGCGATTGTCCTGAACGGCTTTGCCCGCCCCGCATACTCGGAGAACGATGGAATGCCCTGGAACAACCCGGAGGTCACGATTGAAACCGATCTCGCATACGCAAAGCAGCTGCTGGCCGATGCGGGCTGGGTGGACACCGACGGGGATGGCATTGTAGAAAAGGACGGACTGAAGGCCGAGTTCTCCTGCCTGTATCCCTCCGGCGACTCTGTCCGTCAGGCTGTGGCCATGGCCGCCGCCGAGCAGGTCAAGGAAATCGGCATTCAAATTCATGTGGAGGGTACCAGCTGGGATGAGATTATGCAGCGCATGTTCTCTGAGGCTGTTTTGATGGGCTGGGGTTCCGCCAATCCCAATGAGACCTACTATCTCTACCGCAGCGAGGGCGCACTGCTGGACGACTTCTACAATCCCGAGGGCTATCAGAGCGAGATCACCGACAGCTATCTGACCGCCGCCATGGAGGCGCTGACGGTCGAGGAGGCCAACCGGAATTGGCAGCTGGCCCAGTGGGACGGCGTCACCGGCACCGCCATGCAGGGCGAGTGTCCCTGGGTCTGGATTGTGAACCTGGATCATGTCACCTTTGTGCGTGACGGCCTGTCCATCGGCAATCAGCCCATTCACCCCCACGGCCACGGCCTGCCGCTGATTCAGAATCTCCAGGAGTGGAGCTGGGCCGCGTGATTTAGAATTTTCCTGCGGCCTGCCGCATCATGGATGCGGCGGGCCGCTTCCGAAACCATACACAGAAAGAGGGATGCCGCGTTATGAAGGGAACCCTGGGACGGCTTTGCCGCACCGTCCTGACTTCCGGCATAAAAATGATCAGTCTGCTGCTGGCCGTCAGTATCATTGCGTTTATCCTGGTCACTGTCTCTCCCATCGACCCGGTGCAGCAGTATATCCTGGGGCTGGGAACGACGGTTTCACCGGAGCAGCGGGCAGAGCTGGAGGACTACTGGGGCGTCAACGAGCCTCCGGTGGAGCGGTACGTCAGCTGGCTTTTGGAGCTGCTGAAAGGGAACTGGGGCGAATCGGCTCTATACCGCCGCCCGGTCATCGATATCATCGGGGAGCGGTTTGTGAACTCCATTGCGCTGATGCTCTGCGCCTGGGTGTTTTCGGGCGTCATCGGCTTCTTCCTCGGCTGCGTCATGGGAATGTATCAGAACAGATGGCCGGACCGGATTTTAAAAAAAGTCTGCTATCTTCTCAGCTCTGTCCCAACGTTCTGGTTGGGGCTGGTACTCCTGCTGGTGTTTGCCGTGTGGCTCAAGTGGTTCCCCATTGGATTTTCCGGCCCAATCGGCGTCCTCAGCGCGGATGTCACCATCTGGCAGCGGCTGTACCACCTGGTGCTGCCCGCCTTTACCCTGAGCCTCATGTCCTTTGCCAACATCGCTCTGCATACCCGGCAAAAGCTGATTGACGTACTCAATTCCGAATATGTCCTATTTGCCCGCGCACGGGGGGAAGGCCCGTGGACGATTCTGCGGCGGCATGGTCTGCGGAACATTTTGCTGCCCGCCCTGACGCTGCAGTTCGCATCCTTCTCCGAGCTGTTCGGCGGCTCTGTCATGGCGGAGAATGTGTTCAGCTATCCCGGCCTTGGCAGCGCCGTAGCCGCCGCCGGTCTGAATTCCGATGTGCCGCTGCTGCTGGGAGTAACGCTGTTCTCCGCGCTGTTCGTCTGTGTGGGCAATATGATTGCAAATCTCCTGTACGGAATCGTCGATCCTCAGATTCGGGAGGTGCGTCAATGAGAAAAATGAACCGGCGCACAAAGGTCCTTGTGCTGACTGCCGCCATTGCCGCTGTACTGATCTTTGTCTATGCGTTCGGCGTTCTCATTCCGGAGGACGCCTATGCCTCCAACTATCTGAACGCCAAGCAGCCCCCCAGCTGGAAACACCCCTTCGGCACCGACGCCTTGGGCCGTGATCTTCTGATGCGGACACTCAAAGGCCTGTCCGTCAGCATGACCGTGGGTCTGGCCGCCTCCGCCATCAGCGCCGTTGTTGCCGTGTTTGTGGGAATTGCCGCGGCCACCGGCTCCAGACGCTTGGATGCCTTTATCAATTGGGTAATCGATCTTGTCATGGGCGTTCCCCATACAATTTTGGTCATTCTGATCTCCTTTGCCCTGGGACGCGGAATTCGGGGTCTGCTGATCGGCATTGCCTCCACCCACTGGTGCAGCCTTGCCCGTCTGATTCGCGGAGAGGTTTTGCAGCTTCGCGGCCAGCAGTATGTGGCCGTCTCCCGCCGCCTGGGCAAGTCAAGCGGCTGGATTCTGGTGCATCATCTGCTGCCCCATCTGGCGCCGCAGTTCTTTGTGGGGCTGATTCTGCTGTTCCCCCACGCAATTCTCCACGAGGCGTCCATCTCCTTCCTGGGCTACGGTCTGCCGCCGGAGCAGCCTGCCATCGGCATTATTCTCTCGGAGAGCATGAAATACCTTTCCGCAGGCATGTGGTGGCCCGCCGTGTTTCCGGGGCTTTTGCTGGTGCTGATTGTGCTGCTGGTGGACCGTTTGGGCGAGAATCTGAGAATCGTCCTGGACCCCTACAGCGCACAGGAGTAAGGAGGAGAAACCATGGCTTCAAAACAGAATACCCCTTTGCTGGAAGTCCGCGATTTGTCTGTCTCGTTCCGGATGTACGACGGCGGATTGGAACAGACGGATTTGCAGGTCATTTCCAGCCTGAGTCTCAAAATCCGGCCCGGGGAAATCCTTGCCATTGCCGGGTCCTCCGGTTCCGGAAAGAGCCTGCTGGCTTCTGCCATTTTGGGCGTTCTTCCCGGCAATGCAACCGTTGGAGGAACCATGCGCTGGGAAGGCCGGGAGATCACGCCCGAGCTGCAGAAAAAGCTCCGGGGTACAGATATCGCGCTGGTACCCCAGTCCGTCGCCTTTTTGGACCCGATGATGAAAATCGGCGCACAGGCGGACGGGCACAGAAAGCCCTATCCTACCGAAAAGAGAAGGCGCGTGTTCCGGCGCTTTTCGCTTCCCGAACAAACGGAACGGCTCTATCCGTTCCAGCTGTCCGGCGGCATGGCGCGGCGTGTGCTGGTCTCCACTGCGATGCTGGCCGGGGCCAAGCTGATGATCGCCGATGAGCCGACGCCCGGCATGAGCCTGGAGCAGGCATTGGAGGCGCTGACGCTGTTCCGGGAGATGGCGGACGAGGGCAAGGCCGTCATCCTTGTGACGCATGATATCGACCTTGCCTTTGCGTTTGCCGATCGGGTAGCTGTGTTCTATGCGGGTACCACGGTAGAGACTGCGCCGGTCCGGGATTTCCGCACCGGCCCCAGCGCCCTGCGGCATCCCTACAGCAAGGCTCTGTGGAACGCTCTGCCTCAAAACGGCTTTCAACCCATCGGCGGCTTCCAGCCCTATGCGGGCAATCTTCCCAAAGGCTGTCTGTTCGCGCCCCGCTGCCCCTACGCCTCCGAAGAATGCCGCGCCCATATTCCGCCCATGAGAGAAATCCGGGGCGGAGAAGTGAGGTGCTTCCATGCGACTTGAAGCCCAAAATGTCAGCTTCCGCTATGACCGGAAGCAGCCCTGGGTGCTGGAGAATTGCAGCCTCAGCGTGGAGAGCGGGGAGCGCCTTGCCCTGCTTGCACCCAGCGGCTACGGCAAAACCACCCTTGCCATGCTGCTGGCGGGATATCTGACGCCCACCGCAGGCGCAATTCTTCTGGATGGCAGTCCGCTGCCCTCGAAGGGCGTCTGCCCCGTGCAGCTGATCTATCAGCATCCGGAAAAAGCCATCAACCCTCGCTGGCGCTTGAAGCGTGTGCTGGAGGAAAGCGGGAACATGCGGGAGGATGTGCTGGACGCTTTCGGCATCGAAAAGGCCTGGCTTGACCGCTTTCCCAGAGAGCTGAGCGCCGGCGAATTGCAGCGCTTCTGCGTTGCCCGTGCGCTGATGAGCGGCGCGGCCTTTTTGATCTGCGACGAGATCAGTACCATGCTGGACGTCATCACCCAGGCGCAGATCTGGAACGTGGTTCTGGCAGAGGCCGAAAAGCGGAATATGGGCCTCATCGCCATCACGCACAACCGCCATCTGGCCCAGCGCATCGCGACGCGCATCTATGACCTGTCGGAGCAGCATTGATTCCGGTTTCCGGCGTTAAAAATTAACGCAGGCCGCCCCTGCAACCGTGGCGCCGGCCGGGCCGTTCAACCCTTAATGCACATGATAAATCTGCCCTTACAGCATAACGCCCCTATGAAAGACAGTTTCCTCGTCCGCTTCTTTCATAGGGGCGTACCGCAATTTACAGAGCGGCGCCGATATACGGCAAAAACACGTTTTCGGGAAATCTCAGCCGCCTCGCGGAAACGCCACCGTCACATCGGTCCCTTTCCCCTCTGTGCTGTCCAGCGTCAGGCGGGCGTGGTGGAGCATTGCGCCGTGCTTGACAATGCTCAAGCCCAAGCCGGTGCCGGACTGGGAGCGGCTCTTGTCCACGCGGTAGAACCGCTCGAACACCCGGCTCTGGCTGGCCTGGGGAATGCCGATGCCGGTGTCCCGAACCAGCAGCTTCACCGTCTCTCCCGCCGTGACGATCACGTCCACCGTGCCGCCGGGACGGTTATATTTGATGGCGTTGTCGCAGAGATTATAGATGATCTCCCGCAAAATCTGCTCGTTGCCCTGCACCTGGGCCGCGCCGCCCAGGACCGACAGCGTCACCTGATTTCGCTCCGCCGCAGGACGAAGCCGCTGGGTTTCCTCCAGAGCCAGGGCATACAGGTCCACGGAGGCGGTCTCCCGCTGGACATCCGGCTCATCCAGGGAGGAGAGCTGAATGATGTCCTCCACCATGTGGATCAGCCGCTGGGCCTCGTCGTAGATGCTCTGGGCAAAATCCACCATGTCCTTCTCCGCCACCACGCCGCTTTTCATCAGCTCCGCGAAGCCGGAGATGGAGGTCAGCGGCGTTTTCAGCTCATGGGACACATTGGCGGAAAACTCCCGCCGCAGCGCGTCCCGCTGGGCCCGTTCCGTGATATCCACCACCAGCAGCACCGCGCCGGCAGCCTGGCCGTCCTGAAACACCGGGTTGGCCATGATCTGAAAGGTCCGCTCCCCAAGCTCCAGCAGCTTTTCCGAACGCTGGCCCCCAAGGGCTTCCTCCACAGCCGTGCGGAACGCCTCACTGCGGTTCAGGGCCAGCACACTGGGGTTGTCCGGCATCCGCTCCACACCCAGCAGACGAAGCGCCGCGCCGTTGCAGCTTAGCAGATTGGCGGCCGCGTCCACCACCAGAATCCCCTCGGCCATGTGGCCGGTGATGACCCGAAATTCCTCCTGCTTTTGCCGGGCTTCCTCCAGCTGCCGGTCAATGGTGCGGTGGAGACGGGCCATGTTGCTGAGAAGCGGCGACAGCTCCTCATAGCCCTCCACGGCCTCGGGATGCTCCAGGTCCAGGCGGTTGATCGGCTCGATGATTCGCTTGGATACCCGGTCTGCCAGAACCGCCGCCGCAATCAGCGCTAGAAGCACAATCACCGCCATGGGCTGCAAAATCGTCAGCAGCAGCGCCCACACAGACCGCTGGGAGGCAGCCACCCGCAGAATCCGGCCATCCTCCAGCCGCTGGGCCACATAGATGGTCTCCTCGGCCAGCGTTTGGCTGAGGCGGCTCTCCGTGCCGAAGCCGGTTTTCAGCGCCTCTTGAATCTCGGCCCGGTCCAGATGGTTTTCCATGGACTTGGGGTCGGCGGTGTTGTCATAGACCACCGTGCCGTCGGCGTCGATCAGGGTAATCCGCGCCGCCTGGCCGGTCAGGCTGTCAAAGTAGCCGGTCCCCTCGTTTTGCAGCGCCGCCGCCAGAAATCCGGCGTCGTTGCGGAGAATCTGGACGGTCTGATTTTTCAGCGCGCCGTACAGCACACCGGTCAAAATCGCCGTGGCGCCCACCAGCACCAGGGCCGCCACCAGGCAGATGGCCCGGAATATTTTTTTAGTCAAGACCCGCGCCTCCGATCTTATATCCAATTCCCTTGACGGTCTCAATACACGCGCCTGCCTCGCCCAGCTTTTTTCGGAGGTTGCGGATATGGACGTCCACGGTGCGGCTCTCGCCGTCGAAGCTGTAGCCCCAGATCTGGTTGAGCAGCGTGTCCCGGGTCAGGACCAGCCCGGCGTTTCGCAGCAGCAGGCACAGCAGCTCAAATTCCTTCCGGGCCAGCTGGACCTCCCGGTCTCCGGCCCGGACAATGTGCTTGGCGGGGCAGACGTAGAGGCTTCCCACCCGGTATTCCTCCTGGGCCGCCGGTTCCGTGCGGCGCAGGACGGCCTTAATGCGGGAAACCAGCTCCATCATGCCAAAGGGCTTTGGCACATAGTCGTCCGCGCCTGTGTCCAGACCGATGACCTTGTCATATTCGCTGCCCTTGGCCGTCAGCATGATAATGGGCAGCCGGGCCGTACCGGCGGCCAGCCGGAGCTTTTTCAGAATGGAAAGTCCGTCCTCCTCCGGCAGCATAATATCCAGCAGCAAAAGCTGGGGCTTCTGCTGCTCCATGGCCGCCCAAAAGGCCGAAGGCCGGTCAAACCCCTCCGCCTCAAAGCCGCTGGCGCGGAGGGTATAGAGTATCAATTTCCGGATGTTGCCGTCATCCTCTAAGACGTAGATCATGGGAACCCTCCTTTGGAAAATTGATAATTGACAATGAATGTGTCGGCTTCGCCGACGAATTAAATTTAGAATGCACCCCTCGTGCCCCCTCTTAGGGGGCTGGCAGGCCGTAGGCCTGACTGGGGGTTGTAGCAAATCTGCAATTTTATCGATAAAACGTACCGCTCTGTTGTCGA
>CAYTXW010000042.1:0-11287 GCA_964441575.1 uncultured Oscillospiraceae bacterium
AAGTCTCCGCGGTGTCTTTTGCGGAATTCCTTTGCGCTTTCAAAGCTGGCATAGGCACTATTACATGCTATTACGCCACGTTCAAGGCGGGCTGTCTTCAGCCCGCCGTTTATCGCTTGTCTTAAATATACTGCTGGGAAATCACGTCGATGATGCCTCTCGTGGTCAGGCGCAGGGTGGGAATTACGGGCAGGCTCATGAAACTCAGGGTCATAAAGGGGTCAATTCCGCAGTTGACGCCCTGACGGAACGCTGCGGCTTTGGCTTCCTCCAGATCCGCATTGACCCGTGTCAGGGGAGAATCGGACATCAAGCCTGCGATTTCCAGTATCACCTGGCCTGTGACGGCTCCCTCCGCCGCTACGACGATTCCGCCGTGGTTGGCCGCCACCCGGTTGGCCGCGAAGGCCATGTCTTTGGCGTTGGTGCCCACTACGATGATATTGTGGCTGTCATGGGAGATGGAGGTGGCTACCGCGCCGTGCTTCAGACCGTAGCCCTGTAGATAGCCGATGCCGATGTGGTGGGTATTCTTATGCCGTTCAATGACGGCAATTTTCAAAATATCCTGCCCAAGATTCACCTGGGAGGCATAGCCGTTGTCCGTGGTGACGATCTCGCCGGGGACCATGCCGATGACGCCCCGGGGGCGGGAATCCCGAAAATCATCCTCCGTCAGAGTGGACAGATGGAAGGTGTCGTGGGCGCGGTCCACCAGATACGGCTCGATCACCGGGTCTGGGAAGGGCTTGACTGTTCCGTCGTAGCACAGCTTTCCCTTCTTGAACACCATGTGAATCTGGAAGCTGTCAAAGCTGTCGATGACTGCGAAGTCTGCCAGATAGCCCGGAGCGATGGCGCCGCGGTTGTTCAGCTGGTAGTACCGGGCAGCGTTGTGGGTTGCGACCTTGACCGTGAGAATTGGGTCCGCACCGTTCTGAATGGCCCGCTTGCAGATATAGTCGATGTGGCCCAGTTCCAGCAGATCGCTGGGGTGCTTGTCATCGGTGCAGAACATGCAGCGCTCATAGTATTTGGGCGTCAGCAGGGGCATGAGGGCATCCAGGTTCCGGGCAGCGGTACCCTCGCGAATCATAATAAACTGGCCCCGCTGGAGCTTGGCGATGGCGTCATCTGCGTCTGAGCATTCGTGGTCGGAGTAGACGCCTGCCGCCACATAGGCGTCCAGATCCTTGCCCTGCAGACCGGGGGCGTGGCCGTCGATCTTCTTGTGATGGGCCTGCGCCGCCACGATCTTCTCAATGACCTGGCTGTCACCGTTGATCACGCCCACATAATTCATCATCTCCGCCAGTCCCTGGACCCGGGGATGATCGTAGAAAGAGTCAATGGCCCGGTAATCCAGTGTGGCCCCTGCCTCGTCCATGGGGGTAGAGGGAACGCAGGAAGGCAGCATGAACCGCACGTCAATGGGAAGCCCCTCGGTGGCCTGGAGCATATAGTCGATGCCATCGGTTCCCATGACGTTGGTGATTTCATGGGGGTCGGTAATAACCGTGGTGGTGCCATGGGGCAGTACAGCCCGGGCAAACTCTTTGGGGGACACCAGTGCGCTCTCCAGGTGGATATGGCTGTCTACAAAGCCCGGCAGAACGATTCGTCCAGTCATATCGTATTCCAAATGGCCGGAGTACTGGCCCATGCCCACGATCAAGCCCTCCGCCACAGCAATATCTCCCTGACACAGCTCGTTGGCAAATACATTTAAGTAGGTGGCGTTTTTCAGAACCAGATCGGCCTGCTCCCGCCCGGCCGCCACGTCCACAATGTGCTGCTTTTTCAGCAGCTTCCGGTTGATTTTGCCCGCATAGCTTTCATAAGGTCCTGCCATTCGGTCTCATCCTTTCCGATTATTCATATTAAATAAATCATATCATGAAACGCTGGAATTTTCCATAGGAGAAAGACAAATTCCCGGGATTTCAAATCGAATTTTTTAGCCTCTTTTTGAAAAACTGCTGTCACCGCGCTATTTGCGCCTTGCAATTACGGCTCAGAATTGCTACAATATATTGATTCTAAAAAGCAAATGGAAAATGGAGAAGTATAAGCGTGTATCTGAAATCGCTGGAAATTCAAGGATTCAAGTCCTTCGCGGATAAGACGGTGCTGCGCTTTGACAGCGACATCACCGCCATTGTGGGACCCAATGGCAGCGGAAAATCCAATATCTCGGACGCGATCAGCTGGGTTTTGGGCGAGATGAGTTCTAAAGCCCTCCGCGGCGCAAAAATGGAAGACGTCATCTTCGGCGGCACCCAGAAGCGCGGCGCGCTGGGCTTTGCCGAGGCGACGCTGGTGCTGGATAATTCCGATGGTGATCTCCCCATTGAAACGCCGGAAGTCATGGTCACTCGCCGCTACTATCGTTCCGGGGAGAGCGAATACTATATTAATAGGCAGTCCGCCCGTCTGCGGGACATCAACGAAATGTTCATGGATACGGGTCTGGGCAAGGAGGGGTATTCCAATATCGGCCAGGGCCGCATTGATGAGATTTTGGCTTTGAAAAGCACGGACCGCCGGGATGTTTTCGAGGAAGCCGCCGGAATCTCCAAGTACCGCCACCGCAAGGAAGAGACGGAACGCCGCCTGAGCAGCACCGAAGACAATCTAATGCGGATCGGAGACAAGATCTCCGAGTTGGAACTGCAGGTGGAGCCGCTGCGGGTTCAGGCGGAAAAGGCGCAGAAGTATCTACAGCTGCGGGATGAACTGAAGGGCCTGGAAATCGCGGTCTGGCTGGAAAGTCTGGAGAAGCTGGCCAGCGCCGCCAAGAAGACGGAAGAAGACTATAATTCCGCCGCGTTTATTCTGGAGCAGCAACACGCGGAGCTGACGCGCCTCTATCAGCTTTCGGACCAGCTTGTCATGGAGCTGAATCAGGAGAGTCTGCGTCTGGAGCAGAAACGGGAAGAACTGGCGCAGATGGAAAGCGCCCTGCACCAGCAGGAAAGTGCCTCCGCCGTTTTACAGGCCGGTGTGGACAACGCCAATCAAAATATTCAGCGCATCCGTCAGGAAATGCAGGAGCAGGAGGACCGAAGCGGCGGCGTAGCAGGACAGATTGCCCAGCAGGAAAAGCGCATCGCGGAGATCGGCAAGAGCCTGGAAGCCCTGCGGCAGAGCCTGGAAGAGGCGCAGGCGGAGGGCCAGCGCCTTGCGGCCTCCTCTGACGCCACGGAGCGCAAGGCCTTGGGCTTGCGGGCGCGGCAGGTGCTTCTGCAAAACGAGGCTGCTGGAAAGCGGACAGAAATCGCCTCCTTGACCGCTTCCATGGAGGAGGTGCGGGACCGCCGCCAGACCGTCCAATCCGATTTGGACGCAGCCACGGTCCGCCGGAAGGAACTGACAGAGCAGCAGCGGTCCTATGAGGCCGCTTTGGACAAGGCACGGGAGGCCGTGACCTCCTGTAAGAATTCCGCCGCAGGCTACGCCCTGCGGCAGAAATCCCGTGCAGAGCGCCGGGACGCCCTGCAAAAGCAGGTGGACAGTCTGCGCATCGAGCTGCAGACCGTTCAGTCTCGGCACAGGATGCTGCAGGAGATGCAGCGGGACTACGAGGGCTTCTCCAAAGCCGTGCGGCTGGTCATGCAGGAGGCGCGAAAAAAGGCGCTGGGCCGGATTTACGGTCCTGTTTCTACCTTGTTGCAAACGGACGACGCCTACACGGTTGCCATTGAGACAGCCCTTGGCGCGGCCATGCAGAATATTGTGGTGGCCACGGAGGATGACGGCAAAGCTGCCATCCGGTTTCTGAAACACTGCGACGGGGGCCGGGCCACCTTCCTGCCTCTCAGCACCATCCACGGCCGAGATCTGCAAGAGCAGGGCCTTGTGCGCTGCCCCGGCTTCGTGGGCATTGCGGCGGATCTGGTGCACTATGACCCGGCCTACGATGGCGTCATGCGCAATCTTTTGGGCAAGATTGTACTGGTGGATCATTTGGACCACGCTGTTGCTATGGCACGGAGTTATCAGAGCCGCTTCAAGATTGTAACCCTGGACGGCCAGGTCATGAACGCAGGCGGCTCCATGACCGGCGGCTCCGCCTCCAAGAGCGCGGGCATTCTGTCCCGGGCCAATGAACTGGAGCGTCTGGCCGGGCAGCAGGAGACCCTACAGCAAAAGCTGAAAGCGCAGGAGGCGCAGCTGGCGGAGGTCTCCCGTGCCGCCGCTCAGGTAGAATTTGAGCTGACGGCGGTGCAGGACCAGCTTCGTCAGGCCGAGGACGATGTTCTTCGGGCCGAGGGGCAGGCAAATCAGGCGCGGCTGCTGGTGGAAGCCATTACTGAGAACATCTGTTCTTATGAGCGGGATTTGGAATCGCTGAAAATCCGCAGCGGCAGCGATGAAGGCCGCCTGTCCGTTCTGCGCCGGGACGCAGAGCAGGCAGAGAACGAGCTGTGTAGTCTGGAAACGCAGCTGAATCAGCTGTCCCAAGGGCAAAACGCCCTATCCCAGGAGGCAGCCGTCCTGACGGATAAGATTACCGCCCTACGTATGGACGCCGCCGCCCAGGAGGCAGAACGGACCACGGCGCAAGACAGCGTCCAACGTCTCCAGGCCCTGGCCGAGGCGATGCAGGGGGACCGCAGCCAAAAAGAGCAGCTGATTCAATCCTATCAGGAGGAAATGGAACTGCTGAACAGCCAGATCGCCCAGGCAGAGGACACACGCCGGGAAATGGAGGAAGGCCTTTCGAACGCACGGCTGCAATTGCAGGACGATTTGCAGCATCGCGCCGAAATCGAGGCCAGGCGCACCAAGACCGACAAAGACGCCCAGACGAAAAGCAAGGACATTCTGGATATGGAACGGGAGGCCGCCCGTCTGGAGCAGAAGAAGGCTGCCGCCGCTATGGAGGAAAAACAGATTCTGGACAAGCTGTGGGACAGCTACGAGCTGACGCCATCCACCGCCGCTGCAGCTAAAGCGGAGATTGAAAGTCCCGCCGCAGCAAACCGAAAGATCACAGAGCTGAGGCGAAAGATTTCATCCCTTGGAACCCCCAATCTGGGTGCCATCGAGGAGTTCGCCCGGGTCAACGAGCGCTATGAATACCTGACCGGCCAGCGGGACGACGTACTCCACGCCAAAAAAGAGCTGGAGAACATTGTCAAGACCATCACGACGGAGATGACGGAAATCTTTGTGCGGGAATTTGGCCGAATCAATCAGCACTTTGGCCAAACCTTCCAGGAGATGTTCGGCGGCGGCAAGGGCGAGCTGCTGCTGGAAAATCCGGCAGAGCCTTTAAACTGCGGCATTGAGATCAAGGTCCAGCCCCCGGGCAAGCAGGTCAAGACCATCACGCTGCTCTCCGGCGGCGAGAAAGCCTTCGTGGCAATTGCGCTGTACTTTGCCATTTTAAAGGTGCGGCCCACCCCCTTCTGTCTACTGGATGAGATCGACGCGGCGCTGGACGACCGGAATGTGGAGCGTTTTGCATCCTACCTCCGCAATCTATGCGAGAAGACGCAGTTTATTGTCATCACTCACCGCCGCGGCACCATGGAAGCCTCCGACGTTCTGTACGGCGTCACCATGCAGGAGCAGGGTGTCTCAAAGATTTTACACCTGGATTTGAACCAGATGCAGGATATGCTGGGAATTACAGCTTAAAATGTTGAGAAAGGATTGACTCTATTTATGGGTTTTTTGGATAAGATCAAGCAAGGCCTCAGCAAGACCGCCGCATCCATCAGCGGTGTCTTTACAGGCTTCTCCGAAATTGACGACGAGTTCTACGACGAACTGGAGGAAAGCCTAATTCTGGCAGATCTGGGCATGGATACAACCACGAAGGCCATGGAGGCTCTGCGGCAAAAGGTTCGCGAAAACCGTCTGAAAACCACCGAGGAGGCCCGAGACGCCCTGCGGGATGTGCTTGCAGGGATGCTGGAAGTGGGAGACACATCTCTGAACCTCTCCACCCGGCCCTCTGTGGTGCTGGTCATCGGTGTCAATGGCGTGGGTAAAACCACTACCATCGGGAAAATCGCCTACCAACTGAAGAACCGGGGAAAGAAGGTTCTGCTCTGCGCCGCCGATACCTTCCGGGCCGCCGCCGCCGACCAGCTGGAAATTTGGGCCGGTCGGGCCGGTGTGGATATCATTCGTCAGGACGAGGGTGCGGACCCGGCCTCCGTGGTCTTTGACGCCATCTCCGCCGCCAAGGCCCGGGGCAGCGATGTGATTCTCTGCGACACCGCCGGACGGCTCCACAACAAGCAGAATTTGATGAACGAGCTGGGCAAAATCTCCCGCATCATCGACCGGGAACTGCCCAGCGCCGCTAAGGAGGTTCTGCTGGTGCTGGACGGCACCACCGGTCAGAACGGTCTGCTGCAAGCCAAGCAATTCCAGCAAATTGCCGGCGTCACCGGCATTGCTTTGACCAAGCTGGACGGCACCGCCAAGGGCGGTATCGTAGTCTCTGTGGCCGATACGCTGCAAATTCCCGTTAAGTATATCGGCGTGGGCGAGCAGATGGATGATCTGATGCCTTTCCATGCAAGAGAATTTGTGGAGGCTTTGGTATGAAATTGGTATTAGCAAGCAAAAATCCGCACAAACTCATAGAGCTGCAAACGATTTTGGGTCAGCTTGGCCTGGAAGTCGTGTTGGAATCCGACGTGGGAGCGGATGTGGACGTGGAGGAAACTGGATCCACCTTTGCAGAAAACGCCCTCTTGAAGGCTCAGGCCGTGATGGAGGCTACCGGTATGGCAGCTATCGCCGATGATTCTGGCCTGGAGGTGGATGCGCTGCAGGGCGCTCCGGGCATCTATTCCGCCCGCTATGGCGGACTGCAAACCGATGAGGACCGGACCCAACTGCTCCTTGAGAATTTAAAAGAGATTCCCGACCCGGAACGCACTGCCCGCTTTGTCAGCGTTGTGACCTGCGTCCTTCCGGACGGGCGGACCATCAGTGGCGAAGGGACCTGCGAGGGCGTCATTGTCCGCACTCCGGCTGGAAAAAACGGCTTTGGCTATGATCCGGTGTTCTATGTCCCCAGTCTGGGATGCACCTTTGCCCAGGCATCCAGTGAAGAGAAAAACACCATTTCCCACCGGGGAAACGCATTAAAAGCATTTAGCAGGGCATGGAAGGAGGCAGGCATATGTTGACGAGCAAGCAGAGAGCCGAGTTCCGTGCGCAGGCCAACAGCCTGGAAACTACTTTGATAGTGGGCAAGGGCGGCGTAACAGAAAATATGATTGCCGAAGCGGAGAAGCTGTTGGACGGAAAAGAACTGGTCAAGGGCCGGGTGCTGGAAACCGCTATGATGACCGCCCGGGAAGTCAGCGACGCCATTTGCGCGGCAACCGGAGCCGACGGCGTTTCCACGGCGGGCGCAACCTTTGTGATCTACCGGAAATCCCCCCGGCTGGAAGCTGCGCGTAAGGCCAAGGCGAAAGCCGCCGTGACAGCAAAGAAAAAGGTCAATCCCGTGCGGGCAGGCCGCCGGAAGCGAAAAGCGCAGGCAAAAGCCGAAAAGTCCCGGCGGGACCAGTATTTCCATGACGAGGCGGTCAAGGCCGCCATTGCGCGCAGGAAACAGTTCTATCAGGATTAAGCGGGAGGGACTGGCATGGCAAGAATTGGCGTTTATGGCGGTAGCTTTAATCCGCCGCATCTTGGACACATTCTGGCAGCAAAAGAATTTCAAAAGAATTTAGGCTTGGACCTTCTGCTGTTTGTACCGGCAGCCACGCCGCCGCACAAGCAGCTGCCGCCGGACACGCCGGACGCAGAAATCCGGCTCAAGCTTTTAAAGCTGGCTATTGCAGATCTGCCCTTCGCCCGGGTGGACAGCCTGGAGCTGCATCGCAGCGGCCCGGACTACACGGTGGATACGCTGCGGGAGTTGAACGCGCACTATCCCAACGATCAGCTGTTCCTCTGCATGGGAACGGACATGTTTCTTTCCTTCGACAGCTGGTATGAGGCTAAGGAAATCTGTTCTCTCGCGGAAATTGCCATGGCTCGGCGGGAAGCGGACGATCCGGTCACGCTTCACACCCAGGCCCGGGCAATCCGGGAGCGCTTTGGAACCACGCCAGTTCTGATTCCCAACCAGTTTTTAGAGGTTTCCTCCACCACGGTCCGGCGGATGCTGATTCTCGGCGGCGTCCGGGACTATCTGTCCCCCAGGGTGCTGGAGGAAATCCGCAGTCTCGGACTCTACGGCACGGACCGCAGCCGGAAGCATCTGCCCTTTGACCTTCTGAAGCAGGAAAGTCTGGCGCTGCACAAGGATAAGCGGATTGCCCATGTGATTGGCTGCAGCGAAACTGCTGTCAAGCTTGCCAAGCGCTACGGCGAGTCTGTGGAAAACGCGGCGCGGGCGGGAATCCTTCATGACGTGACAAAAGCGCTCGAGGGCGATGACCAGTTGCGCTTGTGTGACGAATATGGTATAATAATCAGCGATTTTGAACGGACTCATACCAAATTGCTGCATTCTGTCACGGGCGGCGCTGTGGCACAGCATGTGTTTGGGGAAAATGAAGCCGTGTGCCAGGCGATCTGGTGGCACACCTCCGGACGGGCAAATATGTCCACCCTGGAAAAGATTATCTATGTGGCCGATTACATGGAACCCAACCGCGATTTCCCCGGCGTGGAGAAGCTGCGCCGTTTGGCACATACGGATCTGGACGCAGCCCTGCTGCTGGGCTTGGAAATGACCAAGGATCATCTTAAGGAGCAGGGACAGCCCATGGGACAAAATTCCATTGACGCGATGGCATTTCTAAAGCGCAGAAAGGAAAAGGCATGAAACTTTTTGGGAACAGACGCGGCGGATCCCATACCAATCGGCCGGACACCGCACAGTCCCACTCCCCTTCCCCGTCGAGAAAGAAGAAACGGAGATTGACAGGCACACAGCGGGGTATCCTGCTTCTGGCTGGCAGCGTTCTGATTCTGACCGCAACGGTGTACGCCGTATACAAGGCTGTGGTCCGCCCTGTGGAAATCAAGCAGCCGGAACCGACTTCGGAAACCGTGGGGGACGGAGAGGCGTTCCAGGCGCCCACGATAAAAACGGTGGAGACCACCATCAATCACGATACCGGCGAGGAAGTTGAGATTGAAGTGGAGATTCCCGCCAGCCACAAGGAGGGTGTCTATAATATTCTGATCTGCGGGACGGATGACGACGGGACCCGCACCGACACCATCATGATCGGCCATCTGGACGTGAACGACCATTCTGTTGCCTTGCTCAGTATTCCCCGGGACACGCTGATAGACGGGGACTATTCGGTTCCCAAAATCAACAGCGTCTATGGCGGCGCCGGTAAAGGTGAAGCCGGTATGGAGGCTTTAAAACTTACTCTGGCCGGTATGCTGGGCTTTGAGGTGGACGGCTATGCGCTGGTAGACCTGGATGCGTTTATTGATCTGGTGGATCTGGTGGGCGGCGTGGATTTTGAGGTGCCGCAGGACATGGATTACGACGATCCAACCCAGGATCTGCATATCCACTTTACAGCGGGAATGCAGCATCTGGACGGTCAGGCCGCCATGGAGGTGGTACGGTTCCGGAAGGGCTATGCCACTCAGGATATCCGCCGTACGGAGGTACAACAGGCATTCATGCAGGTCCTGGCCAAACAGTGTTTGGATGAGATCACCCTATCAAAAATCTCGGGAATTGCGGATATTTTCTTTGAAAATGTACTGACCGATCTGACCGTAGGCAACATTGCCTACTTTGGGCAGGAGCTGCTGAAATGTGATTTTGATACGATGTTCACCTATACTCTGGAGGGGGAAGGTGTGAATATCAAAGGCGGTTCTTACTATGCAATTTATCTCGACAGGACCCTGGAGGTAATCAACGAACACTTTAACCCCTATGACGCGGAGATTACGGCTGACAATGTACACATACGTACGCCGGAAAGCATAGAGGCAGAAAGCTCCGCCAGTTCCGCTACGACGGAGCCGGAGGATACGGAGGGCATCACCGAATCAGGCAACGTTTTAGACCCGGATGTGCCGGAGGAGCCGGATGACCTGTGGGAAACGGAGCCGGAGGAGGCTGTAGACCCGTGGGACAACCCCGATCTTTGGGGCGAGGATGAGTACTGGCCGTAAAAAAAGAGATAATTCCGGAGAAGAAAGGATGGAAATATTATGATGACACCGAAAGAAGTTGCCGCCTGCGCGGCCAAAGCCCTGGACAGCCGGAAGGGTGTGGATATCAGCCTGCTGGAGATTACCGACATAACCACCCTGGCCGATTATTTTCTGATCTGCACCGGCACATCCAATACCCATGTCAAAAGTCTCTGCGACGCGGTGGAGGAAGCGCTGGACAAGGCGGGAGAGCCTGCCCTGCGTCGGGAGGGCCATCGCAGCGGCACCTGGGTCCTGCTGGACTATGGCTGCCTGGTAGTCCATGTGTTCACAGAGGAAACAAGGCAGTTTTACGACCTGGAACGCCTTTGGAGCGATGCAAAGCGGGTCAGTCTGGAACCGATTATCAATCAATAAAAGGTGAGAGAGGAACAATGAAATACGATTTTGCACGAATCGAGCACAAGTGGCAGAAGATTTGGATGGAACAAAAGACCTTTGCGGCCGTTACCGGCGACCCCCGGCCCAAGTTTTACGGCCTGATCGAGTTCCCCTACCCTTCCGGTCAGGGCCTCCACGTGGGGCATCCTCGGCCCTTCACGGCAATGGACATCATCTGCCGGAAGAAGCGCATGGAGGGCTACAATGTTCTGTTCCCTATCGGGTATGACGCGTTCGGCCTACCCACGGAGAACTATGCCATTAAAAACCACGTCCACCCGGCCATCGTCACCAAGCAGAATATCCAGCGATTTCGCAGTCAGCTGCAAATGCTGGGCTACTCCTTCGACTGGGACCGGGAGATCGACACCACCGATCCCGGCTATTACAAGTGGACCCAGTGGATTTTTTTGAAGCTGTGGGAGAACGGTCTGGCCTATAAGGCCACCATGCCCGTCAACTGGTGTACCAGCTGCAAGTGTGTCCTGGCCAATGAGGAAGTGGTCAACGGCGTCTGCGAGCGCTGCGGCAGCGAGGTCATCCGTAAGGAAAAGAGCCAGTGGATGCTGCGCATCACCAAATACGCCCAGCGGCTCATTGATGATCTGGACGATGTGGATTACATCGAGCGTGTCAAGATTCAGCAACGCAACTGGATCGGCCGCTCCACCGGCGCGGAGGTGGATTTTAAGACCACCGCCGGCGACACCCTGCGCATCTTTACCAC
>CAYTXW010000043.1:0-11195 GCA_964441575.1 uncultured Oscillospiraceae bacterium
AGGCGTAGTACTCCGGGCTGGTGAGAATCCGGGCCGTCTCGTCCAGGGGCGCGTTGATGCTGTCGAACTGGCGGACGGTCTGGCCGGACAGGACCTTTTTGACGGCGGCCACAATGTCGTAATAGCTGCCGGTACCCAGAATGCCGTCCACCTCGGGCAGCTCCTTCAGAATTTCCTCCTGGTACCGCTGGGCAAGGCACCCGCTGACCAGGATCTTGCCCAGCCGCCCCTCGGCTTTCAGCCGGGCCAGGGACAGAATGTGGTCAATGGCCTCGGACTTGGCGCTGTCGATAAAGCCGCAGGTGTTGACAATGGCCAGGTCGCAGCCGTCCGGGTCGCCGGAAATTTCAAAGCCCGCCTCCCGGAGAAGAAAGAGCATTTGCTCGGCGTTGACCTGATTCTTGGCACAGCCCAGGGAGACCATGCCGATGCGTTCTCTCATAGGGGTTCCTCCAAATCCGCGCCCAGGGACGCGCTGTACCGCTGCAAGCCGGCCCGGATATCCTGCCAGCTGTGGCCGCGGCGCATCAGGGCGTCCATGGCGCGTTTGATTTCCTTTTCGTCCGGGTCCCGGCCCCGCAGATGCCGGGCCAGAAATTTGTCAATGGCCTCGCTCATGTCCGGCACTTCCGCCAGCGCGTCCTCCCAGTATTCCTGCGGAATCTGCTTTTCGAATAAGATCTGCTTGATTCTGGCCGGTCCGTAGCCCTTTCGGACCGCGCTCCGGACCAGCTGCGCGGCGGTGCGGGCGTCATCCAGCAGCTCCAGATCCGACAGCCACCGGACCGCCGCCTCGGCGTCCTCCGGCTTCTCTCCCTTTTGGGTCAGACGGCGCTCCAAATCGCTTTTGGAGACGCCGGAAGCCGAGACGATGCGCACGGCTCTGGCTCTGGCGGAGGCGCGGCCCACGGCCTCCCGCAGTTCCGCCAGCCCCCGATCGTCCAGCTCCATACCGGGAAAAAGACCCAGGTCCGCAATGACATCGTCCCGGGTCTTCAGCACAGAGCCGTCGGACAGGCGCAGACGGAAGGTATGCTCCTGCGCCGGCAGCGGCTCAATGCGCTCAATCGTCATGGAAATCGTCTGCCTCCACGTCGACGGCCTTGGCGGCGGGCTTGGCGGGCATCTGCGTCTTGGCGCGGCTGCCCTGGAGCTTATACAGGTTCTCCCGCACCTGGGCCTCCACCCGCTCTGCGATCTCCGGGTTGTTCATAAGGTAGGCCTTGACGCTGTCGCGGCCCTGGCCGATGCGGTCCTCGCCCATGGAGAACCAGCTGCCGCTCTTTTGAATGATCTCCAGCTGGACCGCCAGGTCCGTCAGCTCGCCCCACTTGGAAATGCCCTCGCCGTACATGATATCGAAGACCGCTTCCTTGAAGGGCGGCGCCACCTTGTTCTTGACGATTCTGGCCCGTGTCCGGTTGCCCACAATCTCTGTGCCGTTCTTGATGGATTCGATGCGGCGGATGTCGATGCGGACGGAGGCATAGAATTTCAGGGCGTTGCCGCCGGTGGTGGTCTCGGGATTGCCGTACATGACGCCGATCTTCATGCGAAGCTGATTGATGAAGATGACCACGCAGTTGGTCTTGGAGATGTTGCCGGCCAGCTTCCGCAGGGCCTGGGACATGAGCCGGGCCTGGAGGCCCACGAAGGTGTCGCCCATCTCCCCCTCGATCTCCGCCCGGGGCGTCAGCGCCGCCACAGAGTCCACAACAATGACATCCACCGCGCCGGAGCGCACCAGGGCGTCGGTGATCTCCAGGGCCTGCTCGCCGTTGTCCGGCTGGGAAACCAGCATGCTGTCAATATCCACGCCGATGGCCGCGGCATAGACCGGGTCCAGGGCGTGTTCCGCGTCCACGAAGGCCACCTCGCCGCCCATTCTCTGGGCGGAGGCCAGGATGTGCAGGGCCAGCGTGGTCTTGCCGGAGGACTCGGGACCGTAGATCTCCACAATTCTGCCCTTGGGTACGCCGCCGATTCCCAGGGCCGCGTCCAGCGCCAGGGAGCCGGTGGGAATGGCGTCCACCTGCATTTCGGGCTTGTCGCCCAGGCGCATCACCGCGCCCTTGCCGAAGTTCTTTTCAATCTGCGCGATGGCGGTGTCCAGCGCCTTTTTCTTGTCATCGGCGGGGGACGGCGCTTCATAGCCGGCCTTCTTTTTATCCATACTCGTTTCTCTCCTTCTTTTTCGCAAGAACTGCTCTTGTAATGCGGCCCGTATCCGCTTGCAGCCGCAGAATTTCATAGGAGTATTCCTCCAGAATTTTACACACCGCGTCCGCCTGGCCCATGCCGAATTCCAGGGCCAGAAAGCCGCCGGGCTTCAGGGCCGCGGTGTAGTTCTCCGCAATGGCCCGGTAAAAATCCAGGCCGTCCTCCCCGCCGTCCAGGGCCATGGCGGGCTCATAATCCCGGACGGACCGCTGGAGCGTGTCCATCTCCCCATGGGTCACATAGGGCGGGTTGGCGATCAGCAGATCAAACTGGCCCAGGAATTTGCTGACCGGCTCCATGACGTCGGCCCGGATACAGGACACCCGCCCCGTCAGGCGCAGATCCGCCGTGTTCTTCCTGGCGATTTTCAGCGCCCCGGGCGACAGGTCCGCCAGCGTTACCCGGGCCTCCTTCATCCGGGAGGCCAGCGCCAGACCGATGCAGCCGGAGCCGGTACACAGGTCCAGAATCCGGGGGGCGCGGGGCATGGCAAACCGCTGTGCCAGGGCCAGCTCCACCACGGCCACGGTGTCATCCCGGGGAATCAGCACATCCGGCGTCACCGTCAGACGCAGCCCGTAGAAGTCCCACTGGCCCAGGATATAGGCCAGCGGCTCCCCGGCCAGGACCTGCCCCGTCAGCTCCAGAGCGCGCTGCGCGACGCTGTCCGGGGCATAGAGGGACTGCATGGCCATCAGGGTTGCCGGAGACGTGTCCGCCGCCAGAGCCAGCAGCTCCCGGGCCGTATTGGCCGCCTGGGGGCCTTCCTCCTGCTCCAGGGCATATTTGATGCGGCGGTACAGCTCGCCGTAGGTTTTTACCATTGGTCCGCGCCCTCCCGGGACGGAAGCACCTCCTCCAGCGCCCGGATCGCCACCTCGATCATGGAATCATCCGGCTCGTTGGTGGTAAAGTTCTGCATCCACTGGCCCGGCGCGGTCAGGATACGGGTCAGCCGATTGTCATAGCGGCCCACAAGGCGGTTGAACTCATAGCTGACGGCCACGATGACAGGCAGCATCAGCAGATGCAGGCCCATCCGGGCCAAGGTGTTGTTCACCCGGATGAACGCGCCGCAGAGGATGCTGATGCAGATAACCACCAGCAGGAAGCTGGTGCCGCAGCGGGGGTGCTTCCGGGTCATGGGGCGGACATTCTCCACGGTCAGGGGCAGCCTGGCCTCATAGCAGCGGATGGTCTTATGCTCCGCGCCGTGGTAGGCGAAAACCCGCTTCATATCCTTCATCCGGGACACGGCGATCATATAGGCCATGAAAATGACGATTTTCAGCAGGCCCTCGGTCAGATTGCGGGCCAGATAGCTGCTGTGAATGCCGGGAATCAGGCCCGCCAGGAAGGTGGGCAGCAGAATAAACAGGCCCACGGCGAAGGCCACGCCCAGCAGCAGGGAGAAGTAGATCACCGCCTTCTCCAGCTTGTCGGAACCCAGCTTCTTCTCCAGCCACTGATCCAGCTTGGACGGCTCAGACGGCTCCTCCTCCTCGGGGAAAAAGTCCGCAGAGTACATCAGGGCCTTGACGCCGCAGATCATGCTGGAGCCGAAATTCACCACGCCGCGAATCAGAGGCAGGCCCAGAACGGGATACCGCTCCTTGATGAGCTTCAGCGGCTCGGTCTTCACCACCAGGCCCTCCGGCCCCCGGACCACGACGGACTGCTTCTCCGGCCCGCGCATCAGAATGCCCTCGATCAGGGCCTGGCCGCCGATCATGGTTTTGAACTTCTCTTGACTTTGTTCTTGTTTTGGATGATTTGACATATTGCGCCTCTATTCCTCTCCCACAGGGAGCGCGATTGTAACAAGGGTTCCGCCGCCCGCAGCGTTTTCCAGTGTCAGCGTTCCGCCGTGCATGGTGACGATCTCCTCGCACACCGCCAGGCCGATTCCGCTGCCCCGGGCCTTGGAGCTGCCCTTGTAGAATTTCTTTTTCACATGGGGAAGCTCCTCCTCCGGAATGCCGGGGCCGAAATCCCGAATCCGGATCACCACCCGGTCCCCCTCCCGGTGGATGGAGGCGGTGATCTTCTTCCCCTCGCCGCCGTGCTTGGCGGCGTTGTCCAGAATGTTCAGAAACACCTGCCGCAGACGGGCCACATCGCAGGGAATCTCCGGAATTTCGTCCTCATTCTCCAGATACTCCAGGGTAATGCCCTCCTGCTTCAGGCGGCTTCCGTACATAAACACCGTGTCTTCAAATTCCGACAGGATGTCGGCCTGCTCCACGTTCAGGGTAAACCGTCCGTCCTGCATCCGGGTGAATTCCAGAAGCTCCTCCACCATATCGGTCAGGCGGCGGGTCTCACCCAGGATGATGCCTATGCCGCGCCGCATCTCCGCCGGGTCCATGGTCTCGGCGGACAGGAGCGTCTCGCTCCATCCGGAGATGGCCGTCAGGGGCGTCCGCAGCTCATGGGACACCGAGGAGATGAACTCGGTCTGCATCTTCTCGGTCTGGCTGATTTTGGCGGACATATCGTTGATGGTGTCGGCCAGCTGGCCGATTTCATCGTCAAACCGCTTGTGAATCTGCACGCCGTAGGACCCGGCGGCGATCCGCTTGGCCGTGGCCGTGATCTCCGACAGCGGCGTGAGGATGGAGCGGATGAAAAACCGGCTGCTATAGAGCATGAAGGAGATGAAAAACACGCCCAGCAGCACCGCCACGCCGACGGCCATCATAATCTGCTTGTCCACGTTCCGCAGGCTGGTGACGTAGCGCAGCACACCGATGACCTCTCCGTTGGAATAGGTCAGGGGGCTGGACACGGCCAGAATCCGCTCCCCGGTTTCGGGATTTCTGCCCCGATAGCAGACCATCTCCCGGCTTGCGATCGCCTCGGCCACATCCGGCGTCTGGGGCGCCTGTCCGGTCCACTGGCCATAGGACGAGGCCACGATCTTGCCGTTGGCGCTGATAAACTGCGCCTCCAGGTGCTTTTTCTCCTCAAAGGTCTGGACGAAGCGGATGCAGGACTGATAATACTCGTTATAGCTCTGACTGATATAGCTGTCAAAGAAATCCGTGGTGGTCTTGGCCTTTTCCTCCAGGCCCACCCGCAGATTGGAATAGTAATAGATGGAGAAGGAAACGGAGAAAACGACCACGCAGAAAATAACCAGCGCGATGCTGAGGCTCAGAACATTCCGAATCCACCGCCGTTTAATGCCGTTCCGGTTTGTCATGGCTTTTTTCTTCATGGCTTCGCCTCTCTCCTGCGGGTGATCCATTCGTCACGCGCCCCACTTGTATCCGAATCCCCATACTGTGGTGATATACATGGGGTTCGCGGTGTCGTCCTCGATTTTGATGCGAAGACGCCGGATATTCACATCCACGATTTTCAGCTCGCCGTCATAGTCCCGGCCCCAGACCGACGCCAGGATGTCCTCACGGGACAGGGCGCGGCCCGGATTTTGCATGAACAGCTTCATAATGGCATACTCCACCTGGGTCAGCTTCACCCGGCGGCCCCCTTTTTCCAAGGTGCGGTTGCGGATGTTGAGGACGAAGGGACCCTGCTGCAGCTCCTCGGAATCCCGGGTGCCGTCATTGCCGACCCGGCGGTACAGCGCGTCAATCCGGGCGGTCAGCTCCGCCGGACTGAAGGGCTTGGTGATATAGTCGTCGGCGCCGGTCATCAGGCCCGTGACCTTGTCCATCTCCTGCGCCCGGGCCGTCAGCATGATGATGCCGATCTGCTTGTCCGTGGCGCGGATGCTGCGGCAGACCTCAAAGCCGTCGATATCCGGCAGCATGATGTCCAGAATCGCCACGCCCACGTCCGGGTTGTTTTTCAGCAGCTCCAGCGCCTCCATGCCCGTACCGGCCTCAATAGCCTCATAGCCCGCCCGTTTCAGATTGATGACCACAAAGCTGCGAATGTTGACCTCGTCTTCCAGAATTAAAACTTTCTTCATCCCATATCCTCACTCTTTCCTACTGTCCGTTGGAATTCCAATCCTCATAAATAAAGTGAAACATGCCAATCAAATCCTCCCGGGTCAGGCTCCCGGCCCAGTCGCACTCGCCCAGAGACGCGGCATAGGCGGTATCGTTCTTCTCCGCCAGCAGGAAGCGGCCGTCCGCCTCCGCCAGCTCGTCCCGGTCCTCGCCTGTAAAGGCATAAATTGTGAAAATCTCCTCCGGGTCCTGCTCCCGCCCGTTCCATTTCTGGAACGAATAGCCCGATACGCCGGACACCTCGCCGCTGCGGCTGACGGAGATTCCGTCGCCGCTTCGGAACGTCTCGGGAATCTCCACATACCAGCCGCCCAGGTAATTGTGATAGGTGGCCAGCTTCTCATTCTCCCGCCCGCTGAGATCCAGATTATACCATTCGATAAGCCAATACGTCTCCTCCGCCGTGGCGCTGGGCAGCGCCACCGGCCTGGGCAGCTCAATCAAACCGTCGGAATCGATATCCGAGGGATAGACAATATAATTCTGCACCGTCTGGACGTTGGCTCCCGCTTCGCCGAAGGCGGAGACGTTCTGAAAAGTCTGATTCCGGAAGGCGAAAATATCCGTGACGATATTCTCATCCGCGTCGGTGGACGCCACAAACACCGCCGGAACGTCCGGACACATCAGCCCGGCCACGATCCGCTTGACCATCCTGACGCCTGCCGACAGGCCGGCCTCCTGCTCCTTGACAATCTGGCCGTTGCGCCAGCGGTACAGCTCCGCCACGCCGCTTCGCCCCTCCGTCTCCATCCGCAGGAGAAACAGGTCCTTACAGCTGTCGCCGTCCAGGTCCACGGTGGTATATTCCGAATAGTTGGCGCTCATCAGCTCCACCACGTGCTCGCCCGTATAGGAGTAGACGCCGAGGTACTGCAGAACCTGATTGCTGAGCTGCCGTCCCACCAGAAGCTCCAGGCCCGGCTGGCCGTCAAACTGCAGATATTCCACCGAATCAAAGGCGCTTCCGTCGCCCTCAATGACGCCCGCATTCACATAGCTGTCATCCTGTTTGTCAAAAATATAGACCTTCAGGGGGCGCTCGCCGCCGGTCTTCACAAACACAATGACCTCATCCTCGGAATCGCCGTCCAGGTCCGCCAGCTGCACCGCCTGCTGGTTGGCGCCGGAAACCGGGCCGGAATAGTCCGCGCCGCCCACCAGGACCGAATCGATGATCTCCTGCAGGTCATAATCCGCGTCCGATCTTCTGGGAAGGGCGTACATCTCCCCCGCCGACTGCATAAAACAGCCGGACAGCAGCGCGGCCAGCAGACTCAGCCATAGGATGACACTCTGTTTCCAACGCCTCATGCGCAGCCTCCTTCCGAGTTTCTTCCGGATTAAAAGTATATCATAAATCCAGCGGGATTTGTAGCTTGTTTGTAAATTTTATGTCGATCTTATGATTTCAGCACCACGTTGGCATCCCCCAGAATCTCCCGCAGCTCCCGCAGAAGGTCCGGGTCCTCCATGGAAAACGTCTGGCGGCGCAGGCCCGTATCGGCAAAATAGAGGATCACCGGCAGACGGCCCGGAAACATGTCGAGGACCGGGCGCACCCGGCGGAACGCCGCTCCCTGCTCCGACGGCAGCTTCAAATACAGCCGCCGCGCCGGCCTGGGCCGGGCGTCGAGGCCGGAAAGGGGGCGGGCCTCGTTGACGATCATCTGGGGCGCTTTTTCATCCCGGACGGACAGTCTGCCCGTGACCACCACAGCGGCGTTCCCTTTCAGGAATTCGCCATAGCGGTCCAGACTGTTGGAGAAGACCAGCAGCTCCATGGCGCCGGTATCGTCCTCCAGGGTGACATAGGCCATCATGGAATTGTTCTTGGTGGCCTTCATTTTGAGATGCTGCACGATTCCGGCAACGGAGAGAATCTGCTCGTCGGCAAATTCGTCGCCGCCCTCCTCGAAGCACCGGAGAATTTCGCCGATGGCGGCCACATGGGCCTGCCGCAGGGCCGCCCGGTAGTCGTCCATGGGGTGGCCGGAAAGATACAGGCCCGTGACCTCCTTCTCCATGGCCATGCGCTCCTGCTTGGGCAGCTCATCCATCTGCGGCACCGGGACCCGGCCCGCCGGCGTCTCCTCCCGGCCTCCCGGGTCAAACAGCCCCATCTGCCCCGCCACGTTCCGGCGGCGGCTGTCGGCCACGGATTCCATCACGGCCTCATAGATGCACAGAAGCTGGCTCCGCTTCAGGCCGAAACAGTCGCAGGCCCCGCACTTGATCAGATTTTCCATGGCCCGCTTGTTCAGCTCCGACCCGTACATGCGGGTGCAGAAATCCTCCAGACTCCGGTAGGCGCCGCCCTCCGTCCGCTCGGCCACTACCTTCTGAATAAAGCCCCGGCCAATGTTCTTCACGGCGGCCAGGCCAAAGCGAATGCCCTCGGGTACCACGGTGAAGGAGGCCGTGGATTCGTTCAGGTCCGGCGGCAGAACCGGGATGTCCAGGTCCCTGCACTCGGCGATATATTCGGCAATCTTCACCGTGCCGTCCAGCACCGAGGTCATCAGCGCGGTCATATATTCCCTGGGATAGTGGCGCTTCAGATAGGCCGTGTCATAGGAAACCTTGGCGTAGCACACCGCGTGGGCCTTGTTGAAGGCGTAGTTGGCGAAATCCAGAATTTCGTCATAGATGGCCTGGGCCGTCTGCTCCGGTACGCCGTTGGCAATGGCTCCGGGGATGTTCCGGGCCGGATCGCCGTAGATAAACGCCTTGCGCTCGGAGACAATGACCGCCTGTTTCTTCTTGGAGATGGCCCGGCGCATATTGTCCGCCTGTCCCAGGCTGAAACCGCCCAGACGGCGGAAAATCTCGATGACCTGCTCCTGATAGACGATGCAGCCGTAGGTAATGGAGAGAATCGGCTCCAGCATGGGGTGCTTGTAGGAAATGGTCTCCGGATGCAGCTTGCTTTGGATGAACCGGGGAATGGAATCCATGGGGCCGGGCCGGTACAGGGCCACAATGGCCGTCAGGTCCTCAATGGACCGGGGCTTCATGTTGACGCAGACGCCGGTAATTCCGGCGGATTCCAGCTGGAACACGCCGCAGGTCCGGCCCTCGGAGAGCATATCGAAGGTGTCGGGGTCGTCCTCCGGGATGGCGTCCATGTCAAAGTCCGGCTCCCGCTTGCGGATGTCCCGGACCGCATCGTCGATGACCGTCAGGTTCCTCAGGCCCAGAAAATCCATTTTCAGCAGGCCCAGCTCCTCCAGGGTGGTCATGGTGTACTGGGTGACAACGGTATCGTCGTTGGTGGACAGGGGGACATAGTCATAGACCGGCCGCTTGGTAATGACCACGCCCGCCGCGTGGGTGGAGGTATTGCGGGGCATTCCCTCCAGCGCCCGGGCCGTGTCGATCAGGTTCCTGATCCGGCTGTCGCCGTCGTACATCTCCTTCAACCGGGGCGAGATCTTCAGGGCCTCCTCCAGGGTGATGTGCGGGGGCATGGTGGGGACCAGCTTGGCCACCGCGTCGGTTTCGGCATAGGTGAAGTTCAGCGCCCGGCCCACATCCCGGATGGCGCCCCGGGCGGCCATGGTGCCGAAGGTGACGATCTGGGCCACATGGTCCTCGCCGTATTTGGCCCGCACATAGTCCACCACCTCGCCCCGGCGGGTGTCGCCAAAGTCCATGTCAATATCCGGCATGGAGATGCGCTCCGGGTTCAGAAAGCGCTCAAAGTACAGGCCGTACTTCATGGGGTCCAGGTCGGTGATGTGAAGGGTATAGGACACCATGGACCCGGCGGCGCTGCCGCGGCCCGGGCCGACGGGAATGCCCGCCTGCCTGGCATAGCGGACAAAGTCGGAGACGATGAGGAAATAGTCGGTGAAGCCCATCTTCTCGATCATGTCGATCTCGTAGTCCAGCTGCTTGCGGTACTCCGGACGGCGGCCCCCATACCGCTCCGCAAAGCCCTTGTCGCACAGCTCTTTCAGGTAGGTCAGAGAATCGTAGCCCTCCGGCAGCCGGAATTCCGGCAGATGGTACTTGCCGAAGGTGAATTCCATATTGCACCGCTCCGCGATACGGACCGTATTTTCAAAGGCCTCGGCCTGCTGGGGAAACAGGCGGCGCAGCTCCTGCTCCGATTTGAGGTAGAACTCGTCGGTCTGAAATTTCATGCGGTTGGGGTCGTCCACGGTCTTGCCCATCTGGATGCACATGAGGACGTCCTGAATCCGGCTGTCCTCCCGGCGGAGGTAGTGGGCGTCGTTCGTGACAACCAGGGGCAGGCCCGTCTCCCGGGCGATGCGCAGAATGCCCGGATTGACCGCCCGCTGCTCCGGCAGATTGTGGTCCTGCAGCTCCAGATAGAAATTATCCGGCCCGAAGATGTCCGCAAGCTCCAGCGCCGCCGCCTTGGCCCCGTCATAATCCCGGCTCAAAAGACGCTGCGGAATCTTGCCGGCCAGACACGCGGACAGCGCAATCAGGCCCTCATGATGGGCGCGAAGCAGCTCCATGTCCACCCGGGGCTTGCCGTAAAAGCCGTCCACAAAGGACTGGGAGACCATGTAGCTCAAATTCCGGTAGCCGGTCTCATCCTTGCACAGCAGCACCAGGTGGTTGGCCTCGCTGTCCACGCCGTGGACCCGGTCATGGCGGCTCCGGGGAGCCACATAGACCTCACAGCCGATGATGGGCTTGATCCCCGCCGCCTTGGCCGCCCGGTAGAAGTCGATCACGCCGTACATGACGCCGTGGTCCGTAATGGCAATGGCCTCCTGCCCCAGCTCCTTGACCCGGTCCATGATATCCTTGATCCGGCAGGCGCCGTCCAGCAGACTGTATTCCGTGTGGACATGGAGATGTACAAAACCCATGGCTGGCTCCTTTCTTATTCCGGAAAATGCCGGTCGTTCGCCTAGTGTAGGGCGGGCTGCCTTCAGCCCGCCGCTTCCAGGCTCCTTAATTTGCAGCGGCAATACGCTCATTTCATGTGCGCTGCGGCCATCTGCGGCGGGA
>CAYTXW010000044.1:0-11169 GCA_964441575.1 uncultured Oscillospiraceae bacterium
AACCGGCCTCTCTTCCTTACACCATTTGAAATTGCGCTTTGTGTTGAATCCTCCTGTCCTCTCATCAAAGCAGTATTGAATCAATGACTTTCTTGATTTCAATCGTCCATGGATATACGGACCCTTTCGTCCCCTGTCCACCATGTACTTTGTAAACTGCCTCACTATAGCCGGGGTCGCATTCTCCAGCATATCTATCCCCGCTATTTCCTCACAAAAGCGCAAAAAGAGACCGAGGTTAGTCCGATACCCCTTGATCGTCCTAGGGGTGTACTTTCTAACCTCGATCTCTATTAGATCGTCCCGTATAGCCGCCGAGAGACGCATAGCATAACCCCCATTGTATAGCACAATAGCAAGGTCAATGTATCGCATCGCTCAGCAGTTTTTTGCTTTAGTTAAGCAAAGCAATCATCAAAATAAGTTGCAAAACTTGTAGGAAAGTTCCATTTATCGCCGATTTTGCTTTGATTTACTCCTGATCCCAGTTATGCCACACGTTCTGGACATCGTCATCATCTTCCATGATCTCGATGAGTTTTTCCATATTCTTGACATCTTCTTCATTATCCAGCTTCTGATAATTCTGGGGAACCATTTCGATCTGGGCGGAGGCAAACTTGTAGCCTTTGGCGGTCAGGGCGTCGGTGACGGCGTTGAAATCGTCGGGGTCCGTGTAGACCGTGAAGCAGTCCTCTTCCGCCTCGAAGTCCAACGCACCGGCGTCCAGGGCGTCCATCATGACGGCGTCCTCTTCATAGTCGCCATCCTCGTTGTCGATGACGGCCACGCCCTTCTTGTCAAAGCTCCAGGCCACGCAGCCGGAGGCGCCCAGGCCCTTGCCGTACTTGTCGAAATGGTGGCGGATATTGGACGCCGTGCGGTTGCGGGAGTCGGTCATGGTTTCCACGATGACGGCCACACCGCTGGGACCGTAGCCCTCGTAGGTGATGGATTCATAGTTGTCGCCGGAGCCCGCGCCGCTGGCCTTTTCCAGCACGCGCTTGATATTGTCGTTTGGCATGTTGGCGGCCCGCGCCTTGGTGATGACCGTGGCCAGGCGGGTGTTGTTGGCAGGGTCCGCGCTGCCGCCCTCCTTCACCGCCACAATCATCTCCTTGGAGATCTTGGTAAAGATATTGGCACGCTTGGCGTCCTGCGCACCCTTGGTTTTTTGAATGTTATGCCATTTGGAATGTCCGGACATGGTTGTTCTTCCCTTCTCGGTCAAATCAAAAATTTTCTCGCCATATTTTAGCACAGTCCCCGGGAGAAAATCAACAGAATTTCATGCAGTCTTTGTGGTTTTTCGAGATCTCCACGGGAATATCCGGGAAGGCCGCCCGCAGCGTCTCTGCCAGGACCGCGCAAACCGGGTTTTCTGTGTAAAAATGGCCCGCATCGATCAAATTTACACCCAGGTGCCGGGCGTCCCAGAACTGGTTATACTTGACGTCGGCGGTGACAAAGGTGTCGCATCCGGCGTCATAGACCTCCCGCAGCTCTCCGGCGCAGGCTCCGCCGCCTACCGCCACCCGGCAAACCGGACGGGCCGCGTCCACATACCGTAGCCCCGGCGCACCCAGCTGTGTCTTGACCCGCTCCAGGAAGGCCGAAAGAGGCGTTTCCTCCACGGTTCCCGACCGCAGCAGACCATAGGGGCGGCCCTGGGAATCCGTCCCTGCAGGGTTCAGAACCTCCACATCGCGCAGCCCCAGAATATGGGCCAGCGTGTCATTGACGCCGCCGGACGCGCAGTCCAAATTGGTATGGGCATTGACGGCGGAAATGCCGTGTGCGGCCAAAAACAGAATGCACCGGCCCACAGAATCGTCATCCGTGACGGATTCGGGCGCCCGAAAGATCAGCGGATGGTGGGTCACAATCAGGTCCGCGCCGGTCTCCGCCGCCTCCCGGCACACGTCCTCAAAGGGATCCAGCGCCACAAGAATCCGATGGACCTCCTGTCCGGACCTTCCGCAGAGCAGGCCCACGTTGTCCCAGTCGTATTTCATGGAAGCGGGCGCCAACCGCTCCAGCGCACACAGCGCGTCATGTACCGTCATATTGCCGCTTCCTTTCCCGCACCTCTTTCAGCGCGCACTCGTAATAGGGCAGTCTGGCCAGTTCCTCTGCCTTTTGGCTGGTCCGAATGCCGTCCACCGCCCGCTGAAGGCCATGGAGTACCCGGTCAAAGTAGGCCGGAAGCAGGGGCGAGCCGCAGGCCAGCAGCTGGGGCGAGAGATACTGCTCTCCCGGCGTCAGCGGACGTCCGCCGCCGAAACGGGCCAGCAGAGTGAAATAGAGAAAGCCGCCGTCCTCCACCAGCCGCTCCTCCAAGATGGCATAGCCGTTCTCCCCCAGCCAGCGCCGGAGGTCGTTGCCGGAGGTCTGCGGCTGGAGAATCAGCGTATAGGCCGGGTTCCGGGTCCAGGGGGCCGCCGCCAGAATTCCGGCAATGTTGTCCCCGCCCATTCCGGCGCAAACTATGGTATCCACGGTTTCCGGCTCCACCGCCCGGAGACCGTCGGCCACAAAGAAGTCCATGCGTTCCCCGACGCCGTAGACCCGACTGTTAGCCCTGGCCTTTTCCAGCGGCTTTGGTCTTAAGTCTGTGGCCGTCACATGGCGGGCCAGACCGTTTCTCAAAAGGTAAATGCCCAGGTACCCATGGTCACAGCCTACATCGGCCACCCAGGCGTTGTCCGGCACCAGGTCCGCGCAGCACAAAAGGCGCTTGGAAATGGGAATTTTCATAGGATTTCCCTCTAAAACAGCGCATAGCCCTTGCAGCCCTCCCATGCAGATTCAAAGCTGAAACTCTCAAAAAACAATCGATCTTGTCTAATCGTATCCGCAAATGAAACGATCCTGCCCGTTCCCGGCGGAGAATTTCAAGCTCTGATTCGCATGTTCGGGGCCGCAAGGGCCTGTTGTTTACTGTGCAGCCTCGGAGGCCTCGATGAATTTGTTCACCTGTGCCAGGAAAGCATCGGCATCCACGCCGTGGACCATGCAGGCTTCCTCTACGGTCTCTCCGCGGGATGAGGGGCAGCCCAGGCAATGCATACCGATGGCCATAAACAGAGGCGCAGTCTGCGGGGCGATGTCCAGAACGTCGCCGATGATCGTGGTTTTTTCAATTTGATTCATAACGGGTATCTCCTTCGTTTTTTCTTTTATTATATCCTTTTTCCCCGTTTTTTTCAACAGGGAAATCACGCATGGGAAATAAGCGTTGCTGCTGCGGCCACAGGCTCCAGATCGGCCTCCTCCATACGTCCCTCGTCAAACAGCCTGGCTGTGGCAGGATCGATGGGCAGACGGGCCAAAACAGGCAGACTATAGTCCAAGGCAATCTGCGTCAGCTTGCTTTTGCCGAAAATTTCATAGCGCTTGCCGCAGTCGGGGCATTGGAAATAGCTATAATTCTCCACAAAGCCGTAGAGCGGAACCCGCATCATCTGGGCCATCTTCACGGCCTTTGTCACGATCATGGACACCAGGTCCTGCGGCGATGTGACCAGAATGATGCCGTCAATGGGCAAGCTTTGGAACACCGTCAACGCCACATCGCCGGTGCCGGGCGGCATATCCACAAACATATAGTCCACATCGCCCCAACAGACATCAGACCAGAACTGCTTGACTGCGCCGGCCACGATGGGTCCGCGCCACAGCACCGGGTCGGTTTCCTCCGGCAGCAGCAGATTAATGGACATGACCTTGATGCCGCCTTTGCTCTCAGCGGGCAGCATTCCTTCATCGGTTCCCGCGATTGGCTCCTTCAAGCCAAAGGCTTTGGGCATGGAGGGGCCGGTGATATCAGCATCCAGAATAGCCGTTTGATAGCCCATTTTCGCCATGGCCACAGCCAGCATGGCAGTGACGGTACTCTTTCCCACGCCGCCCTTTCCGCTGACAACCGCAATGACCTTTTTTACATGGGAATGGGCGTTGGGAGCGGCCAGCAGACTTTCCGCCGTGCGGTCAGAGCAGCTCTCCCCACACCCGGCGCAATTGCCGGAACAGGATTCACTCATAAAGGCGATTCTCCTTTGCTTTCATATTTGGTTTATTGTAGGCATTTTTTCCGCAATTGTCAACCATGGATGCAGAAAAGCGCACCCCCGTGCTTCCTATGTACGCACGAGGGTGCATCGTTATGATTTCAAAACTGTTTATCCGCCAAATCCAAACCCGAAGGGGTTGGTGAAATAATCATCGTAGCCGTCATCCGGTGTGGGATACGTGTAGCCGTTCTGTTCTTCCTGGACAGTCTCATTGGGGTCCGGCACGTCCTGGGGCCGCTCGTCCAATGTGACCGTCAGTTCCAACTCCGATCCGGACCGGTAAACCATCACGTTTACAGTATCTCCTGCGCTTACCTTCTTCAACTGGGATTGCAGCTCCGTATTGGTGGTCACATCCACGCCGTTGAACCGGAAGATGATGTCGCCCGCCTGAATTCCGGCCTTCTCCGCACAGCTGCCCTCGCTGACCGACTCCACGCGGGGGCCGACAGGCAGACCGTAATAGTCGGCAGTCTGTTCATCCAGCGTCCTGACAACGACACCCAGATAAGCCAGTCCCCGGACATAGCCATAATCCACCAGATCATAGGCCACCTTCAGCACATCGTTGATGGGGATGGCAAAGCCCAAGCCCTCAATGGTGGTGCCGCTGGAGGTGGAACCGGAATACTTGGCGCTGGTAACGCCGACAACATTGCCGTCCATATCAAACAGGGGGCCGCCGGAGTTGCCGGAGTTGATGGCCGCGTTGGTCTGAATCATATTCTGAGGATTGCCGTCGGTGTTGATTTCCCGGTCCAGGGCGCTGATAATGCCGTTTGTCATGGTAAAGGTCAGCTCACCCAAAGGATTGCCGATAGCCACAACCTCCTCGCCAACCTTCAGCTTGCTGGAGTCACCAACAGAGACGGTAGGCAGGCCCTCCGCCTCAATTTTCAGCACAGCCACATCATAGTCGCTGTCCGAACCTACCAACTCCGCGTCATAGGTTTCGCCGCTGTACAATGTTACCTGAATGCTGTTGGCGCCATCGACCACATGACAGTTGGTAATTACATAACCGTCCTCCGAAAGGATGAAGCCGGAACCGGAACTGGCGGCCACGGCCTCCTGGCCGTAGATATTGGTGGTGGTCTCGGTGTTGATGCCCACCACGGAGTTGACGGCCATTTCATAGACCTGGCTGAGTGTCAGCGTCTTACCGGTGTCGTTGCTGTTGAGCTGAGCGGGCAGCTGATGGACCACCAGCTCATACTGGGACTCGTCCTCCAAATCTTCCGCATTCCCCAGCGTGTCCTGCGCTTCTTCGCTGGGCTGCCGGATTCCGGCGATGGCAGCGGTTAAAGCGGAGCCTCCCACGCTGCCCAGAATGGCCACAACCAGCAGCAGGGCCACAATCTTCCAGGTTCCCTTCCCCTGCTTCTTGGGCTTTTCGGGCTCCGGCTGGGGATTGGGCCGGGGCTGAAAGTTCGGATCATAATAATAATTGGAATTCTGGCTCGTATGGGCCTCGGAATCCTCACTGTTATCAGGCTCACAGCTGAAGCTGACAGCATTGTTCTCATCCATAAGGGATCACTCCTTGGTTGATTTTGATGGTTTTATCCTATCTCTAAATTGTGAAAAAAGTGTGACCAGGAAAAAAACGATGTTTAAACAAAACGCCAATTTTTTTGAATTTCTCGCGCATCGTGTCCCCCGATCCTCAAATGTAATACCGATCTTGCCCTGGGCCGGAAAATCGATTATAATAGGGAATAGGGAGGGGATTCCATGGACCTAAATTCGCCTGTCACGGCTCTGGCGGGCATCGGCCCGAACCGGGCCAAGCAGCTGAAAGGGCTGGGGATTGAGACGCTCTATGATCTGATCGCCTATTTTCCCCGAACCTACGAAGACCGAACGCGTATCCTGCCCATCTGCCAGCTGGAGGCCGAGCAGCCCGCTTGTTTTCGGGCCTGGGTCATCCGGAACCCGCAGACCGCCCACATCCGCAAAGGGCTGAGCCTGACCAAGCTGACTGTGGCGGACAACACGGGCCGGCTGAACCTGACCTATTTTAACCAGCCCTATGTGGCCGATCAGCTCCACTATGGTGAGGAGTATTATTTTTACGGCACGGTCGTGGGGGACTACATTGGATATCAGATGCAGAATCCCACCTATGAATCCGTAAACCAGCCCGGGGTTGCCACCCGGCGAATCATGCCGGTGTATGCCCTGACAGCCGGCATTTCCAACAAGCTTCTGTCCCGGTGTATTCATCAGGCCCTGGATGCCTGCCTGGCAGATCTGCCGGAGTTGCTGCCAAGCTCCGTCCGTGCGGCCTATGGCCTGTGCGGTGTCCGGGAAGCCTACGCCGGCATTCACGAGCCGGAGAGCTTTGAGGCGCTGGACCAGGCCCGGAAGCGGCTGGTGTTTGAGGAATTCTTCCTGTTTTCCGCCGGCTTGCAGCTGATGCGAAACCACCGGCGCGTCCAGCACACAGCGCCCTACGACAAGCTGGACCTGACAGCCTTCTTTGCCGCCCTGCCCTTTCAACTCACCGGGGCGCAGCACCGGGCCATTGAGGAAATCACCGCCGACCTGGGCCGGGGCGTACCCATGAAGCGGCTGCTACAGGGCGATGTGGGCAGCGGCAAGACCTTGGTGGCGGCGGCAGCCGCGCTGTGTGCCGCTCAGAATGGCCGCCAGACCGCGTTCATGGCCCCCACGGAAATTTTGGCCGAGCAGCATTTTCAATCTCTCTCTCCCCTGCTGGCCCGGTTCGGCATCACCTCCGCCTTGCTGACCGGCTCTCTGTCCCTGCCCGAAAAGCGGCGGGTCAAGGCCGGGCTGGCCGACGGCTCCATCCGGGTCGTTCTGGGAACCCACGCCCTGCTGACTGCCGACGTTGTCTTTCAGGATTTGGATCTGGTCATTGCGGACGAGCAGCACCGGTTCGGCGTCCAGCAGCGGGCAGCCCTGTCCGAAAAGGGCCGCTGTCCCCATCTGCTGGTCATGTCCGCCACGCCCATTCCCCGCACCCTGGCCCTAATGGTCTATGGCGACCTGGATGTGTCCATTTTGGACGAGCTGCCCCCCGGACGCCAGACCATTGACACCTTCCTGGTGGGCGAAGCCATGCGGCCTCGAATCAACGCCTTTATCCGCAAGCATGCCGAGGCGGGCAACCAGGTCTATGTGGTCTGTCCGGCAGTGGAGGAAAGCGAGCTGGACAGTCTAAAATCCGCCGAAGCCTGGGCCGAAACCTTGCAGCGGACGGTATTCCCCGATCTGCGGGTTGGGCTTCTCCACGGCAAGCTGAAGGGCTCGGAAAAGGACCAGGTTATGACCGCCTTCGCAAACCATGACTTGGATATTCTGGTGGCCACCACGGTAATCGAGGTGGGCGTGGACGTACCCAACGCCACGCTGATGGTCATTGAAAACGCCGACCGGTTCGGCCTGAGCCAGCTTCATCAGCTGCGGGGCCGCGTAGGCCGGGGGCGGGACAAGAGTTATTGTGTGCTGTTCACCTCCAACAAGAACCCGGAGACCTTGGCCCGGCTGAAAGCCCTGTGCGGCACCAACGACGGCTTTCAGATTGCCGAGCAGGATCTGGCGCTCCGCGGCCCCGGCGACTTTTTCGGCAGCCGCCAGCACGGACTGCCCCAGTTCAAGACCGCCAGCCTGACCTTGGATATGGCGGTGCTGAAGCAGGCCCAGGAGGCGGCAGAGACCGTTTTGGCGGATCCGGATTTCGTTCATGACCCGGTATTCCCCGCCCTCCGGCAAAGAATCCAGGCGTTGTTTGCAAACCAAACCGATATATATAATTAAGATGCGTAATTGCAGAAAGGACGGATTCCATGCAAGTATTACTCTTTAACGGCAGCCCCCACAAGGCAGGCTGCACCTATGCCGCTCTGTCGGAAGTGGCAAAGGCGTTGAATGAAGCCGGCGTTGATACCGAGATCATACAGATTGGCTCCAGGCCCTTCCGGGGCTGCATGGCCTGCGGCGGCTGCGCCGGAGGAAACGGCTGCGTCTTCGGAAAGGATGACGGTCTGAATGATATTCTGGCAAAGGTCCGCGAGGCCAACGGCTATGTATTTGGAAGCCCGGTCTATTACGCCTCTGCCAACGGCACACTCATCAGCTTTATGGACCGGCTGTTCTACGCGGGAGGCCGCTACATGGCCCAGAAACCCGCCGCCGCAGTGGCCTCCGCCCGCCGGGCCGGAACAACCGTAACCCTGGACGAGATCAACAAGTATTTCACCATCAACCAAATGCCCATTGTGTCCTCCACCTACTGGAACATGGTCCACGGCAGCCGCGCCGAAGACGTGGAACAGGATGAGGAGGGGCTGCAGACCATGCGGAACCTGGGCCGGAACATGGCCTGGCTTTTAAAGTGCCTGGAAGCCGGAAAAGCCGCCGGAATCGAACCGCCCGTTGCGGAAAAGGGGCATCAGACAAATTTTATCCGGAATTGATCGTCAGATGGGTCCTCGTGTCCCCTCAAGGGGGGTACGAGGGCCCGTGTTTCGATGTTTAGAATGGAAGCCGGCCGCTTGCCTGTTCCATGCATCTCGGCAAGGGCGATGACCACATCTTCCGGCAGATCAAGTTCCAGCCCGCGCTTCCTTGCCGGCCTGTAGTCCTTTGTTCGTGCGTGGCGGACCGGAACGGCGGCCGGCCATGCGCATTCCGGGCCGTGATTCCGAGGGCCGGGGACACGGCAAAACGGCCAAAGCCTATGGGAAATCTGTCCCATAGGCCCTTTTGTTACGATTGTCGATGTGTAAGAGGCAAAGAGACGCTCTCCATTTTCGAATTATTCAACAAAGGTTACAGAAGCATGGACGCTGCCATCTCCGCCGTAGATATCCACCCGGTGACATCCCTGTCCCCGGTGGAAGACGCACTGCACGGTGTCGCCCAGCCGCGTCTGGCGGGAATATGTGATACCCAGCTCTCTGAATTCGCAGTCACACAGGTCCTCCGGCAGTCCTTGACGGGCATAGTCCAGATAGACCAGATTATTGACATGACGGTTGGTGTCGATATCCCGCCGCTGAACCATACCGGTGAACGTTGTTTCCCCTGCACCCTCCGGCGGCTGGGGCAGCGAATCCCGAAACACGTCCCGCTCCACCAGATCGTAGGCAGAGGCAATCTCCGGCGTGATCCTGGCGGCGCGGCCCGTGTCCGTATTGACCAGAATCCAGGTTGATTCCCCAACGGCCACATTCTCTCCCCCCGGGCCCCGGATGGCGAAATTGCGGGACGAGGTCACGCGGGCCATGGACCGGGGCCAGGTCTCTACGGTGACAGCATCGTTCCACATGGCCCGGCCGATCATTCGGACCCGCCACCGAACCAGCATCCAGATCACATGGGTCCTGGGGATATCATAGATGGAATAGCCCGCCTGGGCAGAATGGATAATGGCCGATTCCTGCATCAGCTCCATGGCTCCGCGTAGCGTCAGCGCCAAATGGCCGTCAATATCCGCATAGGCCACGCGGGTGGAAAATTCATAGGACGCCATACGCTAGATTTTTTCCAGTCCTTCCAGAGACATGGTAAACACCGTTGCGCCGCCTGTCTCCACAGAAACGGGGATGGTGCCATGAACGGATTCCGCACCGCCGCCGGGCAGCACAGTCGGCGTACAATAGAGTGTTTTCTTGCGTCTTCCTGCGCGGCCGCGCAGCAAATCCATCAGCTCCACATAGCGGGAACCCTCCACACCGACCAGAATCGTAACATTTTTCTTCTTCAAAAAACCACCGCTGGAGGACAGCTTTGTCACAAAAAATCCATGCTGGTTCAAGGCCGCGACCGTCTCGTCATAATCATCCTCCTGAATCACCGCCAAGACCAATTTATTGCTCTGCTCTGCCATAAAGACGCTCCTTTCTGAAGGTTCCCATTCAAAATACGCAAATTTTGCTGCTCAAACAAAGAGGAATCTCACCTCTGCACCTCAAATCGGATGCCAAATTATATTTGCGGATATTATACCATAAAGAAAATGCACTTGCAAGCAGCATCGCTCTCATGATATAATCAAAATAGCACAAAATGCGAGGCATTCTTATGACGAAAACCAACGCAATCCGCCTGATCGAGCAGGCAGGGATTCCCTGTCGCACAGCGGAATATGACTATGATGAAAGCGACTTGGGCGGTCTCCATGCAGCCCAGGCCATCGGAATGCCGCCGGAGCAAGTGTTTAAGACCCTGGTGTCCCGGGGTGAGAAGCGGGGAATTCTGGTGTTCTGCATCCCCGTATGCTGTGAGCTGGACCTGAAAAAGGCTGCCAAAGCCGCCGGGGACAAAAAGGTGGAGCTGGTTCATGTGAAGGAGCTGCCGGGCCTGACAGGGTATATTCGCGGCGGATGCAGCCCCATTGGAATGAAGAAGTCCTATCCCACCTACATAGATGAAACCGCCGCGCTGTACGGGGAGATCGGAATCTCCGCCGGGACACGGGGCTGCCAGCTGATTTTGCCGCCCCGGAGCCTGATCGATTACGCAGACATGACCGTCTGCGACTTAACAGAATAGAAAGGAAACACAAACATGGAATTTGAATACCCCAATCACGGCACCTGCTCACAGGCGGTGCGCTTTGAAATCGAAGGCAGCACGTTGAAGAATGTCTCATTCTTCGGCGGCTGCAACGGCAATCTCCAGGGCATTTGTTCCCTGGTGGAAGGCATGGATGTGGACGAGGTCATCCGCCGGGTCAAGGGAATCCGCTGCGGCTCCAAGGAAACCTCCTGTCCCGACCAGCTGGCCCGGGCGCTGGAAGCCGCCAAGCAAAAAATGGCGGAATAAGGGATTTTCGAAGCAGCCGTGCGGCACAGCATTCAGATTTTGCGTTCTGCATCCGGAAAAGCAGACCCCCAGGCTCCTTTTTAGGGAACCATAAGGGCCTGCTTTCTTTTCTATCATATAATAAGGATGTACTGCGAATGAAAAAAAGAAAAGAGAATTAGAATGAATACGAAAACACTAACCGCGAAATCCGAGGAATACAGGACTTCTCTGCGCGAGGCGGAAAAGGCCGAGGCCACCCGCGCCCAGTACCTACGGGAGATCCAGGCCTTTCTTGCCTGGGTGGAGCAGGAAAACGGCG
>CAYTXW010000045.1:0-3809 GCA_964441575.1 uncultured Oscillospiraceae bacterium
ACAACCCCCAGTCAGGCCGTTGGCCTGACAGCCCCCTAAGAAGGGGGCACGAGGGTGCATTCGTTCATTTCTAATCCGTCCGGCGAAGCCGGACACCTTTATTGTCAATTATCCATTGTCAATTGGAGGTTCTATGTTTTCCGATTATCTGGGCGATAAGCCCTTTTGGAGGGTAACGGCGCGGCTGGCACTGCCCATTGCCATTCAAAATGTACTGACCAGCTCCTTCCAGCTGGTGGATACCATGATGGTCTCCCGGCTGGGAGATGTTACCCTGTCCGCCGTCGGTATGGCGGCCCAGTGGGGCTGGCTGGTGGCGCTGCTGGGGTTCGGCCTGTGTTCCGGCATGTCTGTGTTCGTGTCCCAGTACTGGGGCGTTCAGGACCTGAAGGGCATCCGCCGCGTCCTGGGTATTTCGCTGCTGACCTGTCTGGCGCTGTCGCTTATCTTTTTGATCGTGGCCCTGGCCGCGCCTATGGCCGTGGTACGCCTGTTCAATCAGGACCCGGCGGTGCTGGAGGCGGGCAGCCGGTATCTCTCCATCGTCTGCTTTTCCTATCCGGCGGTGGCGCTGACCAATGTGCTGTCCACCGTCCTGCGCAACACAGAGCGGGTTCGGCTTCCCATGTATGTCTCCGCCGTGACCACTGTGGTCAACGCCGTGATGAACTATGGCCTGATCTTTGGCAGGCTCGGCATGCCGGAGTTGGGTGTGGCCGGTGCGGCCATCGCCACCTGCATCTCCTCCTGGCTCGGCCCGGTCCTGCTGATCCTGTTTTCCATATTGGAACGGAATCTGCTCATCGGTCCGGTCCGGGAACTGATGGCCTTTGGCCCCCGGAACCTGGCGGCCTTTTTCCGCCGCGCCTTACCGGTCATCTGCAACGAGGGCCTGTGGGCGCTGGGCATTTTGATTCTGAATATGATTTATTCCAATCAGGGCTACGAATACTATGCCGGTATGACCATTTTCCGCACCTTCTCGGAACTGTCCTTCGCTTTTTATGTCGGTCTGGGCAACGCCTGCGTCATCATGGTGGGCAAGTCCGTGGGTCAGGGCAAGATTCAAAGAAGTATCCAGGACGCCACCCGGTTCTCGGTGCTGGTTCCCCTGACCGGGCTGGTGATCGGTCTGCTGACGATTCTGCTTCGCTACCCGTTGATTTCCATCTTTTCCTCCGGCGATACGCTGTCGCCGCTGACGCTGGAAACGGCCCTGGGCGTGACGATCTTCTGCTCATTGGAGGTTGTGTTCCGCAACATGTCCTATGTTCATGTGGTGGGCGTGTTCCGATCCGGCGGCGATACCCTCCACGGCATGGCCTATGATCTGGGGAGCCTTTGGATCGTCGGCATTCCGCTGGCCTTTTTGACGGCCCGGGTATTCCACGGCCCCTTCCTGGCTGTGGTGGCTGCGGCCTATCTGGGCGAGGATATCCCCAAGGCCATTCTCTGCCTGCGCCATTTCCTCTCCCGCCGCTGGCTCATGCCGGTGACGGAGGAGGGCCGGAAGGGGCTGGAGGAATATCGGAATGGGGAAAATTAATGTTCTAATCTTGCCGCAAAGCCTGTTTCATCCTGCCGGGGCAGAAAGGGCATCTTCAACGGAAGCTGCCTGATACGGATAAGATGAAAAAGTGGTAAGCCCGCGGGAAGAGGAAGGCGTCCGCCGATGCGAACGCCTTCCTCTTTTCTGGTTTGCACTTATTTTTTATTCTTCCTCATAGGGCAGTCCGTTCCGGTACCGCTCCATGATGCCTCTGAAGATTTCCGCGCTGGAGGGCGGCGTCCAGGTGATGGCGTTGGCCCCGGCGTCAATGGTGGCGGAGATAGTCTCGTCCGTGGGGCCGCCGGTGGCGATGATGGGCATGGCCGGATATCTGGCGCGAATCTCCGCCACGATTTGCGGCGTTTTGGCGGCAGCAGAGACGTTGAAAATAGATACGCCGGATTCCACCCGGGCCTCAAAGTTGGTGTTCTCCCGGACCACGGTGGAGATCAGGGGAATATCCACGGATTTGGACACCAGGCACAGATTCTCCAGAGTGGTGGGCGCGTTGGCCACCACGCCCATGGCTCCCTGCATCTCGGCAGAAACGGCCATATTGACCATGCGCAATCCCTTCGTGAGACCGCCGCCCACGCCCACAAAGACAGGGATGTCTGCCGCCATCAGCAGGGCCTGGGTGATAATCGGCTGGGGCGTGTAGGGATAGACGGCAATAATTGCGTCGGCATTGACGTTCCGGATAACGCTCAGGTCTGTAGAAAACACCAGAGATTTGATCCGCTTGCCGAACACCAAAATGCCCGAGCAGCGGTAGATAGCCTCCGGAACCTTCAACGCGGCTTTGCGGTAGGTTCCTTCAATGGGAGTCGGTATTTGCTTCATCGTATCACACCCTTTGCGTCAGTTTACCATGAACAAGCGGGAAAAGGGAGAATAAATTGTAAATCCTGACCGCCCACGCACCCCCCCTGGGACCCGCGCCCGCCCGTTGGCCAGGCTGGTTCTTCTGAGATAGGCCAAAAGTCGAGCAGAACGGCTCAGCAAAATATCCAAAGAAAGATTGCATAATTCGTATATAACGGCGAAATATATCAAGTATGTAAAAAGATTGTTGCATTTTGCCGGGAGGTGATGTTATTATACAATTAACGAACCGTCAATGACGGTTGATAAAAAGTGAAAGGAGAAAATAGAAAATGGATTACTTACAAATTGCGAACAGCGGATGGATGTGGTTTGCCGTAGCCATTCCCATGGCGGTTCTGGCAACACAGGTCATTCTGCTGTTGCGGAGGTCGCTGAAAGATGGCAAACGCATTGGCATCACTCACGATCAGATCAAAAGCTCCGTGATTGCCAGCGCCACTGCCTCGGTTGGCCCCTCCGTGTCCATTCTGGCAGGCATGGTTTCACTGATGGTCATGATGGGCGCACCCATTGCCTGGCTTCGCCTGTCCTACATCGGCGCGGTCATGTTCGAAATGACCTCGGCTGATGTGGGCGCACAGGCAGTCGGCGTGGCCTTTGAGCAGTCCTCCATGACGGCGGAGGCCTTCGCCAACGGCGTCTGGGCCATGACCCTTGGCTCCATCGGCTGGATCATCGTCTCCGGACTGTTCACCCACAAGATCGACGGTCTGCGCACAAAACTGGCCGGCGGCAACTCCAAGGCTCTGCCGATTATCACAGCCGCCGCAACCCTGGGCTGCTATTGCAGCTTGACTTTCAACAAGATGTACCCCATTTCTGTGGAAAACAAGAACATTGCCGCTACCATTGGCGGCGCTCTGACGATTTTCCTGCTGACCACCTGGAACAAAAAGCGCAAGGCCAAGTGGGTCAATAACTGGAGTGCAACAATTGCCATGGTTGTGGGCGTCGCCTTTGCCTGCATCTTTTAAGGGAGGGAATCTGACATGAGTGAAAACGAAAACCTGTCCAGCCAGCAGATTTATGACAAAGAATATATCCCCTACTGTGTCAAATGGGGCCGGTTGACCAGCCTCATTGGCGTCGTTGCCAGCTTCATGCCGGTCATCATTCTTTCCTTCATCTTCAAGGTTGTGCCGGCACTCGATGCAATTATTGCGGCGGCAACGATCCGCATCAGCGCATGCCTGGTATACTATTTTATTGAGCCAATTTCCTTCCAGCCTGTTTTGGGTATCCCCGGCACCTATATGGCCTTCCTGTCCGGTAATATCTCCAACCTGCGCGTTCCCTGCTCCTCCGTGGCGCAGAAAGCCGCCGGTGTGGAAGAGGGTACGCCGGCCGGCGCCATATTCTCCACCATTGGCGT
>CAYTXW010000045.1:3909-11100 GCA_964441575.1 uncultured Oscillospiraceae bacterium
AAGGTATTTATGGTCCGGGACGGCGCATTCAAGGATGTGGACTGCGCCATGACCTGGCACTCTCATGCCTACTGTGGGGCGTGGGGCGCCTGCTACACCTGCATGAATTCCGCCAAATTTCATTTCCACGGAAAAGCCGCCCACGCCGCAGGCCATCCCTTTGACGGGCGCAGCGCGTTGGATGCGGTGGAACTGATGAACGTAGCTGCAAACTATATGCGGGAGCATGTGATTCCCGATGTCCGTATTCACTATGCCACCATCAGCGGCGGTGCTCCCAATACGGTGCCGCCCGAGTGTACGGTGTGGTACTATGTCCGCGCACCGAAGCGCAAGCAGGTAGATGAAGTGTATCGCTGGTTGTGCGACTGCGCCAAGGGTGCGGCCTTAATGACGCAGACAACCTTTGACATCGAGTTCCTCACCGGTTGCAGCGAGGTCATGCCCAACGACGTGCTGGAGAAGGTAATGCTGGAGGCCTATCAGGACACCGGCGCTCCCAAATTCACGGAAGAGGACTATGCGTTTGCCAAGAAGATGGCGGAAACCTATCCCGACGTTCTGGCCCGGGACCGCCGGGTGATGAAGGAAGAATACGGTGTCAACGGTGATGACAAGTTTCTATGCGATGTTGTATTTGACCGTGTGATTGAGAACCGGTCGGTTGCGCCTGGTTCCACCGATGTCGGTGACGTGAGCCATGTGGTCCCAACCTATCAGATCTATGTTGCAGGCCAGGGAATCGGATGCCCAGGTCATTCCTGGCAGATGACAGCCTATAGCGGATCTCATGTGGGATTTGCCAGTATGCTCTGTGCAGCAAAGGTTTTGGGCCTGTCCGGTCTGCGGCTGCTGAAAAATCCGGCGCTTGTTCAAGCAGCGTGGGACAACTTTCACAAAAACCAAACTGAGCCATACGTCAGCCCGCTTCCCGCAGATCTGAAGCCGGGTTGCCCGGTGATAGAGGACAGCTGACCTCTTGTGCTGGAACTTGGTAGAATTCGACCTATGGTTTTTATCAAGTTCCAGCATCCGATAATTTTTCGATTGAATCAAAGGGGAAAACGCAATGAAACATGTGCTGTGGCTTTCAAAAGAGGATATCCGAAAAAGCGGTGTTTGCGAAATTAAAAACACGGTGAAGATTGTGGAAGAAGTCTTTCGGCTTTTTGACGGGAAGCATGCTGTTGTTGTTCCGGAGACCGCTCTGAGGCTCCATGACAGCGGCCAGGATCAGGCATATTATTCCCTTCCGGCCTATGTTGGAGGCGGCTACAATGTGTGCGGCCTGAAGTGGACTGCCCATGGAAGCGCCCTGAACGCAGATTCCCAAGAATCGCGGATTCAGGCGACCCTGATTCTCAACGAAGCCGGAAGTGGCGCTCCGCTGGCAGTAATGAACGGCACAGAAATCGGCGCGGCCCGGGCTGGTGCCGTGACTGCCATCGCGCTGCAGCGTCTTGCGCCGTTGCGGGTGAGAAAGGTTGCGCTGTGCGGCGCAGGTGGGCAGGCGGAGCATCAACTGCAAGCAATCCTGTACGCTCTGCCCAAGGCGGAAGAAGTATCCATATGGAGCAGAGGATATATCAGGGCGGCCCGGTTGGCGGAGCGCTACCGGGATAAGGCCGAAATCCGGCTGCACCCTGTGGCGACGGTAGATGAAGCTGTAGACAGTGCGGATGTGATTATTGGAGCCACTTCGGCCCCATCGCCCTATCTAACGGCAGGACGTGTTGGCTCCGCATCTCTATACTGCCATATTGGTTTCCACGAAATCAGCGGCGAAGCGGTGAATGAATTCCAGCGGATTATCGTGGACACTTGGGAAGAAGCCAAGAATGTCAGCGGGCAGTCTCTTTTCCGGCTTTACCGGGCCGGACTTCTTGCGGAGGAACGGATCACAGGGACGTTGGGCGCAATGGTCACCGGCCGGTTGTATGTGCCGAGAGGCGACCGAAATGCCAAGATCATGTTTGACGCATTCGGCCTCCCCATATTTGATATCAGCATAGCGAAGGCGGCTTATCAATACGCGACAGAAGCGAAGCTGGGAAAGGAAATGCCGTGGTGAGAAAGCGATATAAAACAAGACAAGGTGTAAAATGTTATGAAGGTAAATTTTGACGAGGTAATCGAGCGGAGAAATACAAACTGTACAAAGTATGACGGAATGGCCACCTCCTTTGGGCGGGATGACCTTCTCCCTCTGTGGATTGCGGATATGGACTTTCCTGTTCCTCAAGCGGTGACGCAGGCTCTCCAACAGCGGACGCAGCATCCTGTGTATGGTTACAATATTATACCCAGTGGCTACTATGAGGCGTTCATCAATTGGCAGCAAAAGCGCCATAACTGGCCTGTTGAGAAGGAGTGGCTGTGCCACACCCCCGGCGTTTTGACTGCGTTGTCCACCGCCATCCTGGCGTTTACGGAAAAGGGAGACAATATTCTCATTCAGCCCCCGGTCTATTTCCCGTTTCACAGCACCATCGAAGCGCTGGGCAGAAAGGTCCTGAATAACGGCCTTATATATGAAAACGGAACATTTTCCGTGGATTTTGAGGATTTTGAAAAAAAGGCGCAGAAGGCCAAGCTGTTCGTCTTTTGCAGCCCCCACAACCCCTCCGGCCGGGTATGGAGCAGTGGCGAGCTAGAACGGATCGAACAGATCTGCAGAAAAAATAATCTGATGGTCTTTTCCGATGAAATTCATAGCGACATTGTTTACGCACCGGCCCGGCACACCGTTTTTGCATCGCTGTCACAGTGGAGCCGGGGACACTGCATCGTAGCCATGGCTCCCAGCAAGACCTTCAATATTGCCGGCCTTGAAATGTCGGTTATTGCGGTTCCCAACAGGGAAATGCGCGAAAGGTATCAGCATCTGCTCCGCAATGGTCTGCATGTTGCCAATCCAAACTCCTTTGGGATAGCCGCAGCGCAGGCGGCCTATGAGCATGGGGAAGCATGGTATCAGGAACTGCTGGTCTACTTGCAGCAGAATATTAATTACCTGGAGCGGGCGCTGCAAGAGCAGGTTCCGCAAATACGCCTGGTCCGTCCGCAGGCGACATACATCCCGCTGCTGGATGTGCAGGCACTGCACATGAATATGGAAGGCGTAAAAACCTTTATGGCGGATCGCGTTGGCGCGGCGTTGAACGCGGGCAATACATTTGGCACCGGCGGTGAGCGGTTCATGCGTATCAATGTGGCAACCCAGCGGGTCAATTTGGAGCGTTTTGTGGTGCAACTGAAAGCAGCAGTTGAGGCGCTACCATGAGCGGAAAAAAAGAAGTCTCAATCAGTAGATACATTCCCATTCTGCTGGTCATGCTGATCTGGGGTTCAATGGGTATCCCTTCCACTTACGCGGTGGCGGAGCTCTCATCGCTCGCTGTCCTTTGCATTCGCAGCGGGATCGCAGCTGTGATCCTTTTCCCGATTGTGCGCTGCCGGTATGGCAGCATACGGCCGGCGGCAGGCGAGGGAAAGCTACTGATTGGGCTGTCGGTTGTAGGGGTTGTTTTATGCAATTATTTGTATTTTTATGCGGTGCAACATACAACACTGACAAATGTGGCCGTCCTGTATGCTCTTGGGCCAATCATGACGGCGGTGCTTGCGACCCTGTTTTTGAGGGAGCGCATCCGGCAGAGCCGGTGTCTGGGGATTGTACTGGCCTTTTTGGGTGTTGCCGCACTGATTACCAACGGCAAGCTTCGATCACTTTTCTCTACTGGCTTTTGCGCCGGAGATGCTGCACAGATCGCCTCCTCGCTCTGTCTGGCGATCTATACGGTGATGAGCAGGAAAGTCAAACAAACGGCTCCTGAATGTGTTGTATTTTGGCTAATGCTGATTGCTTTTGCAGTAACGCTTCCGATGGTATGCCTGCTGGAGAGCGGGTTCCATTTTCCTGTCAGTGGCCGCGCACTGCTGTCAGTCGCCTATCTCGGAGTGTTATGCTCCGGGTTGGGCTACCTTCTACAGCAGGCGTCCATCAAACGGATCGGCGCTTCCACATCTGCAGCATTTTTGAACGGGATAAGCCCGATCACTGTCTTAACGGCATCCATCGTTCTACGGGAGACTGTCACCCTGACACAGGCCGTATGTATGCTGGTTGTGTTTTCCGGGTTAATTCTAAATGCCGCCAATCGCGATTGGGTCCATTGGCGGAAGGTACATACAAACAAGACCCCATCATCTTAAACCTCTTTTTTGCCAGGCAGACCGCCACCCGGCGGTCTGCCTGGCTTGATGGCGGATGGCCCTAAAAATGTTCTGGACTAATTTGTGGAAATGTTGTATAACAATAGTCAGAAAACAAACAGGGCGGTGGTACCAGTGAGCGATTCCTATTCTATTGAAGTTGAATACAAGCTGCTCCAAATTATCTCTATGCATGAGGCCCCGGTTGGCGCGGGCTTTTTGGCGGATATACTGCAAAAGGAGAAAAATTTTACACTGAGTGAGACAACAATCGGAAGATATTTGCGGCGCCTTGAAAAGCAGGGCTTCTTGGAGAGCAAAAAATATGACGGGCGGTCCAGAGGCCGTACCATCACCGAAAAGGGGCTGGAGCGCGTTCGTGCCCTTTCTGCTGGGAGGACGCAGGCGCGGGCAATTGCCAATGTCATGGAGATGATTCACAACGGAGGCGATGAGCAGCTTCGCAATGTGCTGGTTACAAGAGCAATCATTGAGCCAGAGATAGCCGCCTTGGCTGCGCAGCATGCGACTGCAGAAAATCTTGCAGCCATTCAGAAAATCCTAGATGAGATGACGCAACTGACCAATGAGGGCCAGGGCATGGCAGCCACAGATTCTCCGTTTCATATTGAAATTGCCAGGGCATCCGGAAACCCGGTGCTGGAGTCGGTCATTCAGATGATCCGCACGGATTATGATTATTCCCCCGAAATTGAGTACATCATCAACACCAGCGCCCAGACCGGCCCCGGCAATCATTGGAGCATCTACCAGGCTATCCGAGAACACAATCCGGATCAAGCAAGGCAGATCATGAAGCAGCACATTCAGAACATCATCGAAAAACTTGACGCGTATGAAACGGAAAAAATAGGCATGTAGCCCGGACGGCGGTGTGCCTGCGGTTCGATTGATCTCTCTGAAAGCCGTGGCTAAGGCAGTACATTTCACGCAAATGCACACCGAATCGCGGCATTTCGGAGTACGGATTGCCACGCCGGTGACATCGGTCGCTGGTTCGCAATGACGCCGTTTATTCCGGGCTGTGCACTGTCACGCTTACCTGTTCCCTGCTCCTTAATCCAGCTTCTCCGCCAGTCCGGCATATTCAGACTGGGAGGCGCTTTGGAGCGGGGCTTCTTTTTTATAGTTCTCAATCAGCTTGGCGGCCTTGGCAATGGGCCGGATGGTGCCAGCGCCGGCGATGCAGCCGCCGGGACAGGCCATGCCCTCCAGCAGATAGCCGTTGAGCTTCCCGGCTTTGGCCAGGGTCATCATCCTGCGGCACTCCCGCAGGCCTTCGGCTTTCATGATCTTCATATCCACCGTCGGGTCCAGCTCCTTGACAACATTCTCCACAGCCTGGGCCACGCCGCCGCTGACAGCAAAGCCGCGGCCATCGGCGGAGCCTTTATTCAAAGGCTCGTTGCCCGCCACGTCGGCAAACCAGACCTCCTTGGCCTCGAACATTCCCTGCAGCTCCTCAAATGTCAGGACAAAGTCCACATCGCTGCGGATATGCTCGCGGCTGGCCTCCAGCTTTTTGGCAGCGCAGGGGCCGATGAAGCAGACCTTGCAGCCCGGGTGGGCCTTTTTGACCATACGGGCCGTCAGGACCATGGGTGTCAGCGTCATGGAGATGTGGTCCGCCTGGTCGGGGAAGTAGGTGTCCACCATAGAGATCCAGGCGGGGCAGCAGGATGTGCCCATGTAGGTCTTGCCGCTGGGGACCCGCTCTAAGTACTCCTTGGCCTCGTTCAGGGTACACAGGTCCGCGCCCACGGCCACCTCCACCACGGAGTCAAAGCCTAAAATTTTCATGGCGGCAGTCAGCTTCTCCGGCGTCAGGTGGTCGCCAAACTGACCCACAAAGGCCGGGGCTACGATGGCGATGACCTGATAGCCCTTCTTCATGGCATGAATCAGCTGGAAAATCTGACCCTTGTCCACAATGGCGCCGAAAGGGCAGCTGACCAGGCACTGGCCGCAGGAGACGCATTTGTCATAGTTAATCTTGGCCCGGCCATACTCGTCAGAGCCGATGGCGTCCATGCCGCAGGCCGCTACGCAGGGCCGTTCCAGCTTCAAAATGGCATGATAGGGGCATGCCTCGACGCATTTGCCGCATTTGATGCACTTTTCCTGGTCAATGACGGACTTGCCGTGGACAAATTGGACGGCGTTCTTGGGGCAAACCTGATGACAGCTCTGGCTCAGGCAGCCCTGGCAGAATTCCGTAACCCGCACCTGCTTGGTCGGGCAGGCGTTGCAGGCGTAGTTGATGATGTTCACCAGCGGGGGATCATAATATTTCTCCGCAATGGCGCTTTCACTGACGCCCTCGGACAGCCGTCGATGTTCATAGACCGGGCGCAAGGGCAGACCCATAGCCAGCCGGACCCGCTCGCCCGCAATGGCCCGCTCCAGGAAAATAGATTCCCGATGGGCCGCCATTTCGCCGGGGCAGATTTTGAAGGGCAGTTCCTCTACCCGGGAGTAGTCGCCGCCCTCGTAGGCCAGACGTGCCACCTCAGTGAACACTTTCTTCCGAACGTCGGTGACAAAGGATTCGATACCGCGCATAGGAAGCCTCCTTTCCATCTTGCAGCAGAATGAACCGAAACACCCCGCCGTGGCGGATCGCGGCAGGGTGCGGCATAAAATCTATCCCTAGATATAAAAATCCTTGATCTTTTTGGCGCGGGAGGGATGGCGCAGCTTGCGGATCGCCTTGTTTTCGATCTGCCGGATGCGCTCCCGGGTGACGCCGAAGATCTGGCCCACTTCCTCCAGGGTATGGGTCCGGCCATCGTACATGCCGAAGCGCATACGCAGCACGTCGGCCTCGCGTTCCGTCAGGGTGCCCAGGATTTCGCTGAGCGCCTCGGCCAGCAGGGTGTTGGAGGTGGCGTCGGCTGGCCCCAGAGTATTGTCATCCTCCACAAAGGAGCCGATGGTGGTGTCCTCCTCATCGCC
>CAYTXW010000046.1:0-11067 GCA_964441575.1 uncultured Oscillospiraceae bacterium
CGGCCACGGCCTTGGCCAGCAGGGTTTTACCGGTGCCGGGAGAGCCGACCAGCAGCGCGCCCTTGGGGAGCTTCGCACCGATGGCGGTGTACTTTTGGGGATTGTGGAGGAAGTCGATGATCTCCTCCAGGGATTCCTTGGCCTCGTCCTGTCCGGCCACATCGGCGAAAGTGACGCCGGTCTCCTTTTCCATATAGACCTTAGCCTTGCTCTGGCCGATGCCGCCAATTCCGCCGCCGCCGCCCATGCGTTTCGTCATGATGTTCATAAAGATGCTCGACAGCAGCATGATAAAGCCAAGGGGCAGAACCCAGTTCACCAGAAGGGACAGCAGAAGACTTTGCTGCTCCTCCACAACGCCGTCGTATTTGACGTCGTGGGCCTCCAGGGCTTCAGTAAGCTGGGAGGTTTCCTGATTGGGAATCAGACCGGTATAGTAAATGATCTGCTTGCCGGCATCGTTGGCCTGCTCCTCTTTGGTCAGAATCAGTATGCGGTCATCCTCGAATTCGACTTCGGCGATCTGGTTGGATGACAGCATCTCGTTGAATTCGGAATAGGTGATTTTTTGCATATAGGAACTGGAAATACTGGAATAGACCAGGTTGCCGATTACGGTTAACACCAAGGCCACCACAACCATGACGATGATGGTCCGTCCCCGCTTACTGGGATCGGAACCGCCAGGTGTGTTCTGCTTGTTGGAATTGTTGTTATTGGGGTCGTTATTCAAGGAAAAAGCCTCCTTTTGCGGTTTGGGAATGAAATTACATTCATCTTAACACAGAAACCCGCAGGATACAAGAAAGAAGAAACGGGAACGGTGTAAATTTTCTATGAATTGCCGGACAAAACACAAAAAGTGTCAGACGAAACGGGAAGTTTTTTGTAGGTTGCGCTTGTAACCTGCGCTTATTCCTGCTATACTATATCTTGATATATTTTGTAGATAACTGTACAATTTGGAGTGTGGAACTGTGAATGACAACCAAAAGAGCCGCCCGAACCGCCGGCAGGAGCCGGTACAGGAGCTGGCAGAGGATATGATTGAGGGCCGCAACGCCCTGGCGGAGGCGCTGAAAAGCGGCCGTACTATTAATAAAGTATTTGCGGCCGCCGGAGAAACAGATCAGGCGCTGGCCCGGCTGGTAGCCCAAGCCAAAGAGGCTGGGGCGGTAGTGGTTCCCACGGACCGCCGGAAGCTGGATTTGATGAGTCCTACCGGTGCGCACCAGGGCGTCATGGCACAGGTGGCGCCCCATGACTATGCCACGCTGGAAGAGATTTTACAGCGGGCCGCAGACAGGGGAGAAGCGCCGCTGCTGGTTCTGTGCGACGAGCTGTCGGACCCCCATAATCTGGGCGCGATTCTTCGGACCGCCGAGTGCGCAGGAGCTCATGGCGTGGTGATTCCCAAGCGCCGCAGCGTGGGGCTGACGGCGGTGGTGGCCAAGACATCCGCAGGCGCCGTGGAGTATATGCCGGTAGCCCGTGTCACCAATATGACTGCCGCCATTCGCGACCTGAAAAAGCAAGGCGTCTGGATCTTCGGCGCAGCGGCCGGCGGCGACACGGATCTGTATCATGCAGACCTGAAGGGGCCTGCCGCCATTGTCATTGGCAACGAGGGCCAGGGCATGAGCCGTCTGGTGGCGGAAAGCTGTGACTTCCGGGTCAGCATCCCCATGAACGGCAGTATTTCATCTTTGAACGCCTCCGCTGCGGCGGCCATTTTACTGTACGAAGCGGTGCGGCAGAGAAGAAGCTGATATTCGGAGAGACTTATGAAAAACCAATCCCAGGATCCAGAATTCCAATTGAATATGGAGGAGCCTGAGGCGGAAGAATACTCGCTGGAAGAAATTATGCGGGAATTCGGCGGCTGGAGCAAGCCGGATGTGGAACCGGAACCGGAACCGGAGCCGGAGCCGGAGCCGGAACCGGAGCCAGAACCGGAGCCGCTGGAGCAGATCATGCGTGTGGCGGCAGAGCAGGAGGAATCGCGCAGCCGTAAGACCGTGGATCTGTCCGGCGATACGGTCCGCTTCCAGCCTGTACGAAAAGATGATCTGCAGGAGGAACCGGAGCCGCCCCGTCCGAACCGGCCGGTTGAAATGCCGGAGGAGCCGGAGCCGGACCCCCGCCAGCAGCGTGCGGAGCGGCAGGCCCGGAAGCGGGAGGCGCAGCGCCTGCGCCAGCAGGAAAAGGAGCGCCAGCGTGCCGAGCGTGCGGCCAAACGAGCCGCAAGGCAGGAAGAGCCGGAGGTGGTCTATCCCTCCCCGGCGGAGGCATGTGCGGCCTACTCCAGAGTGGGAACCCTCCGTCTGCGGCTGATGCTGTCCACGGGTTTGACTCTTGCCTCGGCGGCCCTGTTGCTGCTGTCTCATTATACCTTCGGCAGTCTGGATTGGACCGGCCACCTGCGGGGCTTTTCCATCGCGATGCTGGCCCTGCTGCTGCTCCAGAGCCTTATCTCGCCGGAGGTATTTGTTCGGGGCGTCTATCAGGCGCTGCGGCTCAGATTTGATCTTCTGACGCTGGTGAGCCTGACTGCCGTGGTCAGCGCGGCGGATGCATTTTTTGCCGTGGCGCAGGAACGGGCCCCTTTCTGCACGTCCTCGGCCTTGGCGCTGCTGCTGGCTCTCTGGAGCGTCAGCCTGGAGAAGACCGCCAAGCGGCGGACGTTGAAAACAGTGCTTTCCATGGATGCACCGGTGGCTGCAGTGAAGGAGGAAAAGGTATGGCACGGCCTGGACTGCGTGTTCCGACAGGAGGGCAATCTGGATGACTTTACCGCCATGCTGGAGACGCCCGATGCCGCTCAGAAAGCGATGCGGGTCTACGCTCCCTTAGCAGCGGCGGGAACGGCCTGCCTGGCGGCTTTTGCAGCCCTTCGCGGCGGAAGCAACTTCCTTTGGGCCTGGTCGGCACTGCTGACGGCGGCGCTGCCCGCCGGCGGATGCCTGGCCTGTTACCGCCCCTTTGCTATTTTGTCCCGGCGGCTCCATCGGTCCGGTGCGGCCATCTGCGGCTGGCGGGGAGCCAAGATTCTCAGCGGCGAATGCGGCCTGGTGATTCAGGACAACGATCTGTTTCCCAAGGCCAGCATTTCCATGAACGGTATGAAGATGTATTCCGATATGCCGATCCGGCAGGTGGTGGGCTATGCCACCGCCGTGGTCCAGGCTGCCGGGAGCGGTCTGCTGCCCCTGTTTGAGGAGCTGATGAAGAGCGAAAACGGGCGGCGTTACACCGCCGATTCCTTCCGGCAGTACGAGGGCGGCGGTCTTGGCGCGGAAATTCGCGGCGATGTGGTGCTGCTGGGCAGCCTGCCTTTTATGCGGCTCATGGGCGTCCATGTGCCGGAGGGGACCAAGGTGCAGTCGGCGGTGTATATCTCCGTCAATAAGGAGCTGACCGGCGTATTTGCTCTGACCTACGCGCCCTCCGCCGCAGCCAAAACCGGTCTGCAAAGCGTGATCCACTGCCCCGGCCTGACGCCGATTTTGGCAACCCGGGACTTTATGATTACGCCTGCCCTGGTAAAGAAGCGCTACAAGGTATCCACCGACCGGCTGGAGTTTCCGGTGGTGGCGGAGCGGGTGCGCCTGTCCGCGCCGGAGGCCGGAGCGCAGGGGCGGCAGGGTGCGCTGATGGCTCGGGACAGCTTTGCCAGCTTTGCCGCAGCCGTCACCGGCGGAAGACTCCTCCGGCGGACGGTCCATTCCGCTGTACTGGTGTCCCTGCTGTCCGGTGTCCTGGGCATGGTGCTGCTGTGTATCCTGACTTATCTGGATGCCACCGAGGCGGCGTCTGCCGTCAATCTGCTGGTGTATCAGCTGCTCTGGCAGCTGCCGATTTGGATGATTACGGGGCTGTTTGGGAAATCTTGAACAAAAATCAAAACCAATTTTCTATAAATACCACAAAGTTTTGTTGAAACCGCTGGAAATATCCGACTTTGAATTGCATTCGTTTTAGGAATGAAGTATAATTTTAATGTTAGGCGGTAACATGGATAGCCGTCAACGGGACCGTGTTTTGAACCGGTTGCCGCAGAAAGGAGAACAATTTCGTTATGAGCTACACTGCTAAGGACATTCGCAATATTTGCCTGCTGGGACATGGTGGGGATGGAAAGACTATCCTGGCGGAGGATATGCTGTTTTTGACCGGCGGCTCCGACCGCCTTGGGTCCATCGCCGATGGAAATACGGTATCTGACTATGACCCAGAAGAAATCAAGCGGCAATATTCCATTTCCACCTCTGTCATTCCCGTGGCTTTTGATAACTGCAAGATTAATATTCTGGATAACCCCGGCTTCTTTGATTTTGCCGGTGAAATTGTCCAGTCCCGCCGCGTGGCGGATGCGGGCCTGATCGTGCTGTCTGCCAAGGGCGGCATCAGCGTTGGCACCGAGAAGGCCTGGAACTCCATGAAGGAAGTTGGCATGCCCACCATGTTCTACATCTCCAAAATGGATGAGGACCACGCCAACTATTATAAGGTTGTGGACGATATGCGCAGCGCCTTTGGCAACACCGTTGTGCCGCTGGTATTCCCCATGATGCAAGGCGACAAGTGCATCGGCCTGGTGGATCTGCTGAGCAAGTCCGCCAGAGATACGCAGGGCAACAGTATCCCGCTGTCTCCCGAGGCCGAGTCCCGCTGTGAGGAATACCTTGCCGAGCTGAGCGAGCAGGTGGCCGAGACCAGCGAGGAGCTGATGGAAAAGTTCTTCATGGAGGAACCCTTCACCGAGGCCGAGCTGATTCAGGGCATCAAGGACGGCATGCGTCAGCGGTCCATCACCCCCGTGTTCTGCGGCAGCGCCCTGGCCGGCTACGGCAGCAAGAGACTGATGGAATACATCGTCAAGTTCTGCCCCAACCCGCTGGAGTGCCTGCCCCTGAAAACCGAGGAGGGCGGAGAGCTGGCCTCTGATCCCAACGGCAGCCCCATGGCCTTCGTGTTTAAGACAACCTCCGACCAGTTCGGCAAGAACTCCTATTTCAAGGTCATCTCCGGCGATATCACCGAGGGCATGACGGTTGTCAACGCCCGCACCGGCGCCACCGAGAAGCTGGGCAACATCTTTTTCGCCAAGGGCAAGACCCTGACCAAGACCGCAAAAATCGCCTGCGGTGACATCGGCGTCGCCACCAAGCTTTCCTCCGTGAAGACCGGCGATACCCTGGGCTTGCCCGGGAAGACCACCGCTATCAAGGCGATGGAATATGCCGAGCCTTGCTACACCATGGCCATCTATGCCAAGGTCAAGGGCCAGGAGGATAAGATTGCAGCCGGTCTGGCAAAGCTCAATGAGGAGGATGCCTCCTTCCACTATGGCAATAACGCCGAAACCAAGGAAATGATTATCTCCGGCGTGGGCGACATCCATCTGGGTGTCATTTGCTCCAAGCTGCTGAGCAAGTTTAAGGTGGAAGCCGAGTTGCGCCCCGCGAAGATTGCCTACCGTGAGACCATCAAGAAGAAGGTCGAGGTCCATGGCCGCCATAAGAAGCAGTCCGGCGGACACGGCCAGTTCGGCGATGTGTACATCCGCTTCGAACCGCAGACCGAAACCGAGGATATGGTCTTCGTGGATGAGACCGTCGGCGGCTGTGTGCCGAAGAACTTCATCCCCTCCGTGGAAAAAGGCCTGCGTAACTGCATCAACAAGGGTGTTTTGGCAGGCTATCCCCTGGTGTTCCTGAAGTCCACCCTGTACTTCGGCTCCTATCACCCTGTCGATTCCTCCGATATGGCGTTCCAGACCGCCGCCGCTGTAGCCTATAAGGAAGGCATTCCCACCGCTGCGCCGACCCTTCTCGAGCCGATTGGCGAACTGAAGGTCTATATCCCCGATTCCAACCTGGGCGACATCATCGGCGACCTGAACAAGCGCCGGGGCCGCGTCATGGGCATGAATCCCACGGGTGACGGCCAGCAGGTTGTGGATGCTGAGGTCCCCATTGGCGAAATGTCCTCCTACGCCATTGACCTTCGTTCCATGACCCAGGGCCGCGGCTCCTACAGCCTGAAATTCGTACGCTACGAGGAAGTTCCGCAGATGAATCAAGCCAAGATCATTGAGGAAGCCAAGAAAGCGGAAGAAGAGTAATACGAGTTACAGCAATCGGGGGTGTGCGGAAGCACGCCCCCGATTTTACCAGCGACTAATCCATGGTCATTTTTTCGGATGTCAAGGAAAAATGCTTGACATACGGACGCTTCTGCGGTATAATGACCAAGCTGTCAAGTCTTAGACCTTGAAAGGCTGGGGGACATATGAAGCATAACGCCTTGGAGATGACCCTGCTGCTGGATTATTACGGTGATTTGCTGACAGAGAAGCAGAAAACCTGCTTTGACCTTTATTATAATCAGGACCTGTCCCTGGGGGAGATTGCCCAGGAGGCGGGAATCTCCCGGCAGGGCGTTCATGACTCCCTGGCGCGGGCGGAGGCGGCGCTCCTGGATATGGAGGAGAAAACCGGCTGCGTGGCCCGAGCCAGGCGGCAGCAGCAGGCCCTGCAGACCATTTGCCAGGCGGCCCAAGCTCTTCTGGAAGTTCCGGAAGCCCGGTCCTTGGCACAGACCATTTTATCTGCCGCCAATGGCATGAAGGAGTAGCCTATGGCATTTGAAGGCCTGACTGAAAAAATTTCTGCCACATTTAAAAAACTCCGCGGCAAGGGCCGCTTGTCGGAGGCCGACGTCAAGGCCGCCATGCGGGAGATCCGTCTGGCGCTGCTGGAAGCCGACGTCAGCTATAAGGTTGTCAAGGACTTTATCGGGAAGGTTTCTGCTCGTGCGGTGGGCGCCGATGTGCTTGAAAGCCTGACACCGGCCCAGATGATCGTTAAGATCGTCAACGAGGAGCTGACTGCCCTTATGGGCAGTGAAAATCAGAAGCTTCGCTTGGCTTCCCAGCCGCCGACCATCGTCATGCTGGTGGGTCTGCAGGGCGCGGGCAAAACAACCAATGGCGCAAAGCTGGCGGGACTCTATAAAAAGCAAGGTAAGCGGCCCCTGTTGGTGGCCTGCGATATCTATCGTCCCGCTGCCATCAAGCAGCTGCAAGTGGTGGGAGAGAAGCTGGACATCCCCGTGTTTGAAATGGGCCAGACCAACCCCGTGGATATTGCCAAGGCTGCTGTTGCCCATGCCATCCGCCATGGCAACGACATGGTGTTTCTGGACACTGCCGGTCGGCTCCATGTGGATGAGCAGCTCATGGACGAGCTGAAATCCATTAAGGCTGCCGTCAAACCCACGGAGATCCTCCTGGTGGTGGATGCCATGACCGGTCAGGACGCGGTCAACGCGGCCCAGACCTTCAACGAGTGGCTGGATATTGACGGCGTCATGCTCTCTAAGCTGGACGGTGACGCCAGAGGCGGCGCGGCTTTATCGGTCAAGGCTGTCACCGGCAAGCCCATCAAATTTCTGGGCATGGGCGAAAAGCTGGACCAGATCGAGCCGTTCCATCCGGGGCGCATGGCTTCCCGCATTCTGGGGATGGGTGATGTTCTGACTCTGATCGAAAAGGCCGAACAGGCAATCGACCAGAAAAAGGCCGCCGAGCTGGAGCAGAAGCTCCGCAGCAATAAGTTCACTCTGGCTGATTTCTATGATCAGCTGGTGCAGCTGAAAGGCATGGGGAATGTGCAGGATATTCTGGGCATGATGCCCGGCGTCAACGCAGGCGCGCTGAAAAACGCCACGATTGATGAAAAGGCTATGGCCCGTACCGAGGCCATCATCCTGTCCATGACGCCCTATGAGCGGGAAAATCCCGGCTGTCTGAACCACAGCCGGAAACGCCGCATTGCCGCCGGCTCCGGCGTCAAGGTAGAAGAGATTAACCGTCTCTTGAAGCAGTTCGATGCCATGAACGCCATGATTAAGCAGCTTTCCGGCCCCGGCGCATCCAAGAAGATGAAGCGGCTGCAAAAAATGGGCGGTATGGGCGGCTTCCCGGGCCTGCCGGGTATTTAAATTTGTTCGTTTCGTGGACCCCCACGACGATATAGAAAAGATCGAAGATTTTTTGGAGGTGAACCCACTATGGTAAAGATTAGACTGAGAAGAATGGGTGCAAAGAAGAACCCTTACTACAGAATCGTTGTCGCTGACTCCCGCAGCCCCCGTGACGGCCGCTGCATCGAGGAGATCGGCGCCTATGATCCTCTGGCCGACCCCGCCACTGTAACGGTTGACGCGGAGAAGGCTCGGGCATGGATCAAGAACGGCGCACAGCCCACCGACACCGTGAAAGCGCTTCTGAAGAAGGCAAACGTGCTGTAAGTCTCGAAGGAGTGAGACCATGAAAGAGCTTTTGCTGTATATAGCAAAGAATTTGGTTGACGATCCCGATGCTGTGACGGTCACAGAGGTTGCGGGTGAGAATACCGTTCTGGAACTGCGGGTGGCCCCCGAGGATATGGGAAAGGTCATCGGCCGCCAGGGCCGCATTGCCAAGGAGATTCGCACCATTGTGAAATCCGTCGCCCAGCGTGACGGCCAGAAGGTCTCTGTGGAAATCGTTGACTAATGGACAAGAAATGCGCTGCTTGGCAGCGCATTTCTTGTCCCGTAACGGAGGGGTTTTGTGGAAAACTATTTTGAGCCTTGCATGGACAGGCGGGATGTCAATGGTATCAGTGCGTTGAGCCTGGCCCACTTGGGGGACGCGGTCTTTGAACTGCTGGTCCGTACCTGGCTTTGCACCCACGGCGGCGGTCTGGTGAAAAATCTTCATCGGGCCACCGTTTGCTATGTGTCTGCCCCGGCCCAGGCCGCCCGGATAGAGCGGATGCTGCCTCTGCTGACGGAAGAGGAGCAGACCATGTACCGCCGGGGCCGTAACGCCCATGTCCACATGATTCCGAAAAACGCCAGCCACGAGCAGTATTCCAAGGCCACAGGGCTGGAGTGCCTCTTTGGCAGCCTGTATTTGATGGGCCGCCGGGAGCGCGTCAATGAACTTTTCTTGCTGACCATGGAGGAACCCCATGCCATTTGATGCCATGTTTCTCTCTGCCGTCATGGCGGAGCTGCGGACGGCCCTGGTAGGCAGCCGCATCGATAAAATCCAGATGCCGGCGCGGGACCTGGCTGTGCTGCAATTTCACGGACCCGGCGGCAACGGGCGGCTGCTGCTGTCTGCCTCCTCCAATTCTCCTCGATTTCATTTGACCGGCGAATCGCTGGAGAACCCGGCTCAGCCACCCATGTTCTGTATGCTGCTGCGCAAGCATTTGACCGGCGGACGCATCGCGGACCTCCGTCAGCCGCCCCTGGAGCGCATGGTGGATCTGACCCTGGATTGCACCGATGAGATGGGCGAGCCGGTGCAGAAGCACTTGATTCTGGAGCTGATGGGACGCAATTCCAACCTGATCCTTTGCGGCGGCGATGGGCGGATTCTGGACTGCCTGCGGCGGGTTGACTTTGAAATGTCCGAAAAGCGCCAGGTGCTGCCGGGGCTCTTCTACCATGATCCCCCTGCGCAGGAAAAGGAGAATCCCTTGCTTGCCTCCGAGGCGGAGATTGCGAACCGTCTGCTGGCCGTGGAGGGACAAAAGCGGTTTGACAAATGGCTGCTGGATACCTATGGCGGCCTGTCGCCTCTGATCTGCAGGGAGCTGTCCTATGCGCTGTTTGGGCAGACGGATGCGGATATCGGACCCATGTCCCCCGAAACCCGAGTCACCGCGGCCCACGCTCTCTCTGACCGTTTCCGGATCCTGACGGCCCGCCCTGTGCCGGTCATGCTCCGTAAGGAGGGCAAGCCCTCGGATTTTTCCTTTCGGCCCATCGAACAGTACGGCGGCTATCTGGAGCAGGAGACTTATCCCAGCTTTTCAGCCCTGCTGGACGGTTTCTATGCCGCCCGGGACCATGCCGAGCGGATGCGCCAGAAGACCCAGGCCATCCACAAGACCATAGCCAATCTCCGGGACCGGACGGCCCGGAAGCTGGAGGTCCAGCGCAAGGAACGGATGGCGACCTTGGACCGGGAGCGCCTGCGGCAGTTTGGCGATATTGTGACGGCCAATCTTCATGCTATGATCCGGGGCCAGACCCGGCTGACAGCGGTGGATTTTTACGACCCGGAGATGAAGGAGATCGATATTCCTCTGTCACCGCAGCTGTCGCCCCAGCAAAACGCGGCCAAGTTCTATAAGGACTATAACCGGGCCAAGCATGCGGAGAAGGTTCTGACGGACCAGATTGCCAAGGGAGAAACGGAGCTGGACTATCTCCACAGCATACTGGACGAGCTGGAGCGGGCGGAGACGGAAAAGGATGTGGCGGAGATTCGCGCCGAGCTGGTCCAGGGCGGTTATGTCCGGGATACGGACAAGAAAAAGCAGATGAAGACGCCGCCCTCTAAGCCCATGGCGTTTGTGTCCTCTGAGGGCTTTCTCATCCGAGTCGGTCGTAACAACCGTCAGAACGATGAACTGTCCCTGAAGCAGTCGGCCAAGGGTGATCTGTGGCTCCATGTGCAGAAGCTGCACGGCAGCCATGTGGTGATTGTCTGCAATGGAGCGAAACCGGGGGACCGTACCGTCACCGAGGCGGCCATGCTGGCAGCCTGGTACTCACAGGCCCGCGAGAGCCAGAATGTCCCTGTGGATGTGACGCCGGTAAAACAAATCAGGAAGCCCGTGGGGTCCAAGCCCGGCATGGTGATCTACCATACGTACAACACAGTCTATGTTACGCCCCGGGCTGATCTGCCGGAGCGGTTAAAGGAGAGAAAATAAATGGAATACTGGGAAGGAAAGCACTACTCTTATTTTCAGAACCGGGACTGTGAATTTTTTCCCTGCCACAAGGGTGCGGACCCGGAGAATTTCAGCTGCCTGTTCTGCTATTGCCCCCTGTATGCCCTGGGGGAGAACTGCGGCGGCGGCTTCCGCTATAATGAAAACGGCATCAAGGACTGCACCAACTGTCAGTTCCCCCATAAGCGGGAGAATTACGGCAAAATCCTGGCCCGCTACAGCGATGTGGCCGAGCTGGCAAAGAAAAAGGGATAGCTTGTAG
>CAYTXW010000047.1:0-9025 GCA_964441575.1 uncultured Oscillospiraceae bacterium
CCGAATAAGTGCATCTTTCCCGAATGCTTGAAATTGCCGGAATGTGTGCTATAATATGGGTAAAATCTTGAAATGAAGGTGCAATTTCAGTATGACAAAAATTGACATTTACTCCGGATTTCTGGGCGCAGGCAAGACAACTCTGATCAAAAAGATGATTCGGGAAGCCTATGCGGGCGAGAAGCTGGTGCTGATTGAGAACGAATTCGGAGAAATCGGTATCGACGGCGGTTTCTTGCAGGATGCGGGCATTGAGATAACCGAAATGAACTCCGGCTGCATCTGCTGCAGTCTGGTAGGCGATTTTGGGCGGGCGCTGACCAAGGTTATTACGGAGTATGCGCCGGACCGGATTCTGATCGAGCCTTCCGGCGTGGGCAAGCTCAGCGATGTGGAGGCCGCTGTGGAAAAGGTCGTCAGCGACTCCGTTTCCATGGGCAACATGGTCACGGTGGCTGATGCGACCAAGTGCAAAATGTATATGAAAAACTTCGGCGAATTCTACAATAATCAGGTGGCTACCGCCGGAACCGTGATTCTCAGCCGGACAGACAGCATCTCTGAGGAAAAGCTGAATGTATGCTTGCAGCTGATTCGAGAGAAGAACCCCAACGCTGTCATCGTCACCACCCCCTGGGACAAGCTGACCGGCGCGCAGATTCTTGAGGCTATGGAGCAGGGCAACACGCTGCTGAAGGAGTTGGAGGAAGAGCATCGCCATCACCACCATGATGAGGATGACGAAGACGAGGATAGCTGCTGCCACGAACATGATCATGAGCATCATCATGACCACGACCATCATCATGACCACGACCATCATCATGATCACGATCATGACCATGAACACGATCATGACCATGAACACGAGCACGACCATGACCACGAGCACGAGCATGAACATGAACACGAGCACGACCACGAGCACGACCATGACCACGAGCATGAGCATGAGCATGAGCATGAGCATGAACACGACCATGACCATCATCACCATCATCATGCCGATGAGGTCTTCACCAGCTGGGGGGTAGAGACGGCAAAGAAGTTCACGGAGGAGGAAATCCGCTCTGCCCTTTCAGCCTTTGACGGAGAGCAATACGGTACCATTCTCCGGGCCAAGGGTATTGTGGCCAGTCAGGATGGCGCTTGGATTCACTTTGACTACGTTCCCGGTGAGACAGATCTCCGTCACGGCGCTGCCGGAGTCACGGGCCGTCTGTGCGTCATTGGCTCCAAGATTGACGAGAACGGTCTGAAAACCCTCTTCGGCGTATAAGCGGGAGGAACCATCATGCCCATTCCTGTTTATGGCTTTACAGGCTTTTTGGAGGCCGGCAAGACAAAATTTATTCAGGAAACACTGGAAGATCCCCGCTTCAACGCCGGAGAGCGCACTCTGCTACTGGTATGCGAGGAGGGGGAGGAGGAATATGACAGCAGCACCTATCCCCACAAGTGCGTCTACCAGGAGGTCATCGACGACCTGGACGCACTGACCACGGAAGACCTGGCAGCTATGGTGAAAAAATACCGCGCCCAGCGGGTCGTGGCGGAGCTGAACGGAATGCGTATGGCCGGGGATTTTTACAGCAAGATGCCCCAGGACTGGCAGATCGCCCAGGAGGTCATGTTTGCCGACTCCAACACCATTCTCGCCTACAACGCCAATATGCGTCAGCTGGTGGTGGACAAGCTGTCCGGCGCAGAAATGGTTGTGTTCAACCGTGTTCCGCTGGGCGCCGATATCATGCCCTTCCACAAGCTGGCCAGAGCGGTGAACCGCCGAATCGACATTGTCTATGACTATGTGGACGGCAGTACTCAGTTTGACGAGATAGAGGATCCCCTTCCCTTTGACATCAACGCGTCCACCATTGAGATTCAGGATCAGGACTATGCCCTGTTCTATCGGGATATCACGGAGGAGCCGAAGAAGTACGACAAAAAAGTGGTTCGCTTCAAGGCTCAAGTTGCCAAGCTCCGGCGGGAGAAGGACGGAATGTTTGCCCCAGGCCGTTTTGTCATGACCTGCTGTGTGGAGGATATCACCTTTATGGGCATTCCCTGCAAGTGGGCCGCAGGCGGTCAGCTGAAGCCCCGCAGCTGGGTCATGGTGACTGCGCGAGTGTCGGTCCAGTACCATAATCTCTACCGAGGCGTCGGGCCCATTTTGACCGCCTCTGAAGTTGTCCCCGCCCAACCGGCGGCGGAGGAAGTCGCAACCTTCTAATTCTGCGGCAAAAACAGAGTTATCTCAAAACAAGCGCAGCAACGCGGCAATCCGCTGCCCAATGTTCCGATTCTCCTATGTGTGTGCAAGAAACGGCGCATTCGGCATGCGGATTGCCGCGCTTTTTCTCACTTCCGCCTGTCGAGAAAGTCTCCTTTTATATGGTATCACGTTTCAGCTTCCTCTGGCATAGACAAAAGCCGTTGGAAGCAGGCGGCCTTCAGGGTTATCCGCGTCCGAGCACTGCGTGATATACTGGCCGTTGTACCACAGAATGGCGCTGTTGCCGCCATCCACGTTCATGGCCTGCATACAGCCATGGCGCTGCAAGATTTCCGCGCAGTCCGGCAGAGACGCGCCCAGCAAACCGTTCTTTGGGATGCGGCCTTCAATGACCAGCATCAGAATTTCAGCCCGGTCCGACTGACCGATGCAGACCCGCGGCTGGAGGCCGCTCCAGCTGTCATCCACCACCGTTTCGCCGTCCACGATCAGAGCGGGGTGGAATTCCACTGCATCGGTGCAGTTCTCGCTGACGGGGTCTGCGGCATCGAAGATATAAAAGCGGTCGTCCTCCCAAAGCTCCAGACGTTTATGCCCGGCAGGCAGGTGCTCCGCGCCATAAGCCGCGCCGCCGCACATGGCGTAACCCACCAGGGTACCGCCGTCATCATCCTCAAAGCCGCTGCAAGTCATGGCCAGCACGCCGTTGTGTGCCTGGGCAATGGCCCCAACGGTTTCCCCCGTCACGCCCAGTTGGGAGGACGGCTGAATGGAGAGCCGCGACGGGTCCTTGGCCACGGCCAGAACGCCCTGGTAACCGCCGCCCGCTACGCGGATCAGCAAAATCCGGTTCGGCACATCGATGGTCAAAATCGGTTCGCCATAAATGGTTCGAATCTCCATACCGCTCTGCTCCAAGTCGGCTTCCCGGACGGTCAGACTTCCCCACCCCCGTTCCAACGCTTCCGGATGGGCGTGGAGCCAGGCTTCCATGGAGGCCGGTTCGATTTCCTGAAACAGTGCAAAAAAGTCCTCTTGGCTTCCAACCCGCTCCGGGAAGCTGTCTGTAGTCTCCCCGGACCACCGGGAGCGTATACCGGTCTGAAATTCCATCGCGCTCTGCTGCTGTTCCACGACCTGCCGCACCACATTCTCGGGAAGCAGCGCCGTTGCCAGCCATTTATGATTCTGCGTCCCCAAGGCCGTGGAAATATAGATCGTCCGCCATTTTGCAACAAAGGGGTTGGTAGAATAGGCCGCTGTGAAGTACAGCGCGGTCAAAATCAGCAGGCAGCAAAGCGCCGCAAGCCAACGTTTTCGCTTCATGAGACATCCTCCCGGATGTAAGGCATTCCCCGCCGCAGCAAAGCGGCGGGGCTGCTGTAGGTTTGCGGTTATACCGCAGAAGGCACAACCCGCTCTTGCACCCATTTTAGGGAAAGGACCACAGTGTGTCAAGACGCTTTTTTGATAGACAAAGGCCGCGGGCAGAGTGCGGCCCTCGGGGACTTTGAATTGTTGCATTTTGCTTTCAGCTACGCTAAAATCAAAATGCAAACCTGTTATTCTACATCTATCCTGCTTCTCAAAAAAATTGGGCCGCATCTATTTACAACGCAGAGTAACCGATTTCTCCGGAAAAAGAAAGGGGATTTATATGAAGGAGCTTCATGTGGGGAAAAATGACGCGGGGCAGCGTCTGGACCGGTTTGTAGCCAAGACCGTGCCGCTGCTTCCCGCCTCCCTGATGCAAAAATATATCCGCCTTAAGCGCATCAAGGTCGGCGGCAAGGGCGCGTCAAGGGACACCCGCCTCCAGGAGGGTGATGTGCTGCAATTATATATCAACGATGAATTCTTCGAGACGCCCAAGCCGGACAACGCTTATCTGACCGTGGCGGTTCCGAAGCTGCACATCGTCTATGAGGACGAAAATGTCATTTTGGTGGATAAAAAGCCCGGTCAGGCAGTCCATCCCCATGACGGCGCGGAATATGGCAAAACCCTGATCGACCACATTCAGGCCTACCTCTACGCCAAGCGGGAGTGGCGGCCCCGGGAGGAACATAGCTTCGCCCCGGCCCTGTGCAACCGCATTGACCGCAACACCGGCGGCATCGTCATCGCCGCCAAAAACGCCGAGGCCCTGCGGATTCTCAACCAGAAAATCAAGGACCGGGAGCTGGACAAGCGGTATCTCTGCGTCGTCCACGGGACGCCAAAGCCCAAGATCGGAACGCTGACGGGTTATCTTTTCAAGGACGCGGTGAAGAACCGGGTCTATGTGACCCGGGAAAGCCAAAAGGGGTCCAAAACCTGCATCACCAAATATAAGACCCTGGCCAGCCGGAACGGCCTGTCCCTGGTGGAGTGTGAGCTGGTCACAGGCCGGACCCATCAGATCCGCGCCCAGATGGCCGCTGCCGGTTATCCACTCCTGGGCGACGGAAAATACGGCAAGCTGGACAAGCGCTATGCCCGCGCCTATCAGGCCCTGTATTCCTACCGGCTGCTGTTTCAGTTTCAAACCGACGGCGGAATTCTCCAGTATCTGGATGGCAAGCAATTTCAGGTGGAAAAGGTGGATTTTGTTTCGGAATATTTTCCGGATTACCGGCTGGATCACGCAGACAATTTCAATTCCGTCCGCGTCCAGGAATAAGCGCTTTCGTCGGACCCAATGCCTGCCCGCGAACGGAATTGAAATCTTGCCCACGTCGGCCCAGGCTTGTCCATCCCTGCCCTCATCCCGTCGCCGGCGGCTGCATGTCGAACCCGCCTATGCAATGGGAAACGCCGGTCTTTCGGTCCGCATGAATGCGGACCCTGCGGAGAGATTTGAAATGCGGAATCTGCCCTCGCGGGCCGAAATCAAACCTTCTAATCCATCCCCGCAGGGGACACATTTCTTCTCAATTCCGCCCGCACCGTATGGATTATTCCAAATTCAAATGTCTTTTCAGAATATACCGGGTTGGGAAATAGAAAATCGCGGTCTTGACGATGGCGGCAAGCATGGTACATCCAAATACCGCCCACAGGATGCTGCCCCCGGTGGAATTCCAGATCCGTATCGGGCTTTTTTCCGCCAGAGCGGTCACAAGCGGTATAAGCAGTAGACTTGTCACCATGTTCAGCACAATTTCAATGCCCACATAGGCCAGGACCGATGCACCGGCCCGGTGCTTCTGGCCCAGATGGCCGATGGCCATGGAAAGATACAGCTGCTGCACAGCGGGAATCATCCACGCGAGCAAGGCGATCACGATGAGAATTACACCCAGCACCGCATGTCCGCCGTTAACCTCTATGTCATTCCGCCAGCCTTTCACAATCTCCTGCCAGAGTTCCTGCCTCGCGCTCAGCAGCAAAACGGAGAGAATGCAGACTACTGCCGATCCGACAATGAGAATCATGGCCGAGAAGGTCTTGGCCCAGAGTATGGAATCCGTTCGGAGCGGCAGCGTAAAGGTGAGATAGCCCTCATCCTTCAAAAGGCCCTGATAAAACCGCTGAATCACAAAAATCAGGGCCACCACAATCACGCCGATAATCGCAACCACATAGAGAACCATGCCAATGCCCGCCAGCCAGTTCCAGAGGCCGCTGCTCTCCAGCACAGACCTGGCCGGCGTCAGGGCGGTATAGCCGGACGCGCCCCTTGTAAACCGGTTGACACCTGCCAGCACCAGAACTGCCAGCCACAGCGGCACAAACAGCCTCAAGGCGGAGCGAAGCTCATATTTCATCAGCCTTCCCATTGTGTGTCACCTCCTGTGTTCTCGCCCCCGTAGGGGACGGTTCTGAAAACCTCCCGGAACAGGGCGTCCACGCTCTTGCCCTTGGCCTCCCGCAGATGGTCCACGGCATCGTGGCAGACAATCTGGCCGTCCTTCAAAAAGATCACCTCATCCAGCAGCTTCTCCACGTCTGCAATCAAGTGGGTGGAGAGGATCACCGTTCCCTGGGGGTTATAGTTTGTCAAAATGGTGTTCAAAATATAATCCCGGGCCGCCGGGTCCACACCGGCAATCGGCTCATCAAGCAGATACAGCTGCGCCTTACGGCTCATAACCACCACCAGCTGTAATTTCTCCTTGGTACCCTTGGACATGGATTTGATGCGGTCCTTTTTCTGAATGCCCAGCGCCGCGCTCATCCGCTCCGCCCGGGACCGGTCAAAATCAGAATAGAAGCCCTCAAAATAGTCCAACAGATCCTCCGCCATCATCCAGTCGGCAAAGTACACCCGGTCCGGCAGATAGCTGATGATGGATTTCGTGTAGACGCCGGGGGCATGCCCGTCAATGCTCACGGAGCCGCCCGAGGGCTGCAAAAGGCCGCAGAGGATTTTGATCCAGGTGGTCTTTCCGCTGCCATTGGGGCCAAGAAGTCCCACAATGCGGCCCCGTCCAATGGTGAGGTTCACATTGTCCAGGGCTTTTTTTATGCCGAAGTGCTTGCTCAAGTCCCTGCACACAATCAATTTTTCTTCCATACGCTCACTCCTCTCTCAGAAGCAGGTCTTTGGCCTCTTCCTCGGTATATCCCAGAACCTTCATGCCTTGCAAGTAGGCCTGGATATGGTCTTTTGCCATCCGCAGCCGAATGGCATCCACCTTTTCCCGGTCCTCCGTGACCAGACGGCCCGCAGTCCGGTTGCTGGTTGCCAGCCCCTGGTCCTCCAGATAGGCCAGCGCCCGCTGCATTGTGTTGGGATTGACACCGGCCTCCGCCGCCAGCTCCCGAACCGGCGGAATACGGCCGCCCATGGGATAAATGCCCTCAATAATCCGCAGGGTCAGCTGCTCATATAATTGCAGCCAAATGGGCCGGTTGTCCGCAATGATCCACTCCATAGAACGCTCCTTTCATGTATTTTGTATTAAAACAATAACACAATCATACATGAATGTCAAGGGGTTATTCCATATTTCCTGCAAAGTTTATAAACCCCGGCGCCTCAATGGGACACAGCCCCTACCCACTCTGAAAGGACGCGGGGCGTTCGGATTTAGGAAATCCCATAGGGCGGGCCGTTCTCAGTCCGCCGCTTACAGGCCGTCCGGCGCTCTCTATTATTCAAACCGTTTCTCCTCTGTCTCGAAGCGGATGGACGCGGTGGTTCCCTGCCCCGGCCGGGATTCCAGAATCAGCCGGCAGCCCAGCTTCAGAAGAATCTGATTGCAGAGATACAGACCAATGCCGGACGCTTTTTTGTCCTGACGGCCATTGTAGCCGGTAAATCCTTTTTCACAGACCCGGGGCAGATCCTCGGGCGCAATGCCCAGTCCGGTATCTCGAACCGACAGGGTATTTCCCCGGCAGAAGACAGTGATGGTCCCCTGGGGTGTATATTTGACGGCGTTGGACAAGAGCTGCTCCAGCGCGAAGCACAGCCACTTTTCATCGGTGACGACACATAGCTCGATGGGCCACAGATCCAGGCGGACCTTGCCATGGATGAACATGGGCGCAAATTTTCGTACGGACTGGCGCACGGCCCGGTCCAGCTGGCAGGGCTGGAAGACAAAGTCGCTGGAATCGCTGTCCATGCGCAGATAAGCCAGCACCATTTCCACATACTGCTCGATTTTGAAGAGCTGGGCCTCCAGCTCGCGGCTCTGGGCAGTGTCCTCCTCCTGGAGCAGCAGATGCATGGCGGAGATGGGTGTTTTGATCTGGTGAACCCACAGGGTGTAATAGTCGGTCAGGTCCCGCTGTCGACGGTCCTGTTCGCCCAGCGCCAGGCTCTTTTCCCGCTGGAGGCCCCGCAGCAGCAGCTGATAGTCCTTCTCCACCAGATCCCACGGCTCCGGCAGCCCGTCCACTGAGATTTGCAGATTTTTCAGCGCGGCCTCCAGCGCCCGGTGGCGGGCGCGGTAGTCCAGACAGCCCAGCGCAAAGGCGGCGGCCCCTCCCACGAGGCACAGAAGCCCGGCATACCGCAGCGCCTCCCAGGGTACGTCATACAGGGCATACACCCCCACAAAGGTCAAAAGCAGCAGGACAAACATGGCCAGTACTCCCCGCTGCTTTTTCAAGTATTCCCAAGGTATTCTCATTCGATCAGATATCCCATTCCTTTCTTGGTGATGATCCGGTTCTCCACGCCGATGGACGCCAGGGTCTTTCGAAGCCGGGTCATGTTGACCGTCAGGGTGTTTTCATCCACAAAGCAGTCGGTTTCCCAGAGCCTCTGCATCAATTTCTCACGGCTGACGGTGCGGCCCCGGTTTTCCAGTAAAACCTGGAGAATCCGAAGCTCATTGCGGGTCAAAGCCGTGGTTTGGTCGCCATGGGACACGGTGCCGTCCGCCGTCCGCAGCAAAATGTCGCCGCAGGTAAGCACGTCGGAAGGCGGCGCAAAATCATAGGTCCGCCGCAGAAGCGCTTGGACCTTTGCCGCCAGAACGTTTAAATCAAAGGGCTTAGCAATAAAATCGTCGCCGCCCATCTGGATGGCCATGACGATATTCATATTGTCCGACGCCGAGGACAGGAAGATAACCGGAACCTGGGATCGTCTGCGAATCTCCCGGCACCAGTGATAGCCGTTGTAAAACGGCAGCATCAGATCCAGCAGCACCAGCTGGGGCTGGACCCGCTCAAATTCCTCCGCAATATTTTGAAACTCCCCGGCCACATGGCATAGGTAGCCCCAGGCCCGCAGATGCTGGGCCACCTTCTGGGCAATGGTGGCGTCATCCTCCACCAAAAATATTTTCATTAGGATTCCTCCGGAATATTTTATGCGCTTCCCGGCAAGCTAGCCGGGAGGTGATTTTT
>CAYTXW010000047.1:9125-10868 GCA_964441575.1 uncultured Oscillospiraceae bacterium
AGGCCAACCCCATCATTGCCGGGACCGGCGGTCCCAATCTACAGGTCTATCACGAACGTCCTATCCCGGCAAATGTCTATCCCGTTCTGGACACCGATCTGGCCCGGGACAACGTGGAAAACGACATTCCGGCGGCAGACTTAGAGGACTTGTAATTCCCTCTCCCGCTGCTTCCGGCAGAACCAGATAAAATACAGCCCGTTCAGCACGATGCCGAAGATGGTGGCGGACGGGGCAGCCAGACCGATGGCAGTCAGGCTGGCGTTGGGCTGAATGCTCATGATATAGCTCATGGGCAGGCGGATCAGGAAGGTCTGGGCCAAGCCCTGGCACATGACGAACAGGGTCCGGCCATTGCCGCTGAAATAGCCGATGAAGCTGAACAGCACCGCCGTCACCACAGCCTCCGGCGCAAAGCCCCGGAGATATTCAGCGGAACGGGCCAGCACTGCCGGGTCTGTTGCGAAAATGCTGGACAGCTGCTCCCCGTAAAACCAGCACAGGAGGCACACAGCCACGCCGATGACCGCGCCGATTCCAATGCCGGTGGCCATGGCCTGCTTGGCCCGCCGGGGCTGCCGTGCCCCCACGTTCTGGGCCACAAAGGAGGACATGGACTGCATCAAGGCGCTGGGAATCAGCATGACAAAGCTGGTCAGCTTACAGGCGATTCCATAGCCCGAGGAGGCGTCCAAGCCCAGCCGGTTGATAAAGGCGCACAAAGCCAGGAAGGACAGGTTCGTCAAAAGCTCCTGGAGGGCAATGGGGCCGCCTAAGCGCAGAAATTTCCCCAATTCCCGGTTGAAGCCCACATCCCGGCGGGTCATGGTGAAGGGCAGCTTCCGCCGCCGGATGATGCACAAGGACAAAACCACACTGACCGCCTGGGCCGCCACGGTGGCCGCCGCCGCGCCGACAACGTTCAGATGGAACACCGCCACCAGCAGCAGATCGCCCACGATATTGACCACGCAGGCAATAGCCACAAACAGCAGCGGCAGATTGGAATCGCCCATGCCGCGGAAAATGCCGCTGATGAGATTATAGAAGATGGTAAACAGGATGCCCCCGCCGCAGATGCGCACATAGACCACCGTCAGGTCCAGCGCCTCCTCCGGGGCCTGCATCAGGATGGACAATGGCCGGGCCAGCACCAGCATGGCAGCGGCCAGAACCACGGACAAAACCGCAAAAAAGCAGATGGCCGCGCCGATGACCTTGCCCACCTGTTCCGGCCTGCGCTCGCCGATATAGCGGCCAATCAGCACCATGACGCCGCTGGCCAGCGCCGATACGGTGAAGACAATCAAATTAATGACATTGCTGCCGGTGGAGACGGCGGAAATGCCCGCCGTGGTGCCAAACCGGCCCACAATCAGCAGGTCCACCGCGCCATACATGGCCTGCAAAACCAGCGCGGCCAGAATCGGCAGCATAAACCGCAGCAGCTTGCGCAGAATGCTGCCCTGTGTGAAATCCATTTGTTCTTGCATCTAAGATTCTCCTTTAAAATACAGTCTCTCCATCCATCGTCAGTCCCTCGTGCCCCCTCCTAGGGGGCTGCCGCGAAGCGGCGGGGGTTGTTGGATGACAGAGCGGTACGTTCATACGGTATAATTGCAAATTTGCTACAACCCCGTAGGGGGCGGCGTCCTCGACGCCCCGCTTGCGACGCACCAACGGGCGACCACAGGTCGCCCCTACAGCACACGGGACGTCCAGGAGGCCGTCCCCTACGGCGCG
>CAYTXW010000048.1:0-10724 GCA_964441575.1 uncultured Oscillospiraceae bacterium
TGCCACACCAGTGACATCGGTCACTGGTTCGCAATGACACGGAAAGACGGAGGCGGTGCGCAATTTCCGGCGTGGAGCAATGACACGCGGTTTCCGGAGGCCTCTTTCACAATTTCATAAAATAAAGCATTTACGGAAGAACAGGATCTTCCCTGTCCAGGGGTCGGCAGGTGAATACCAGCGCTTGGCGGTTTTCCCCGGCCAGCATGCCCAGGGCCGCCCGGGTCCTGTCCGGGTCAAAGGTCAGAAGGGCATCGTCCAGGATGATGGGCGCGTTCTCCGGCAGCAGCAGCCGGGTCATGGCCAGCCGCAGGGCAAGCCATGCCTGATCCTGGGTTCCCCGGCTCAATGTGGCCAGAGGGCGGGTCAGACCGCCGTCCTGCTCCCGTGCCAGCAGGGTAAAGTCTTGCTGCATCATCAGTCCGTCATAGCGTCCCCGGGTCAGCATCTGCAGATACGTCCCTGCCAATGAGGACAGCCGGGGCGCGTAGACCTGGGCCATCTGGTGTTCCGCCGAGGCCAGCGCCTCCTGTGCCAGAGCCAAAGCGGCTTCCCGCTGCTTCAACCCGGCAATTTCCGCTTCCAGCGCCTGCCGCTGGGAATCCAGCTGCTCCCAGCCGCCGAGAGCCTGCTCCTGCCGCGCCAGCGCCTCTGCCTGTGCCTCCAGTGCCGCGCAGCGCAGCCGCTTTTCCTCCAAGTCCGCCGCCGGAGGCGGGTCCGCAGCCGATACAGTCTGCCATTGCAGCCGGGCCAGCTCCAGGTCCCGCCGCACCTCCTGATCCTCCCGGCGCAGCGCCAGCGCTGCTCGCACGGCGGCCCGGGCCGCCGTCAGGTCCTCCGTCCCCGGCGCAAAAGTGCCAACTTCCTCCAGGAGCAGCGCCATCTCCCGGGCTTGCCGCCGGGCCTGATCCTGGGCCTGCAGTGTATTCTGCCAGGCCATTGCCGCCGGCAGCAGCGCGTCCCTGGTCTCTGCACCGTACTGCTCCAAAATTGCTCTGGCGGAATCCAGATTCTCTCCCACCCGGCGGTTGCGCCGCCGCCGAAAGGCCCAGCTTCCGGCGCATACCGCCGCCAGAACCAGCAGGCCAGCGCCCAAAAGCCGCTGCCGGAACAGCAGCCCAAGCCCCGCGCCCAGCATCAGCAGCGCCAGCAGTAAATAACCGCCGCTTCGTTTCCGCGTCGTAGCGGTCAGCCGGTCATACGCCTGGAGGTCTTGCTGCGCCTTCGGCAAAATGTCCTCCGCCTTCACGCCTGTCAGCGCCGGTGGGCATGGCTGCGCGGCGGTTTCCTCCGGCATCGCCGCCCGGTCCAGCTTTGCCTGGAGAGTCAGCAGCGCCTCCAGCGTGGGCAGCGCCGCTGTCCGGCCCGCCTGAGCTTCGGCTCGGCCGTTGGCCTGAGCCAGCGCGTCCTGCGCAGCTGCCCGCCGGACCTCCCAATCCCGGCTGTCCCGCTGGGCCAGCGCCGCTGTCTCTGCCCGCAGGTCTTCCAGCTCCTGGAATGTCTCCAGCCGCTGCCGCCGCAGACCCGCCGCCGCCTCCAGCGTCCCCTGGACCTGCCGCAGGCGAAGCTCCGCCTCCGGCAGCGCGCCCGTCTTATTGTAGCGGCACCGGTTCTTCCAGCCCTTCAGCCGGGCCGCCGCTGCCGGATAGCTGTCCGTTCCGATTCCGGAGGATGCAAGATTGCTCAGCTGTTGAGCCAGCGCCTGGTCCTGGGTCACGGCCAGGTCCGTGCCGGACAGAAAGGCGGTGCGTTGGAACACGCTGCGCTCCACGCCCAAAAGGGTTCTTCCGCAGTTCTCCCCGGTCAACTCCGGCGCATCCAGCCCCGTATCCGGGTCATAGGCCCGGAAAACGCCCATGGGCCGTCCCCGCTCCGAGGTCCTCTGGAGCACCAGCCGTCTTCCATGATCTTCCAGGGTAACGGTTCCCTCCATGGGCGCACCGTTCCAGGGCTGATATTGTTTCTTCACCGGCAGCCGGCCCTTTCCAGCCCGCTCCCCGCTGTCCACGCCGTAAAACATCGCCAGCAGGAAAGCAGACCAGGTGGATTTCCCCCGCTCATTGGGCAGGCACAGCAGATTGACGCCGTCCTGTAGACGCAGGGTCTCATGATCCAGGCAGCCGAAGGAAGCGGTCATTTCCGCAATTCTCACGGCGATTCCCTCCCATCCAGCGCCGCCAGAACATACCGGGCCGCCAAGGCGGCTGTCCGGCGGGTCTCCTGGTCCGGCGCGGCGTCATACTGCTGCTTCAGCGTTTGCAGCGTCAGGCCCCGCAGAGTCCGGGCGTCCCAGCCTTCCCACAGATCCCGGGGCGGAACCGTCTCATCCCGCAGCTCCAGCGCCGCAAAGCGAGGGGCCAGCCGCGCCTCCAGGGCGGCCCGGTCAAACGGCTCGGCCTCGCCCGTCAGCGTCAGACGGCAGATCAGGCCTTGGCTGTCCTCCGGCAGCGAAGCCAGCGCCGCTTTCTCCGGATCTCCATCCGCAGAGGCGGTCAAATGGGCATACTGCGGCCCCGGCAGGGGCAGCAGGGACGCGCAGCACAGGTCCCGGTCCAGATCCACCTGAAACACACCGTGGATGCCGGTCTCGTCAAACCCCCGGCCCATGGCCACACCGGGCCAGGCATACCAGGTCCGCCCTGCCCGGCGCGGCGGCGCGGTGCGATGGATATGGCCCAGGGCCAGATAGTCCAGCCCACATTCTGTCAGCTGCCGGGGCGAAATGGGATTATACGGGCCTGTATGCTCCGGGTCGCCATGGAGGACGCCGATCTCCAGGAGGCCGTCGGTCTGCGCCGGAATCGGCTGCAGCATCTCCTGTGCCTCCCGTCCCCGAAAGGCAGCGCCCCAGACGCGGCAGCCCAGGTCCGGCAGCGTCACCTGCTCCCAAGTCCGGGAGGTAAAAATATGTACCTGCTCCGGCCAGGTCATTCTGGCCCAGGGCGAATCCGGCGTATAGGGATCATGGTTGCCCGGTGCGATGAAAATGGGGACGCTGCACCGGGCAAAGGCAGTCTGCATAGCCTCCACCGTCTCGGGGCAAACCAGCCCTCCATCCAATATATCTCCCGCCAGCAGCAGCAGCCGGCAGTCCCGCTCTTGGCACAGCTCCACCAGCCTTTCCGGCATCTGACGCTGAAGCCGCCGCCGCGCTGCCGCCTGCTCCGGCGTCAGAGCGGCGAAGGGCGAATCCAGATGCAGATCGGCGGCGTGCAGAATCCGCAGCATAACCGTCTCCCCTTTCCATCTTTTTTCTACATTATATCCCAGGGCCGCGCTTCGCGCAAGTCATCGCAGAATTCCCGCGCCGTTAATGACCGTGGTGGAGTAGAGCAGCAGCACATCCTGGCCGTGGAACGACACATACCGGTCCAGAGCGGACGCCGAGACATAGCGGAGGTCCACCAGCGTAACCGTCCGGTACCCCGGCAGCAGCAGAGGGGCCAGGCTGCTGCCAAAGGAATCCCGGAAGATCACCAGCTCCCGGTCCGTCTCCGCCAGATGATTTTCCAGAACCAGCACCGCCTCGGCCCCATGGAGGAACACGTCATAGCCATCCATGCCCTCAAACCGCGTCGGGTCGTAGATTCCTTTCGTTCCCTCCAGCGCCGGTCCCGTTACTGTTGCGGCTTGCGTAACAGGGCTTTCCAGATACACCAGGTCCTCCGGCGGCAAGGGCAGCGCCGACTGGCCGTAGTAGACGCCCCGGAAGCCTGACAGCGTCTGAGACCGGTAGGTCTCCCACGCCGGAAGGCGCAGATCCATGGCCCGGGCCAGCCGTTCCGTCACCCGGTCCAGCCGCTCCTGCCGCCAGTGGGAATCCGTGGCATAGTAGTCCGCCGCCGTCAGGCAGTCCGTCAGATCGATCTGCTCCGCCCAGGACAGGCCGGTTTCCACCGTCTCCAGCAGCGTCTCATAGTCCAGCTTGGGACAGTCCAGATAAAAGTTCTTGTCGGGAACGACGGCATAATATACGGCGGAATCCGCCAAATACAGGTCGCGGGTTTCATCCATTTTGTCCAGAAACCGCCGGACCTGAGCCGAATCCAGTTCCGTATCCAGCCGGGAAGCGCTGCCCTGGGACAGGAACACGCCGTTGTTGTCCTTCTGCCCCAAAATATAAAAGGTCCAGACCGCTTTCAGAGTCCGCAGGGCCTCTCGGCCCGGAAACTGGTCCAGCAGATAGGTCTCCAGCTTCTCGGCGTATCCGTCGGAGGCCAGGCTGGGCGCCTGGGCCAGCCGCCGCCGCTCGGCCCTGGAGACTGCCTGATCCGGCAGCAGCAGATGCAGAAGCAATCCCCCCGCCAATAGCAGCCCAAAGGCCAGAACTGTCAGACGTTGTTTCGTTTTTTCCACATCCACCACTCCTAAAATCGGAAATACAAGAACGGATTGAAGGAGCCGTCCACCAGGCAGGCTGTGACCAGCACCAGGAGCACCAGAACCAGCGCCGGTTGGAGCAGCGTCCCAGCCCGGCTGTCCCGCAGGCGGAGCGCCAGCTGACGGGGCCAGGGCGTAGCGCCCAGGACACAGAGAACCAGCAGCACCGCGTAGCTCCGGAGATAGTAAAGCCCCGTTTCATTCCACAAGGGCAGACCGCCAAAGCCAAGCATCTGCCCCAGCGTCTCCCCCGCCGCCGGAACCGTGGGACTGTGAAACAGCACAAAGCCCAGCAGCGTGACCAGCAGCACATAGAGATGGGACAGAACGCCGCCTCTTAGATACTTCTTCAGCCACAGCTTTTCCACGACCAGCAGAATGCCATAGTACAGGCCCCAAAGCACAAAGTTCCAGCTGGCCCCGTGCCAGACACCCGTCAGCATCCAGACTATCAGGACGTTCCGCAGCCACTTCCCCCAATGGACGCGGTTTCCGCCCAGAGGGATATACACATAGTCCCGGAACCAGCCGCCCAGGGACATATGCCACCGCCGCCAGAACTCGGTGACGGACCGGGAAAGATAGGGAGCGTTAAAATTCTCCGGAAAGGAAAAGCCCAGCATGGCTCCCAGACCGATGGCCATATCGGAATAGCCGGAGAAGTCAAAATAGATTTGCAGCATAAAGGCTGCCGCCTGAAGCCAGCACAGCAGGACGCTGCTCTGGGAAACCGTCAGCTCTGCCAGCTGTCCTATGGAGTTGGCCAGCAGAACCTTCTTCCCCAGGCCAACCGCAAAGCGCACCACACCGGATGACACACCCGCCAGATTCACGGTCCGTTCCCGCAGATCCCGGGCCACATCGCTGTAGCGGACGATGGGACCGGCAATCAGCTGGGGGAACAGGCAGAGATAGGTGGCATAGGACGCCAGATTCCGCTCCGCCCGGCAGTCACCCCGGTACACATCGATCACATAGCTCATGTTCTGGAAGGTATAAAAGCTGATGCCGATGGGCAGAGTCAGGTTCAGGGTCGGAACGGCCGTATGAAACAGGCCGTTCCAGGACGTAATCAGGAAATCGGCATATTTAAAGAACAGCAGAAAGGCCAGATTCCAACCAATGGCGCTGACCAAGGCCCACCGCTTCCCGGGATGCCTCTGCATATACAGTCCATGGAGCCAGCCGACCAGCGCGGAGAACAGCAGCAGCGCCACATATCGCGGCTCTCCAAAGGCATAAAATACCACACTGGAGAGCAGCAGCACATAGTTCCTGAAGCAGCGGGGTACAAGATAATAGGCCGCCAGGGTCAGGGGAAGGAAAAAATATAAGAATGTAATACTGGAAAAAAGCATAAGGCAGATAAGAAGTAAGAGTGAATGGATACTGTTCTTCAATCAATTTGATTGAAGAACAGTATCAGGACGGACGGTCTCCGAGGAGCGGATGCGGAAATTGAAATGCAATTAATCTTCAATTTACACTGTTTCCGCAAACACTGCGTCAAAATTGCTCAAAACAGTATCCACGCTCTCCTGATCGGACATGACCATCAGCACATACTGACCGCTGGTCCGGACTGCGGTGGCCTCGGCCTCTACGCAGATCCATTTTCTCGGGTCCAGATTGTCCTCGATCTCCCGGGCCACCGCCTCCGTATCGGCGTCTTCCGGCAGCCACAGCAGACACACGGAATGAGGCACCGCGTTGATCATCGCCATGGACGTGACAGCATGGGACCCCTCCACATAGTCGATGAACAGGTGATAGGGATACTCCTCCTCGGGAATCACCGTGTTCTCCACTTTCATCTCCGGATTGACGCCGTCCACCAGCTTCTCCAGCTTGTCCAGCAGATCTCCCTCAACGGAATCGGTCTCCTCCTCCAGGTTCTCCTCCGGGCTTTCCTCCAGGTTCTCCTCCGGGGTTTCCTGCGAATTCTCCTCCGGGTTTTCTTCTTCCAGATTCTCTTCCGCCGAAGGCAGATCGTCCACAGCGATCTCCTCCCCGGACCCGGATTCCTGCGATGCGGTCCCGGCGCAGGCACCAAGACTGAGAATCGCAGCGCAAATCAGAAACAGTGTTATCAGTTTTTTCATAGGTTCCTCCATCGATTTGATTTTTTCACGGTTTCCCGTACATCTATATAGACGACAAATAGAGGTTCTCGGTTCTCTGCATCCATCATTTAGTCCCATCGTCGCTGCGCAAAAACGCATAGCCGCCGGAGAACTCCGGGGCCGCAACGATCCCTCCATATGTTGCCCTTCTTTTGAATTTTTATCATTGCAGTATGAAATCCGCTGTTTTGGTCCATCCTATTCAAAAAGAAGGGAAGGATTTTTATGCACGAAGACACCATCCATCTGCTGGGCGACTGCACCGCAGGAATCGACATGGCCGTTTCCACCATTGACGGTCTTCTGCCGAGCGTCAGAGATCAGACCCTGCGGCGAAAGCTGCAGGACAGTATTCAGACCCACCAAACGCTGAAAAGCCAGACCGCGTCCATGCTGCATCGGTGCGGCGGCACGGAAAAGGGCCCCGGCGCAATGGCCAAGAGCATGGCCTGGCTGAAAACCAACGCCCGGATGGCCATACGCAGCGACGACACCACGGCGGCCTACCTCGTGGCAGACGGCTGCGACATGGGCATCAAGATATTATGCCGCAGCCGGAACCGGTACGCCGGAGCGGATACCGGTGCGAAAGCACTGGCCGAGCAGCTCATTGACTGCGAAGAGAAATTGTCCGCGTCCATGCGCCCGTTCTTGTAATTTTCGGAAAAGTTTAGTATAATGGAACCATCAACATGAAGGGGGTCGGTTCCATGACTCAAAAAATCATCACCATCAGCCGTGCATTTGGCAGCGGCGGGCACACCATTGGCAAGCAGGTCGCCGAGCGTCTCGGGATTCCTTTTTACGACAAGGAGCTGGTAGATGCTGTGGCCAAGGAAAGCGGCTTCCACGCGGATTTCATCAAGGAAGCCGGCGAATATGCGTCCGTGACCAGCAGCTTCCTATTCAACATTGCAGTTTCCCCCCATCCCTCAGCGGCGCTGAACACCATGTCCATGTCGGACCAGTTATTTGTGTACCAGACCAACGTGATCCGCGATCTGGCGGAGAAAGGACCATGCGTCATTGTGGGCCGCTGCGCCGACTACATTCTCAAGGATCGAGAGGACTGCCTGCATGTGTTCATTCACGCGGATATGGCATACCGGGCTGATCGCATTGTCCGTCTCTACGGACAGACCAAGCAAAGTCCCGAAAAGCGTCTGAACGACAAGGACAACAAGCGCCGGGTCTACTACAAGCACTACACCAACCGCACCTGGGGCGACGCGCAGAACTACCACATCTGTTTGAATTCCGGCCTGATCGGCATCGACAAATGCGTGGACATCATCACGGACATCGCAAACCTGTACAATTAATGTTCTATCAAAAAAGGAGCTGTCCCCAAGCGGCGACAGTTCCTTTTTTTGATGGAATTTTGCTTTACTTGTTCTGGAGTGCCTTGTCGATGGACGCGGCAGCTTCTTTTCCGGCGCCCATGGCCAGAATAACGGTGGCCGCGCCTGTGACGGCGTCGCCGCCGGCATAGACCTGGTCGCGGGTGGTCATATGCTCCTCATTGACCACCAGGCAGCCCTTCTTGTTGGCCTCCAGGCCCGGCGTGGTGGAACGGATCAGGGGATTGGGAGAGGTACCCAGGGCCATAATGACCGTGTCCACATCCAGCACAAACTCGCTGCCCTCCACGGGAATGGGACGGCGGCGGCCGGAGGCGTCCGGCTCACCCAGCTCCATCTTGATGCACTTCATGCCGTTGACACGGCCATCCTCGCCGCCCAGAACCTCGGTGGGATTGGTCAGAGTCAGGAAGATAATGCCCTCCTCCTTGGCATGGTGCTGCTCCTCCAGACGGGCGGGCATTTCGGCCTCGCCGCGGCGGTAGACGATGTAAACGGTCTCCGCGCCCATGCGCTTGGCGCAGCGGGCGGCGTCCATCGCCACGTTGCCGCCGCCGACGATAGCGGCAGCCTTGCTGACGATCAGCGGGGTGTCGCTGGCTTCCTCGTAGGCCTTCATCAGATTCACGCGGGTCAGATACTCGTTGGCTGAGTAGACGCCCTTCAGAGCCTCGCCGGGGATGTGCATAAACATGGGCAGGCCAGCGCCGGAGCCGACAAACACAGCCTTAAAGCCCATTTCAAACAGCTCGTCAATAGACAGAACCCGGCCAATAACCATGTCGGTCATGACCTTGACGCCCTGGGCCTCCAGCTTTTTGACCTCGTTGGCCACAATGGCCTTGGGCAGACGGAATTCCGGAATGCCGTAGACCAGTACGCCGCCGGCGGTATGCAGAGCTTCAAAGATGGACACCTGATAGCCCTTCTTGGCAAGCTCGGCCGCGCAGGTCAGACCGGCCGGACCGGAACCGACCACAGCCACCTGAATGCCGTTGCTCTCGGGCTTCTCGGGCATGGCGTTGACGTTCTCGCGATACCAGTCGGCCACAAAGCGCTCCAGACGGCCAATGGCCACCGGTTCGCCCTTGACACCGCGGACGCACTTGCTCTCGCACTGGGTTTCCTGGGGACACACGCGGCCGGACAGGGCAGGCAGGGCATTGGTAGAGGTGATGATTTCATAGGCAGCCTGGAAGTCGCCCTCCGCCACCTTGGCGATAAATTCGGGAATGCGAATGTTGACCGGGCAACCCTCCACGCACTTGGGCTTCTTGCAGTTCAGGCAGCGCTTGGCCTCCTCGATGGCCATCTCGGGGGTATAGCCCAGGGATACTTCCTTAAAGTTGTGATTACGGACGTTGGGGTCCTGCTCCGGCATGGGAGTCTTTGTCAGTGTCATGTTCGCCATTTTCAAATTCTCCTTACTTGATCAGGTCTTGACCCAATTTGTCCATGCGGCAGATATGGGTCTGTTTGGTTTCGGCTTCCCGCTCACGGTAGACGCCGTTGCGGTTCATCAGCTCGGCATAGTCCACCTTGTGACCATCGAAGTCGGGGCCGTCCACGCAGGCGAATTTCACTTCGCCGCCGACGGTGACGCGGCAGCCGCCGCACATGCCGGTGCCGTCCACCATAATGGGGTTCAGGCTGACGATGGTCTTGACGCCGAACGGCTCTGTCGTCTTGCTGACGAACTTCATCATGGGGACCGGGCCGATGGCCAGAACCTCGTCATACTGCTCGCCGGCTTCCAGCAATTGCTGAAGCTTCACCGTGACGAAACCCGCTTCGCCGTAGGAGCCGTCGTCAGTCATTAAATACAGATTGTCGCAGGCAGCCCGGAATTCATCCTCCAGAATCACCAGATCCTTGTTGCGGAAGCCAACAATGACGTCCACCTTCACACCGGCTTCCTGGAAGCCCTTGGCGGAGGGATAGGCAATGGCGCAGCCAACGCCGCCGCCGACAACACAGACCCGCTTCAGGCCCTCTACATTGGTTGGCTTGCCCAGGGGACCGACAAAGTCCTGAATGTAGTCGCCTTCGTTCATCTTTCCCAGCATCTCTGTGGACAGGCCGACCTTCTGGAAAATGATGCTGACGGTACCCTTTTCCCGGTCATAACCGGCGATGGTCAGCGGCACCCGCTCTCCCTTGTCATCAATGCGGAAAATGATGAACTGTCCCGCCTTCGCCTTTTTGGCGACAAACGGCGCCTCGATCTCCATGTAGGTGACGGCAGGGTTCAGCTCCCTTTTTCGTACGATTTTGTACATGATGTTCCATTCCTTCCTTATATGAGCGCTCTAGCGCTGTTTTTCATGCTGATTATACCAGTCTCCTGGGGAATTGTAAAGAGAATTGCAAGATATTGGCAGAATTTGTTGCATCCACCGTGGGGAATTCCCTCGTGCCCCCTATTAGGGGGCTGGGCGCCCGAAGGGCGGCCTGGGGGTTGTTGGATGACAGAACGGTTCGTTTCATCGGTAAAATCTGTTGTCGATACAACCCCCAGCTTCGCTTCGCTCAGCAGCCCCCTAAGAGGGGGCACGAGGGCTAGCTGGCATCCTCGTCCCCCCCTCTTTAGGGGGGTGGCCGACGAAGGAGGCCGTGAGGCAGCCGTTGGCAGCTTGCTGCCTTACGGATGCCCATGCACAGCTGGGGGTTGTTGGATGGCAGAACGGTTTGTTTCATCGGTAAAATCTGTTGTCGATACAACCCCCAGCTTCGCTTCGCTCAGCAGCCCCCTAAGAGGGGGCACGAGGGCTAGCTGGCATCCTCGTCCCCCCCTCTTTAGGGGGGTGGGCAGGTTATCATATGAAGTGCAACACTAAAAAATAAAGGGAGACAATACACA
>CAYTXW010000049.1:0-10550 GCA_964441575.1 uncultured Oscillospiraceae bacterium
CTCCTTCTGAAGTTTTCTCGGAATATGATGTTGCACTTGATTGACAATCCGCCGTGGCCGACGAAGGAGGCCGTGAGGCAGCCGTTGGCAGCTTGCTGCCTTACGGATGCCCATGCACAGCTGGGGGTTGTTGGATGGCAGAACGGTTTGTTTCATCGGTAAAATCTGTTGTCGATACAACCCCCAGCTTCGCTTCGCTCAGCAGCCCCCTAAGAGGGGGCACGAGGGCCTGCCTTGGTATGGGGTCGCCTGTATGCGGCTAAGATTTCAGTGTCACCGGCGTTTTCCGGACCTTGTGCCAGGAAAAGACGGGAATCAATTCCCGGGCGGAAATTGCCTCGGGGGATTCCAGAAGCCCCGCCAGATTCGCCAGCATGCCAATCAGCCGCTCCGGCGTGTAATTCTGCCGGAGTGCGCCCAGGTCCAGATCCCTGTCCCGTTTGCTGAGCCGCCGCCCATCGGAGGACAGCAGCAGCGGCACATGGAAAAACTGCGGCGGCGTCAGGCCCAGCAGATCATATAAGTACAGCTGCCGGGGCGTAGAATCCAGCAGGTCCATGCCCCGGACCACCTCTGTCACGCCGCCCGCGCCGTCATCCGTTACTACGGCCAGCTGATAGGCATAGACCCCATCGGCCCGCCGGATGATAAAATCTCCGCAGTCCCGGGCCAGATTTTCTTCGTAACCGCCCTGGAGTCCGTCTGTGAATCCATAGGCCCTGTCCGGGACCATCAGCCGCCAGGCCGGGGCTTTGGTCTCGGCCGCCCGTTCCGCCTCCGTCAGTCCCCGGCAGGTTCCGGCATAGCGGAACCGTCCATCCGAAGCGTGGGGCGCGGAAGCCGCATGAAGCTGCTCCCGGGTACAGTAGCAGGGATACACCAGCCCTTGCGCGGAGAGCCGCCGGAACGCCTCGGCATAGGCGGCGGTGCGAAGGCGCTGAGGCGTCTGCTCCCAGTCCCAGTCCAGCCCCAGCCACAGGAGATCGTCTTTCAGGGTCTCCGCATATTCCGGCCGGCACCGGTCCGGGTCCAAGTCCTCCATGCGAAGCACCATTTTGCCTCCCTGGCTTCGAACCGAAAGCCAGGCCAGCAGGGCCGAAAACGCGTTTCCCAGGTGCATCCGCCCCGAAGGACTGGGCGCAAACCGGCCTGTCATAGGGTCACTTCCTTTTGCAATCGTTGAGACACAGCCTCGTTCCGTATCCATTGGAAACGGGGCGTCGAGGACGCCGCCCCCTACGAATCGCAAACCCTCGTGCCCCCTCTTAGGGGCTGGCACGGCGAAGCCGTGACTGAGGGTTGTATCGACAACAGATTCTACTGTATCAACGTACCGCTCTGTCATCCAACAACCCCCAGTCAGCTTCGCTGACAGCCCCCTAAGAGGGGGCACGAGGGCTGCACGATTATTTCAATCCGTCCGCGTCAGCGGACACCTTCATTGTCAATTGTCCATTGTCAATTATCAATTCCCAAATATCCCACCAGCACCTTCAGCGTGTTATAGACGCCGTCGATGTGGCTTCGTTCATAGCCGTGGCTGGCGTAGACACCGGAACCGATAAGGCCGTGGCGGATATCATGACCCGCCTTCAGCGTAGCCTCCACATCGGAGCCATAGTGGGGGTACACGTCCACCGCATAATCCGCCCCGGTTTTCTGAGCAGCTTCGATGAGCTTGCCGACCACCTCATAGCTGTAAGGGCCGCCGGAATCCTTGGCGCAGATGGAGACCTGCCGCTCTGTGCATTGCAGGCCGTCGCCCACACAGCCCATATCCACCGAAATCGCTTCCGTGACGCCCTCCGGGACAGAGGCCGAGCCGCCATGGCCCACTTCCTCATATACCGTGATATGGACATAGACCCGGCGGGGCAGGGCAGCGCCGGTATTGCGGAGAACTTTTGCCAGTCCCAGCAAAATTCCCACCGACAGCTTATCATCGAGGAAGCGGCTCTTGAGATAGCCGGAGGCCGTGCGGCGGGTTCTGGGATCAAAGCAAACAATGTCGCCGACCTCCACGCCCAGGGCGCGGGTATCCTCTGCGGAGGACACGTCCTCATCCAGCACCACCTCCGTGGTGTCAAAGGAGCGATTTGTGTCGGAATACGCGCCGTTGACATGGATGGAGGCGTTGCACAGCTGCAGGGTCCCTTCCACAACACATCCGCCGCGGGTGTATACCCGGACATTTTCCGCCTCGGCATTGCTGGCATTCATGCCGCCTAGATTGGTGATGCGCAGGCGGCCATTGCTCTTGACCTCGGCCACCATGCCGCCTAAGGTATCGGTGTGGGCAGCCAGCAGCAGGCCGTTTTGGGCGTCATCGCCGCCCAGGTCCACCAAAACGCCGCCCTTGACGGTGATTCTGGCGGGAAAGCCAAGGGCTTCAAACGCCTCTTTTACCCAGTCGGCAGCCTGGGCGGTATAGCCCGAGGGAGAGTCAACAGCCAGCAGCGCCGCCGTCTGCTCCCAGGCAAAATCAGCATAATTGCGGTCTAAAATATTAGATCCCTCCAAAATTGGTAGTGAAAATCAATCTCCGAAGCAGATGCCCAGGAGCTTGGCCTCTTTGACAATGGAAGCCTCCGGGTCCACCATTTTCAGCTTTCCGGCCACTTCCTCCAGCGGCACCTTGACCATTTCGCGGTTCTTATAGCCGACCATGAAGCCATATTCGCCGTCCAGAATCATCTGACCGGCCTTGGAGCCCAGGCGGCTGGCAAACACGCGGTCATAGGGGCAGGGCGCACCGCCGCGCTGGGTATGACCCGGAACCGTGACACGGACGTCGAAGCCGCATTTCTTGGCCAGCTTCTCCGCAATCTCATAGGAGACGGAGGGATACTTGTAATTCTCCATCTTTTTCTTGTATTCCTTCTTGGACAGAGCCGCGTCCTCTTTGGAGATTGCGCCCTCGGCCACCGCCAGAATGGTGAAGCGGCTGCCCCGCTCATGGCGCTCGTTGATCTTTTTGACAACCTTGTCGATGTCATAGGGGATTTCCGGAATCAGAATGATGTCCGCGCCGCCGGCCATGCCTGCATTCAAGGTCAGCCAGCCCACCTTGTGGCCCATAACCTCCACACTAAACACGCGGCCATGGGAGGCGGCGGTGGTATGGATGCAGTCAATGGCCTCAGTGGCCACATTGACGGCGCTCTGGAAGCCGAAGGTCATGTCAGTACCCCAGATATCATTGTCAATGGTCTTGGGCAAGGTAATGATGTTCAGGCCCTCCTCCCGCAGAAGGTTGGCCGTCTTATGGGTGCCGTTGCCGCCCAAAATCACAAGGCAGTCCAGCTGCAGCTTGTAATAATTCTGTTTCATGGCCGCAACCTTGTCCAGGCCGTTTTCATCCGGCTCCCGGATGGTCTTGAACGGGGTCCGGCTGCTTCCCAGGAAGGTGCCGCCCTTCGTCAAAATGCCGGAAAAGTCCGCCGGAGTCAGCAGGCGGAAGCGTCCGTAAATCAGACCCTGATATCCATCCAGGAAGCCATAAATCTCCACATTCTCCTTTGCGTGGAACAAGGTTTTTGCCACGCCGCGCATGGCGGCGTTCAGCGCCTGGCAATCGCCGCCGCTGGTCAGCATTCCGATTCGTTTCATAGAGTAGCCCTCCCCATAATTTCAGCCGCGCTGATCCGCGTCGGCACGTCTGTTATTCAAATTATATAACATTTTATTCCCGGACACAAGTCTTCCTGTACATTTTTCTTCCCGACAAAATGTATATCCCGCGTGTCGATGGACTTTCGCCGGTTTTTCTGGTATACTGATAAAATAAAAATACCATCAGAGGGACTCGATTTATGAAACGAACGGTCATTGGCGTCCTCGCCCATGTGGATGCGGGGAAAACCACCCTGTCGGAAGGCATGCTCTATTGCTCCGGGGCCATCCGTACCCTGGGACGGGTGGACCATGGGGATGCGTTTTTGGATACTTTCGCCCTGGAGCGGCAGCGGGGAATCACGATCTTCTCCAAACAGGCCACGCTGCAATGGCCGGGACTGCAGGCAACGCTGCTGGACACGCCGGGACATGTGGATTTTTCGGCGGAAATGGAGCGGACGCTGGATGTGCTGGACTGCGCAATTCTGGTCATCAGCGGTCCGGCGGGGGTGCAGAGCCACACCCATACTCTGTGGCGGCTTCTGCGTCAGCGGCATATTCCCACCTTCCTGTTTGTCAACAAAATGGACTTGCCAGGTGCGGACAGGTCTGCAATTCTAACAGAGCTGCGCCGGACTCTGGGAGACGGCTTTGCCGACTTCTCCCGGCCGGACCCGGAGACTCTGGCTATGGGTAGTGAGACCTTGCTGGAGGAATTTCTGGAGACCGGCGCGGTGTCCGACGCTTCTCTGGCCCGGGAGATTGCCGGCTGCCGCCTGTTCCCCTGCTGGTTCGGCGCAGCCTTGAAGCTGGATGGCGTGGAGGATTTTCTGCGCGGTCTGGCCCGCTTTGCCCCCGCCATCCCGGACCGGCCCGATTTCGGGGCAAAGGTCTATAAAATCTCCCGAGATGAGCAGGGCGTACGGCTGACCCATTTAAAGATCACCGGTGGCCGTCTGCGGGTGCGGGATACCCTGTCCGGCCCCGGCTGGGAGGAAAAGGTCACACAGCTTCGGGCCTATGCCGGGGCAAAATTCACCGCCGTGGAGGAGGCGCTGCCCGGTGATGTGGTAGCTGCCGTAGGTCTGAGCCGCACCCGGCCCGGTCTGGGTCTGGGAGCCGAGACGCAGGGAATGCCGCCTGTGCTGGAGCCGGTTTTGACCTATGGCGTTCTTCTGCCCACGGGCTATGACGTCCACAAGGCGCTTTCGCAGCTGCGGGAACTGGAGGAGGAAGATCCCCAGCTCCATGTGGACTGGAATGGACAGCTTCAGGAGATCCGCGTCCGGCTCATGGGACCGGTGCAGCTGGAGATTTTGCAGCAGCTGCTGCTGGACCGGTTTGGCCTGGCGGTCTCCTTCAGCCGGGGCAGAATTCTGTACAAGGAGACCATCGCCGCCCCGGTGGAGGGTGTGGGCCACTATGAGCCGCTGCGCCACTATGCCGAGGTCCATCTGCTGCTGGAGCCGTCTCCCCGTGGCAGCGGCCTGCAATTTTCCACAGCCTGCCGGGAGGATGATTTGGACCGGAACTGGCAGCGGCTGATTCTGACCCATCTGGCTGAGAAGCAGCATCTGGGAGTCCTGACCGGATCGCCCATTACGGATATGACCATTACCCTGATGTCGGGGCGCGCTCATTTGAAGCACACCGAGGGCGGCGACTTCCGGCAGGCCACCTATCGAGCCGTGCGCCAGGGCCTGATGCAGGCCCAAAGCGTCCTGCTGGAGCCGTGGTACGATTTCCGGCTGGAGCTTCCCCAGGTCAATGTGGGCCGGGCCATGACGGATTTGGAGCAGCTGGGGGCCGAGTTCCAGCCGCCGGAGACGGAGGGCGACTTCGCCGTGCTGACTGGGTCCGCACCGGTGGCAGCCATGCGGGATTATCCCCAGACCGTGACAGCCTATACCCGGGGCCGGGGCCGCTTTTCCTGCGCCCTCAAGGGCTACGCTCCCTGCAAAGACCAGGCCCGGGTTGTAGAGGCTCTGGGCTATAATCCGGAGGCGGACACGGAAAACCCGGCGGACAGCGTATTTTGCAGCCATGGGGCCGGTTATACGGTCAAGTGGTCCCAGGTCCCGGCCCATATGCACCTGCCCAGCGTCCTGGAGCCGCCAAAGGAGGAGCCGCCCCTGCGGGACCTGGCGGCGGAATACTGCGCCATGATGGCCACAGACCAGGAGCTGCTGGCGATTTTTGAGCGGACCTACGGCCCCATCCGCCGGGACAAGGCTCAGGCCCTGCGCCCCGCCAAAAAAGCCGCTCCCGCCAAGCCCTACAAGGCTCCATTGCAGCCCGCTGGGCCGGAATATGTGCTGGTGGACGGCTATAACATCATCTTCGCCTGGGACGATTTAAAAACTCTGGCCAGGGATAGTCTGGACATGGCCCGCAGCCAACTTATCAATCTGCTGCGGAACTACCAGGGCTTCCGCCAATGCCCGGTGATTGTGGTCTTTGACGCCTATAAGGTTAAGGGCAATCCCGGCTCGGTGGAGAATCTGGGCGGCCTCAGCGTGGTCTACACCAAGGAGGCAGAGACGGCGGATATGTATATTGAAAAAGTGACCCATGAGCTGGGCAAAAAGCATCGGGTCCGGGTGGCCACCTCCGACGGCCTGGAACAGATCATCATCTTGGGCCATGGCGCACAGCGGATTTCGGCCTCCAACTTCCGCCGAGAGGTGGACATGGTGGAGCAGGCCATCCGGACCTATTGGGAGGAGGGACCCGGATAAAATTCTAATCTGCGCAGTACTCCAGGGGCAAATCGCGGAGGCGTCCGGTATCGAGGCCGTTGGGAAAACCGGCAGGGTAACGTGCCGGGCAGCACCGGGAACCGGCGTTGAAAAAGGACGCCGGGGAACAGACCGGCGGCGCCATCCGGAAAGCGTATCCGGGCGGATAACGCCAATTGCGATCCCGCAAAATTTGTGGAAATCCCCTGTGGAATATTGCAAATAAAATATGGTTGTGCTAGAATTCACATGGATTTATATCATATATATAATTAACAAACGAGGGACCTTTTCATGAAATTCCGCAGTATCAAACCATCCTCCTGGATTGCCTTGGCTCTGGCGCTGTTATCGCCGGTTTATCTGGAGCTGGCACTGCATCTGTTCGTTTATAAGCATGCCAGCGAGCGGATTGTTTTTCCGATTCTATTTGCACTTGCGGCGGGCGTTTTGGCGTTTGCGCTGTGTACCTGTCTGCCCCGGCGGGCCAGCGGGCCGGTGTTCTGCGTTCTGCTGGGCCTTTTGACCTTCTATTTTGAGGTTCAGCTGGTCTATAACTCCATCTTCGGCGAGTTTATGTCCATCATGCAGCTCTTTACCGGCGCGGCCGCCGTGACCAACTTCTTCAAGCAGCTTCTCTACGGCATCTGGCGCATTTTCCCCATGATTCTGGCAATGCTGGTTCCCGTGGCGCTGTCTATCGTGCTGCTGTGCCTGAAAAAGATGGAATTTCCCCGTCTGCGGTGGTATTGGCCCGTCAGCGGGGTGGCGGTGTTCCTGATTTTGCATTTCGGCACAGTGGGCATCATGGCCGCCGGTGGAAACAGCGCCTATTCCGTCTATGGCCTCTACACCAGCCAGAACACGGTGACGGAGATCAGCGTGAACAACATCGGTCTTCTCTCCACCACCCGGCTGGAGCTGAAATATATGCTGTTCCCGCAGGCCGCCGAGGCAGCGGAGCCGGTGGAATACCACGCAACCCAGAGCATTCCGGTGGAGATTGAATCCGTCCAGGAATATAACATGCTGGACCTGGATTTTGATGCTCTGGCCGCCAGCACGGACAACGAATTCCTGCAAAATCTGGACCAGTATTTTTCCATGGTCACGCCCACGGAGAAGAACGAGTACACCGGGATGCTGAAAGACTATAATCTGATTATGCTCTGTGCCGAGTCCTTTTCCAATCTGCTGATCGATCCGGAGCGGACCCCGGCGCTCTACAAGCTTTCTACCGGCGGCTTCGTGTTCAACAACTACTTCGGCACCTACGGCAGCAACACAACCAACGGAGAATACACCCTTTGCATGGGCATTTATCCGGATATGTCCCGCAGCAAGACCGCCGCCAGCTTCTTTGCCTCCCAGTCCAACTATCTGCCCTTCTGCATGGGCAACGAGTTCTCCGCCCTTGGAGTTCAGACCTGGGCCTATCACAACTACTCCGGCGAGTATTATTCCCGCAACGACACCCATCCCAACATGGGCTATATCTTCCAGTCCGCAGGCGAGGGCCTGGACATTGAAATCAACTGGCCGTCCTCTGATCTGGAGATGATGGAGGCGTCTGTGGATGACTACCTGAGCAACGGCGAGCAGTTCCACGCCTATTACATGACCTTCTCCGGCCACTACCAGTACGACTGGGAGAACCCCATGAGTAAGCGAAACCAGGCCATGACCGACGGTCTGCCCTATTCTGACACGGTGAAAGCCTATATCGCCTGCAATCAGGAGCTGGAATACGCCCTGGAATATCTGCTGGACCGGCTGGAGGAGGCCGGTGTGGCAGACAAGACCGTCATTGTTCTGACCAACGACCACTATCCCTATGGTCTGACGGCGGAACAATACAACGAGCTGGCCGGCCGGGAGATTGACACCACCTTTGAGAAATTCCGCAACAGCTTCATCTGCTATGTGCCGGACATGGAGCCGGTGCAGGTGGACACCTATTGCAGCACCGTGGACATTCTGCCGACGCTGCTGAATCTGTTCGGCCTGGAATATGACTCCCGTCTGCTGGTGGGCCGGGACGTGCTGTCCGAGGGCGCAAGCCAGATGGCCGTGCTGTCGGACCAGAGCTTTATCACCAAGGACTATGGCTTTGACGCAGCCACCAACCAGGTCACGGTCTTTACCGACGGCTACGAGGTGGACGAGGCCGATCTGGCTGAGCGGCAGGCTTTGATTCAGACCCAGTTCCGGGTGTCTCTGGACATTCTGAACTATGACTACTACGCCCACGCTTTCCCCGACGGCCACGAGCCGGCCACGCAGACAGAGGAAGGCCTTCCCTTCACGGATATCCCCGAGGGCATCAGCACGGACTGCATCGAATTTATCTGGAAGAACGGCTACATTGACGCCGCCTCCGAAACCAAGTTCGGCTACAGCGCCACCGGCTCCTACGCAGAATTCCTGGATGTTCTCTACCGCATGGAGGGCTATCCCGACGTCGGCAGCGTCTGGATTGACTGGGGCAGTCAGGCACCCATCACGGGCCGCTTCCTGGACGCCATCAACTGGGGCGTGTCCAAGGGTCTGCTGAACGTCTCGGTCCAGAGCCTTTCCTCCTACAGTAACATCCGCCGGAAGGACGCGGCTGTCACCATCCTGCGGTATGCCGAAAGCCTTGGCTACAGCACAGCGGTGGAAGACGAGGCCTATCTCAGCGAGCTGATCGAGGCCTACCCCACCCTGACGGCGGAGGAGGTCCGCGCCCTGTACTGGTGCTACGGAAATCTGATCCTCCGCGGCAGCAACGGCAAGCTCCTGAGTCTGCTGGACTACAGCTTCAACACCATGACCCGCTATGAAATGACCCGGATGATCTATAACTTCTATGTCCATGTGATGGTGGGAAGCTGATTGTAAAACCAGGGGCTGTCTCAAAATGATTCTTCGGAATCATAAGAGGCAGCCCTTTCCGTTATTTGGGGGTTCTCACCTTTTTATAAGACACCCTTTCTTTGTGTCACCGCTTTCCGCGGTATATGAGCGATTCGGCTTTTGCTCATGGCGATACATACGCATTCTCCCCTTTTCCCCACGCAAACAGCGTGACGGATTTTCCGCCACGCCTCCCTGTCTCTGTTTGAAGCCTCACCATAATAGCCTGTTATGTTGAACCGGGCTTGCCGCCGGCAGAAAAAGCCGGGGAAGAAATCCTCCCCAGCCCGTTCTTTGCAAATCAGTCAGTCTTCGGTTCTCGGCAATATCGTCCGGCTCCGGTTCCTTATACCTGTCCTGCCGAAGTCCCCGGCCTTTTTTGAGCCGGTTGGAGCCGGTGATCCAGTCCGTTTTTTTGTATTCCGTCAGCAAAGCGCCGCCGATTCCGTTCCGTCCAGCGTGTCAAAGCTGGCGGTGGTTTCATCGAACAGCAGATCCAGGTCGGACAGCGTGTCCTCCAGGCGCCTGAGATTGGTGCGGATATCCTCTGTCAGCGCGTGAACCTCCTGCCCGGCCTCCTGATAGCGGTTGGACACACTGTCCAGCAGTCCGCTCAGGTCCTGCCGCAGGCGGGCCGCCCGCTCCATGGCCAGCCGCTCGGCGGCCTCCGCCCGGCGGTACGCCTCCAGTTCCAGGGTCGGATAGTCCGGTGCTTCCGGCTCTCCGGATTCCGCATCCCCATCGGTTTCCTCCTCCGTCTCCGGTTCCACCGGCTTCAGGGCAGCCTGTAACGCGGCCTCCTTCTCCTGAAGCGCCTCTTGCAGGGCTTGATTTTCCTGTCTCTGCGCCTCCATCTCATGCTCGGCCTCCTCCAGAAGGCTTTCCAGCACGGTTTTCTCCTCCTGCCCCTTCTGCAGGGCTTTGTTGTCCTCCTGTAGCGTCTTCACGGTCTGTTCGGCCTTCTTCAGCTTGTCAGCCAGCGCGGCCTTCTCCGCCTCACATTGCCGCAGTTCTTTCTGATGCTCTGCGCAAAGGCGCTCAATATATTCGCTCACATCCGCACGGTGAAACCCGCCGATGGATGTTCTGAATTTTGAAAAATCAGCCATTGTTCTGCCTCCCTCAGCAAAATCATCCTTTTTCTCTATCCTATCACAGATTCTCGCGAAACTCAAGAGCGACATATTTTTTCTAAAATTTCCGGTTGACAAACGGCAAAAATCTGCTATAATTAAGTTCGCACTTGACGTGCGGGTGTAGCTCATCCGGTAGAGCGCCACCTTGCCAAGGTGGAGGTAGCGA
>CAYTXW010000050.1:0-10434 GCA_964441575.1 uncultured Oscillospiraceae bacterium
GAGACGGATTGCCACACCAGTGACATCGGTCACTGGTTCGCAATGACACGGAAAGGGCAACCCACAGCGTGTCATTGCGGTGGTAGTGACACGCGGGTTCAGCGGCGTTTTGCTTCGCAAGCGGGATTCTATTTCATCAATCCAAGGCCCTTGGCGACAATTGTGATGAAATCCTGCACATTTGTCACCATTGTGGTGGCGGAGAGGCTGCCGCGGTCCAGCAGCTTATTGACCACGAACTCGTCGGCGTCCACGGCGTACAGGTACACCGGGCGGATGGTTCCGTCGGGCAGCACACGGAAGGAGGGGGTCATGTTGCCGGTGGCGATGGTATGCAGCATGGTGGCCAGGCAGATGACGCAGGTGGATTTCTTCACCAGCTCGCGCATCCTGGACTGGCCCTCATAGGCGTCGGCAATCACCTCAGGCAGGGGGCCGTCGTCCCGGATGGAGCTGGTCAGGACAAAGGGAACCTGGTTCTTTACACAGCTGTAGATGATGCCGTTATCGATGTTGTATTCCTCGATAAACCGGGGAATGGAGCCGCTTCTTCTGACCTTGTTGATGACGTCCAGGTGATGATAGTGGCCGTTGGGCTGGGAAACCTGGGTATAGATATCCTGGCCCAGCGCGGTGTGCAGCAGCGCGCCCTCCAGATCATGGGTGGCCAGCGCGTTGCCGGCCAGCAGACCGTGGGCGTAGCCGTTTTCCACCAGCGCCTGCATGGCGGCTCTTGCGTCGGCGTCAAAGGAAAAGGCGGGGCCCATGACCCACACAATATTGCCATGCTCCTTCTCGTGCCTGAGAAGCTCGATCAGGTTGTCATAGTCGCGGGCATAGGAGGTTTCACGGCTGCGGCCCTGACGGAACACAAACTGGTCCTCCGGGCCTTCCGTTTCCGTTTCGAAGCCGTGGCAGTGCATATAAATGCCCTCCTCGCACTTCTCGGTGCGGCCCAGCATGACCTTGTCACCCTTCTTGATGTTGCGGTTCTCCACAACGTCCAGATGGCCGTCATCGCGCAGTACCACGCTGGAGTCCATACGGCTCTCCTCGGCCAGGGTCCACTTGCCGTTGATCTTGAAATACTCGGGGTACATGGAGGTGCTGTGATAATACTCCGGCGCGACGCCGTCCTTTTCCGCAACGGCATATCGGGCGTCGGGCGCATGGACAAACCTATCCTGGGTAAAGTCGGGATGATGATAAACAGGCATTTGGAAAGACATATTCGTTTTCTCCTTTATCCATCAGCAAAGGGTGGCATAGATGACAGCCTTGATGGTGTGCATCCGGTTCTCGGCCTCGTCAAAAACCACGGACTGCCCGGACTCAAAGACCTCGTCGGTGACTTCCATTTCCGTAATCCCGAACCTCTCGGCAATCTGTGCGCCGATGGTCGTCTTGGTGTCGTGGAAGGAGGGCAGACAGTGCATGAAGATGGCGGTGGGCTTGGCCTTTGCCATCAGCGCGGCGTTGACCTGATACTTGCGCAGCAGCCCGATTCTGGTCTCCCAGACCTCGTCCGGCTCGCCCATGGAGACCCAGATGTCGGTGTAGATGGCGTCGGCGTCGCGGGCGCCCTCGTCCACGTCCTCGGTCAAGCGGACCGTGCAGCCGTTTTCAGCGGCAATTTCCTTGGCCTTGGCAACCAGCCCGTCGGCGGGAAACAGCTCTTTGGGGGCGCAGGCGGTGAAGTTCAAGCCCATCTTGGCGCAGGCAATCATCAAAGAGTTGCCCATGTTGTTTCTGGCGTCGCCCATATAGGTGAGGTTCAGGCCCTTCAAACGGCCAAATTTTTCTTCCAGCGTCAGCAGGTCGGCCAGCATCTGGGTGGGATGGAACTGATCCGTCAGGCCGTTCCAGACCGGGACGCCGGCGTACGCGGCCAGCTCCTCCACAATCTTCTGGTCATAGCCGCGGTACTCGATGCCGTCATACATTCTGCCCAGCACTCTGGCGGTGTCGGCAATGCTCTCCTTCTTCCCCATCTGGCTGCTGCCCGGGTCCAGGTAGGTCACGCCGCAGCCCAGATCTCTGCCGGCCACTTCGAAGGAACAGCGGGTCCGGGTGGAGGTCTTCTCGAACAGCAGCACGATGTTCTTGCCCTCCAGATACCGGTGGGGAACGCCGCTGCGCTTCAGGTTCTTGAATTCCTTAGACAGATCCAGCAGATAGCGGATCTCCTGCGGGGTGTAGTCCAGCAGCTTGAGATAATGTCTTCCTCTGATATTGATTCCCATGATAACTCTCTCCTTTTCCTTATGTAGAATTTTTATTTCACTGCGTTGGTTTACAGGCTCTCGCGCACCAGCGGCATGCTCATGCAGCGCGGGCCGCCGCGGCCTCTGGACAGCTCGGAGCCGGGGATTTCCAGCACCTCGATACCATGGTCGCGCAAAATGGCGTTGGTGATATAGTTGCGGTCATACACAACGACCTTGCCGGGGGCGATGCAAAGGGTGTTGGAAGCGTCATTCCACTGCTCGCGCTCGGAGGCCACCCGGTCCTGGCCGCCGCACTGAATCATGGACACATGATCCACGCCCAGATGCTCGGCAAATACCTGAGAAACAGGCTGATCCAGCTTCCTGACCTTCAGCGTATCCCTCGAATCGCCTCTGCGGATTTCGAAAATACGCAGGGTATCCAGAATGCCGGGGTGAATGGTGAACTTGTCATAGTCGATCTGGGTGCAAACCGTGTCCAGATGCATGAAGGCACGGATGCTGGGAATGTCCAGCGCCAGAATGGTATCGACCTCGGACGTCTCGTCCGAGAACATGCGGCGGGCCAGCAGTTCGATGGCTTCCGGCGTAGTCCGCTGGGAAATTCCGATGGCCAGAACATGGCTGCTCAGATTCAGAATGTCGCCGCCTTCTATGGCAAACGGCAGCTCCCGCCGGTAATAGAAGGGCGTACCGGCAAAGTCGGGGTGATGCTCCAGCACATACTTGCCGAAGATCGTCTCTCTCCTTCTGGTTGCGGAATACATGCAGTTAAGGCTGACGCCGTTGCCGATGCAGGCAAAGGGGTCTCTTGTGAAATACAGATTGGGGATGGGGTCCAGGATGAACCGGCTCTCCGACTTGACCAGATCCACCAGAGGACTGCGGGCTTCGGCGTGCAGTTCGTTCAGACTGATACCGGACATGGTCTTCAAAACCAGTTCCTTTTCATCCTGAATTTCCATGAGATAGTCGAACAGCTGATTCTTGAACAGCAGGGCCGTGCTGCCTCCCTCGATGATGAATTCCCGCACAAAGCGCTCCTTGACAGCCGGCTCCGCTTTCAGAACCTCCGCCATCAAGTCCGTCAAATACACAACCTCGACCCCGTTTTCCCGCAAAAGGGCGGCAAACCGGTCATGCTCGGCCTGCGCTTTTGCCAGATAGGGAATGTCGTCAAACAGCAGCCGCTCCAGCTCCTCCGGGACCAGATGCTCCAATTCTTTTCCCGGCCTGTGCAGCAGAACTTTTTTCAGCTTCCCAATCTCGCTATTAACCTGGATTGGCATTTTGTCTCCTCCTAAGAGTTTGTATATACATCTATAGCATACAAAAGGAACCGGAATGTGTCAAGAGAAATTCCAAAATTTTCACCTCTTTCGGTTTCCGGATTTTTTCAGCGAACTTTTCCCGTGATTTTTCTATTTTGAATTGCCAATTCTTCCGAAAGTGTGGTAGAATATAGTATTCCATGCGAATCGGGGATGAAACCGCACAATTTGGCCTTTTGATTCGCATATTTACTCTTTCAATGAAATGGGGCCGTATTATGCTCAACGTGGACATTTCCAATGTCTGGACCTGTGTCTCTCTGCCAGAGCTGCTGGGCCGGGAGAAGGAGATTTTCGACGCCCATAACTTCCTTTGCAATCATAAGTCCGACTCGCCCAATTTCGCAGCCTGGCTGGAGCTGCCAAATGCGGCCAATGCCCGGCTGATTCACAGCGTCCGCCGGGCGGCGGAAAAAATCTGCGCCAGCTCCGACGTCCTGGTGGTCTGCGGCACGGGCAGTCCCTACTATGGCGCGCAGGCCGCAATCGATCTCTACTGTGGCGCAGGGCGCAATCTGCTCCACACGCCGCAGATCTTTTTTGCGGGCGATTCCCTGTCCGGCCGTCAATGGCTGGAGCTGAACAATCTTCTGGAAGGAAAGGACTACAGTCTGCACATCCTCTCCGCCGACGGCAAAGCCATCGGCCCCAACGTGGCTGCCCGAAGCCTGCGGTGGATGATGGAGCGGAAGTACGGGCCGCAGGCCAAAGAGCGAATCTCCGTGGCCACCCTGGTCGGCTCTCCGCTGCACCGCATGGGGCAGGAGGAGGGCTATGAGCTGTTTCCCATGCCCAAGGAGCCGGGAGGCGCCTCCAGCACCTTAACCTCCGCCGCCCTGCTCCCCATGGCTGTGGCCGGGATTGACCCGCTGGATGTGCTGGAGGGGGCTGTGGAGGCCCATCGGGAGCTGGACGTCCGTTCCTTTGACAATCCGGTCTGGCTCTATGCTGCAGCCAGAAGTGTGCTGTCCCGCAAGGGCCTGCAAAAAGAGCTGCTGTGCATCTTTGACCGGGCATTGTCCGCCTTTGGCCGGTGGTGGCAGCAGAAGGTCTGGCAGCAGGAATGTCGGGACGGCGCGGGGATTTTCGCCGCCACCGTCCTGATCCCCGACGGCCTGGAGGCCATGGACCGCATGGTCGGCTGCGGCAAAAGCGGCGTATTCGAAACCCTGCTCCATTTTGCGCCCATTGCAAAAAAAATGCCGGTGGAAATGGACTGGAAGGATTATGACGGCTTGGGCTTCCTCTCGGGCCGAAGTCTGGACGATGTGGAGGCCAACGTCATGGCCGCCATGGCAGAAACCCACAACAGCGGCGGCGTTCCCATTGTGGATCTGGACGCGGGCGATCTGACCGCCCAGACGCTTGGGCAGCTGTTCTACTTCTTTGAACTCGCCTCCGCTCTGACGGCCTGTATATCCGGCGCGGACCCCTTTGAGACTGTGCCGCCGCCCACCTATCGCAGCGCTCTGGAGCATATGGGTGCGCCCAACATGTAAAATCGGAGTGAGAATTTAGTTAAAACTAACAATTGTAATCCCGGGATAAAGCTGATAAAATGTGCTAAAGGGGCAACGTCCCCACGGCAAATAAGGAGGTCTTTCCTATGGTTAAGGTTATTTGTGGTCTGAAGGGTTCCGGTAAGACCAAACAGTTGATTGACTCGATCAACTCTGCAATCAAAAACGAGTCCGGCAGCATGGTCTGCATTGAGAAGGGCAGCGCCCTGACATTTGACATCGACTATCGTGTCCGTTTGATCGATGCCAGCGAGTATACCATCGGCGGCTATACTTTTCTGAAGGGGTTTATCAGCGGCCTGCATGCGGGCAACTTTGATATCTCCCACATTTTCCTGGACGGGCTGTACAAGCTGTCCGGCACCCGGGATAACGACGAGACCGCCGAATTCCTGAAATGGTGCGAGACGTTCGGCAAGGCCAACGGCTTGGAGTTTACGCTCTCGGTCTCTGAGGACCCTGCCAATCTGCCCGAGAGCATCACCAGGTATTGTTAATTTGTTGATTGCAAGAGATTCTTGATTTATGGATATAATACAAACCATTGAACTGCAGGACTGCCCGCTCTGCGGCGGGACCGGCGTCCTGTTTGAGGAAGGCGGCTGGACCTTCAGCGTCCAGTGCTGCGACTGCGGCTGCCATACGGCCGCCGCCATCTACCACGGTCCCGAGGACCGGGCGGAAGCGGCTGCCAGCGCGGCCCGCTGCTGGAACATGGGCAAGGTCATCAACCCCGCCCCCGGCGAATAGAAAAAAGAAGACAGCGGCATATCACAACGCGTTTTGTGATATGCCGCTGTTTGTTTTGCGTGATACCGGAGCATTGAAACTGATCGCCACCTCAGGAATCGGACGAATGGGCGTCCATCCACGCGCTGACCTTGGTTTTGGCAAGAATTTGAATGTCCTCTTTCGTGTAAGGGGATGCGGGGCCGCCGCAGAAGTAGAGGAAATAATAGCCGTCCGGCGTCTGATACAGGGTTTCCTCATAGCCTGCGGGGTCTCCGAAATAGCCCACAGTACTCTTTTTTACCAGCGCTGCGGTCTCGGTATCGTATTCGCGCTTTCTGATCGTCTTCTTCATTTGAATTCGACCTCCTTCCGTCCTTCCGGCTGTCAGATTCGCCAACCGGGGGCTTTTCCCCATTATAGTGGATAAAGAAACGCAAAACAATTGACGCAGTGTAGAAGTTCTCCCTATTTTGGGCTGAGATTTTAGCGTATTCAACAAATTGAAGTTCGAATTATTGAATATTATGACGAACAGTAAGACCCTCGTGCCCCCTCTTAGGGGGCTGTCAGCGAAGCTGACTGGGGGTTGTTGGATAACAGAGCGGTACGTTTGATCGGTAAAATCTGTTGTCGATACAACCCCCAGCTTCGCTTCGCTCAGCAGCCCCCTAAGAGGGGGCACGAGGGCGTTTTACGAACATATACATTTACATTTCCATTTCGCTGTCTATTTCCCCGCGCTCTTTCTGGCAAAGTTCCACGAGCTGCGGCACATGTCCTCCACCGTGTGGGTAGCCTCCCATCCCAGGAGGGTCTTGGCTTTTTCCGCGTCGGCCCAGAAGGCAGGCAGATCCCCATCCCGGCGGGGACCGATGACGTAGGGCAGCTTCATGTTGTTGGCATTCTCAAAGGCGTGAACCAGCTCCAGAACAGACACGCCCTTGCCGGTGCCAAGATTGACGGCCTCCACACCCTTATGGTTCTCCGCGTACTCCAGCGCCCGCAGATGGCCCACGGCCAGGTCTACCACATGAAGGTAGTCCCGCTGGCAGGTCCCGTCTGGGGTAGGATAGTCGTCGCCGAAGATGGTCAGCTTCTCCAGCTGGCCCGCGGCCACACGCCCGATATAGGGCATCAAATTGTTGGGAATGCCGTTGGGATCGTCCCCCAGAAGGCCGGACTCATGGGCGCCGATGGGGTTGAAATACCGCAGCAGTACGGCGCAGAAATCGGGATGGGCCGTGACATAGTCGGTCAAAATCCGCTCGATCATGACCTTGGTCCAGCCATAGGGACTGGAGGACTGGAGAGCGGGCATTTCCTCCTTATAGGGGTGGGGATTGTTCGGCCCGTAGACTGTCGCGGAGGAGGAAAAGACAAACTTCTTGCATCCGAATTCCTCCATAACCTCCAAAAGGGACATGGTGCTGTCCAGGTTGTTGCGGTAATATGGCAAGGGCTTTTTGACACTCTCGCCCACAGCCTTGAACCCGGCAAAATGGATGATAGCGTCGATCTTGTGGGCCGAGAACACCTCCCGCAGACCGTCCTTGTCCTTGCAGTCCAGCGGATAGAAGGCCGGTCGCTTGCCGGTGATGGTCTCAATGCGGTCGATGACATCGGCCTTGGCGTTGGACAGATCGTCCACCACCACCGCGCTGTGTCCGGCGTTCAGAAGCTCTACCACGGTATGGCTGCCGATATATCCGGCGCCGCCGGTAACTAATACGTTCATCATGATCCTCCTTTTTATGGAAACTGGATGGGTTATCCCTTGTTGACTGCCTCCACGAAGCGCAGAAAGGCTTCCCTGCCCTCCGGCGTCCGTTTATAAACACCTGCATGCTCCAGAACCCGGGCGAAAACATAGCCCACTTCCTCCTGGAGAATGCCGGTGATATTCTCTTTGGTAAATGTGTGCTTACGCTTCAGTTCCTCCGCCCAGGGGCCGTGCTTTTCCAGCTCGCCGGTCAGGGGCCGGTCCTCCAGAATGGCCTCCTCCAGCGCTGTCAGTTCCCCCTTGAGACGGGCGGGCAGCACCGCCAGACCCATGACCTCGATGAGACCGATATTCTCCTTCTTGATGTGGTGAAGCTCGGCGTGGGGGTGGTAGACGCCCAGGGGATGCTCGGCGGTGGTGATGTTGTTGCGCAGAACCAGGTCCAGCTCATAGTCGCTGCCCCGGCGGCGGGCGATGGGCGTAATGGTGCTGTGGGGCGTCCCGTCCGTTTCGGCAAAGAGGAAAGACGCCGCGTCCGTATAAGTCCGCCAGGTACGGAGGATTTTATCAGCCAGTTCCGCCAGCCGGTTCTTGTCCGGGCCATTCAGGCGAATGACGCTCATGGGCCATTTGACCAGTCCGGCTTTCACATCCGCAAAGCCCCGGAATGTCACCGCCGTCTCCACCGGCGCCATCTCCATGGGGAAACAGTAGTGGCCGCCTTGGAAATGCTCGTGGCTGAGAATGCTGCCGCCGACAATGGGCAAATCGGCGTTGCTGCCCACAAAATAGTGGGGGAACAGCGTAACAAAGTCCAGCAGCTTGGCAAAGGCCGCCTTGTCGATAACCATGGGCGTATGGTTGGCATTGAACACAATGCAGTGTTCGTTATAGTATACATAGGGGCTGTATTGCAAAAACCACTGACTTCCGGCCACAGTGATGGGAATAACGCGGTGATTCTGCCGGGCAGGATGATTCATGCGGCCCGCATAGCCCTCGTTTTCCGGGCAGAGCTGGCACTTGGGATAGCCGGACTGGGGCGCATTTTTGGCGGCGGCGATGGCCTTGGGGTCTTTTTCCGGCTTGGAAAGATTGATCGTAATATCCAAATCGCCGTATTCTGTGGCCGTCTTCCACCGCAGATCCTTTTGGATGCGGTAGCGGCGGATATAGTTGGTATCCTGGGACAGCCGGTAGTACCAGTCCGTGGCGGCCTGGGGACCCTGGGCATAGAGGTCCGCAAACCGCTTCCGGACCTCCCGGGGCAGCGGCGTCAGAACGCCCATGAGCTTCGTGTCAAACAGATCCCGGGCGGTGATATTGTCCGCGCAGACGTCCCGGGCCGCAGCGTCGTCCAGCAGGCCCTTGAGAATGTCCTCCAGCGGCAAATCCTCCGGCTCCGCCGGTTCGTAGCTGTCCAGCTCAAGGACCTGAAGCAGCTGGTTGGTCACATAGGTTCGATCCGCTTCCTCGATCAGGCCCGTGCGCAGGCCGTACTGAACCAGGGAAGCAATGTAAGCATTGATGTTCATGCGCCGCTTCCCCCTTCTCATCGAACCCGGATACCGCCCTCAGGGCGGATGGACAGAACGTGGCAGCTGCCCGCGCCCAGAACCGCATCGATTCCGGTGCGGAACCGTTCCAGCTGGTCGTTGGGCACAAAGGCCTGGACGGTTCCGGCAAAGCCGCCGCCGTGGACCCGGTACGCGCCGCGTCCCTGGAGCAGGGTATCGCACAGGGCCAGCGCCACGGCCATCGCCTGATGCTGCGTCTCCCCGGCAGGTGTGACATTTTGGAGATACACCCAGGAGCTGTTGCCAGATTCCCGGGTCAAACGCAGGAACGTGTCAAAGTCGCCGTCCCGCAGGGCCTGCGCCTGTCGCTGGACCCGCCCGTTCTCCTGGAAGAAGTGGATCGCCCGCAGAATGGCCCGATCCGGCACAGCGCCGCGAAGCTTGGGCAGCGCCGCAAGGAAGTCCGCCTCCGGCACGTCCCGCAGGACCTCCCTGCCGAAATACCGGGCCACAGCCTGCATCTCCACCGGGATGGCCGCGTATTCATGGGTCAGATTGGCATGGTCCGCGCCGCTGTCGATGATGCACAGGGCGTGGCCGGCGGCGGAAAAGTCAAAGTCCAGACGCTCCACAACCGGTGCAGCAGGGTCGTTAAAATCGATAAATACCATACCGCCCACGGAGGAGGCGGTCTGATCCATCAGGCCGCTGGGCTTGCCGAAATAGACATTCTCGGCGTACTGGCCGATCTGGGCAACTTCCACGGCGGAAAGGCGCTTTTCAAAGAACAGTTCATTGAAAATCGTCCCCATCAAAACCTCAAACGCGGCGGAGGAGCTGAGGCCGCTGCCGGGCAGCACGGTGGACCGCACACTGGCGTCAAAGCCCCGGAGTCCGGCTCCACGCCGGGCGAACGCGGCGGCCACGCCGCGAATCAAGGCGGCAGTGGTATTCTTTTCCGCCTCCCGGACAGCCAGGTCCTTCACATTTACCTCCACCGGCGCATAGCCCTGAGAGGCAACGCGAATGACATCCGTACCATTCAGGGTCACATCCGCCACAGTTTCCAGATTCACGGCGGCAGCCAGGACGCAACCATGCTGATGGTCCGTGTGATTGCCGCTGATCTCTGTGCGGCCCGGGGCGGAGAAACGATACTGTTGATTCATAAAAGCCCTCTCAATCTCAGGTTGTCACGGACAGCCTGCAGTTATCCAATATCATCATACTCTCCATTCGGCAAAATTGCAAGAAGAAAGGAGTCCACACAGGAAGGACGAACCCTCCATGACACGCGGGGACTTTCCCCTCTTGCATGTCATTGCGAGGCCTTCCGCAGGAAGCTACGCGCCAAGAGCCTCGCTGCGCTCGGTTGCGCTCCGCATG
>CAYTXW010000051.1:0-7242 GCA_964441575.1 uncultured Oscillospiraceae bacterium
GCACGCCAGCCTGTCACGCTGGAGGTCGACAGTTCGAGTCTGTTCCGGGTCGCCATAATGTGTGTTGAGGCGAGTATCAGCTCGCCTCAATATGCCTCTGTAGCTCAGTAGGTAGAGCAGCGGACTGAAAATCCGCGTGTCGTTGGTTCAACTCCGACCGGAGGCACCATTATGCGGGTGTAGCTCATCCGGTAGAGCGCCACCTTGCCAAGGTGGAGGTAGCGAGTTCGAGCCTCGTCACCCGCTCCAAGACGAATAAGGAACGCTTCTGCGTTCCTTAACTTATAACCGCATCGAAAACGGTGTCGTGGCCAAGTGGTAAGGCAAAGGTCTGCAAAACCTTCATTCCCCGGTTCAAATCCGGGCGACACCTCCAGAACGCAGAAACGGGAGCTGCCTGAACCAACAGGCGGCTCCCGCTTTTTCTTCCTTCGTTTCTCACGAAATTTCGTAGCCCTTTGCGCGGATGGCCGCCGTCACTTCGCTCACATATTGCTGGCAAAGGTCCCTGCTCTCCGCTTCCACCATGACGCGGATTACCGGCTCGGTGCCGGATTCCCGCACCAGAATGCGGCCCGTATCGCCCAGCCGTTCAGACACCGCCCGTACCGCCGCCAGGACATCCGGGTCCTGCTGCGCGGCCTTCTTGTCGCGCACTTTCACGTTCTCCAGAACCTGGGGATAGATCACCAGGTCCGCGCCCAGCTCGCTCATCTTCTTCTCCCGGGCCATCATGACCTCCATCAGCTTCAGAGAGGTCAGAATCCCGTCCCCGGTGGAGGCGTATTTGGAGAAAATAATGTGTCCGGACTGCTCGCCGCCGATGCGGCAGCCGTGCTTCGCCATGTACTCATAGACATATTTATCGCCCACGGCGGTTTTGACATAGTCAATGCCCAGCGCGTCAAACGCCTTGTACAGGCCGAAATTGGACATCACCGTTGTCACCACCGTGTTGTTCAGCAGCTTGCCGCGCTCCTTCATATATTTGCTGTAAATATAGAGGATATGGTCGCCGGTGATCACCTTTCCGGTCTCATCCACGCCAAGGCACCGGTCCGCGTCGCCGTCATAGGCAAAGCCCACGTCCAGGCCGTTTTCCACCACATAGGCCTGCAGGCCCTCGATGTGCGTTGAACCGCAATTCTGATTGATATTGAAGCCGTCCGGCTCCGCGTTCATCACATAGGTCCTGGCGCCCAGCGCGTCAAAGACGGCCTTGGCGATATTCCAGGCGCTGCCGTTGGCGCAGTCCAGCCCCACCTTCACGCCCTTGAAGGAATACATGCCCAGAGAAATGAGGTAGCCGATATAGCGGTTCCGCCCGGACACATAGTCCACGGTGCGGCCGATCCGCTCGCGGTACGCAAAGGGAATCTCCGCCCATTTCTGCCCGAACAGCTCCAGCTTGCCGTCCAGATAGTCCTCGATCCGCTGCAGGGTCTCCTCCTCCATCTTTTCCCCCTGGTCGTTGATCAGCTTGATTCCGTTGTCATAGTAGGGATTATGGCTGGCGGAGATCATGATACCGCAATCGAAGCCATCCACCCGCGTGATCCAGGCCACGGAGGGCGTGGTGGTGACATGCAGCAGATAGGCGTCCGCACCGGAGGCCACCAGTCCGCCGACCAGATTGTATTCAAACATATAGCTGGACCGCCGGGTGTCCTTTCCGATGACAACCCGGGCCGGCCGCAGGTCTCCGGCTCTGCGCTTCTGCTCGCCGTAATACCAGCCCAGAAAGCGGCCCACCTTATAGGCATGGTCCGCCGTCAGATTCTGATTGGCCTCCCCGCGAAAGCCGTCTGTACCAAAGTATTTTCCCATTCTCGTTCTCCTTCCTGCCGGGAATTCCGTCACACCCAGGACGCATCCTCAAATTCGTGCTTGCGGGTGCGGCACATGAGGGTGCGGATGGTCTCCGCCGGGTCCTTGCCTTCGTAGAGGACGGCGTAGGCTTCCCGGGAGATGGGCATTTCGATTCCCGTCTTCCGGCTCAGCTCATAGGCGGACTTGGCGGCGTAGTAGCCCTCCACCACGGCGCCCACCTGCTCCATGGCGCGCCGGACCGGCACACCCTGGCCGATGAGGATGCCCGCCCGGCGGTTGCGCGAGTGCATGGAGGTGCAGGTGACGATCATATCCCCCACACCGGCCAGACCCGCGAAAGTCTCCTGATGCCCGCCCAGGGCAATCCCCAGCCGGGCCAGCTCCGTCAGCCCCCGCGTCATCAGAAGGGCCTTGGTGTTGTCCCCCAGGCCCAGGCCGTCACAGACGCCGGCGCACAGGGCAATGACATTTTTCAGCGCGGCGCTCAGCTCCACGCCCACCACATCGCAGCTGGCATAGACCCGGAAGCGGCCGTTCATGAATACGTCCTGTACCCGCTCCGCCGCGGACCGTTCCGTACAGGCCGCCACACAGCCCGTGGGGATTCCCCGGGAGACCTCCTCCGCGTGGGACGGGCCGGACAGCGCCGCCGCCACATGGCCGGTTTCCTCCGTGAGAATCTGCGTCATGCGAAAGCCCGTGCCGGACTCAATGCCCTTGGTGACGGACACCAGCAGCGCATCCGCCGGAATCAGCTCCCGGACCGCCGCCGCCGTCTGCCGGACGGCAAAGGAGGGCGTGGCAAAAACCACCATCTGCGCCGTCCGGACGCAGGCCGGATCTGCGGAGATTTGCAGCGCCGGGTGAAGGGACACGCCCTCCAGCCGGGGGTTCCGGCGGGTCTCGGCCATCTCCGCCGCCCGGGCCGCCGTGCGGGTCCACAGGGTAACGGAATGACCGTTCTCACACAGCAGATCGGCCAGGGCTGTTCCCCAGGCGCCGCTGCCGAGCATGGCAATCTTCATAGCGCACCTCTACTTTTTATGGAAGGATAGTTTGGATTCCGTGTGATGGAGCAGCCGCCCGATATTGGCGTGGTGGCGGACAATGGTAAAGCAGGCCGCGAACACCGCCAGGGCGCAGACTGCCCACTGGCCCCAGTGCAGCGCCAGGAAGGCAATCCCGAAGGCCGCCGCCCCCAAGATGGAGCCCAGGGACACATAGCGCGTCAGGATCACGGCCAGAAGGAAGACCGCCAGAATCAGAAGCAGAATCCGCCAGTCCACGACGCCCGCCACAGCCGCGCCGCACAGGATGCCCTTGCCGCCCCGGAACTGGGAGATCGCCGGGTAGCTGTGTCCCAGAATGACCGCCACACCGGCCGCCATTTTTGCCGCGTCCCCCACGCCGTAAGGCCCCAGCAGCCACTGGGCCAGCAGACAGGCAAGAACCGTCTTGGCCACGTCGATGACAACGACCAGCAGGGTCTGCAGCCCGCCGTAGCTCCGGAAAAAGTTGGTCAGTCCGGCGTTGCCGCTGCCGTGGGTGCGCACATCATCGTGCATCAGCAGCCTGGAAACCAGCAGCGCGCCGTTGCAGTTGCCCAGGGCATAGCCCAGGACCAGGACCAGAAGCCAGAGAAAAATCTGCATCGCAAACACCTCTCAACATTTGAGTTTCCTGTCCGTGCAAAGCCGGTCCTCCCGCCGCCGCACCGGGACGCGGGAAGCGCTCTGCGCATTTGATTTGCCGCCGCCTCGCGGGCAGGCGCTTTTCCGCCTCCTGCCCGCTGCGGGCTTAAAATTCCTTGTCGCCCTTCTGCCGGATGGTCAGGCGGATGGGCGTCCCCATCAAGCCAAAGACGTTGCGGATCTGGTTCTCCAGATACCGCTGGTAGGAAAAGTGGAACAGCCGGGCGTCGTTGCAGAAAATGACGAAATGAGGCGGCTTCACGCCGATCTGGGTCATATAGTAGATCTTCAGCCGGCGGCCCTTGTCGCTGGGGGGCTGCACCCTGGCCGTGGCGTCCTCCAGAATGTTGTTGAGCATCCCGGTGGAGATCCGCATGGCCGTCTGGGCCGCCACCTCGTTGATGAGCTGATAGAGCTTGTCCACCCGCTGGCCCGTCAGGGCGGAGATGAACAGCACCGGCGCGTAGGGCATATAGCTGAGATCCCGCCGGATTTCGTTGGTCATCTTGTCCATGGTGCCGGTTTCCTTCTCCACCATGTCCCATTTGTTGACCACGATGATGGACGCCTTGCCCGCCTCATGGGCCAGACCCGCGATTTTGGTGTCCTGCTCTGTGACGCCCTCGTTGGCGTCGATGAGAATCAGGCAGACGTCCGCCCGGTCGATGGCGGAGACGGAGCGAAGATTGGAATAACGCTCAATGGCGTTGTCCACCTTGGACTTGCGGCGCATCCCGGCGGTGTCGATAAAGCAGTATTTTCCGAAGGCGTTCTCAAAGGTGCTGTCAACGGCGTCCCGGGTGGTACCGGCCTCGGCGGAGACAATGACCCGCTCCTGCCCCAAAATCCGGTTCAGCAGGCTGGATTTTCCCACGTTGGGCTTGCCGACGATGGCAACCCGGATGCGGTCCTCCTCCGCCTCGTCCTCCGCTTCCGCCGGGAAGGCGGCCACGCAGGCGTCCAGCAAGTCGCCGGTGCCGTGGCCGTGGATGGCGGAGACCTCGATGGGGTCCCCCAGGCCCAGGCCGTAAAACTCATAGACCTCCGGATTGACGCCGCCCACCTTGTCGCACTTGTTGACGGCCACCACCACAGGCTTTCCGGCCCGCTTGAGCATGGCGGCCACCTCCGCGTCGGCGGCGGTCATGCCCACCGTGACGTCTGTCACCATGATGACGACGTCGGCGGTTTCAATGGCGATTTCCGCCTGGCGGCGCATGAACCGGAGCATTTCGCTGTCGGTTCCCGGCTCGATGCCGCCGGTATCCACCAGGCGGAACTCCCGGCCGTTCCAGTCGCACTCGCCGTAGATCCGGTCCCGGGTGACGCCGGGCGTGTCCTCTACAATGGCCATGCGCTTGCCGGTGAGCTTATTAAATAACATGGATTTGCCCACATTGGGGCGGCCTACGATGGCGACAATCGGCTTTGCCACGCAGACACCTCCTTGGAGATTCGTATATTTCAATTCTATGCGCCATTCCGGGAAAAAGCAAGGCCTTTCAAAAGAAAAGAAGAGGACGGCAACGCCCTCTTCTCACTCTTTTTCCGCGCAAATCACTTTGCCTCGACTGCGATGACTTCCCGGCCATTGTAGGTGCCGCAAGCCTTGCAGGCTCTGTGGGGCAGGCGGGGCTCGCCGCACTTGGGGCAAGCGACAACACCGGGAATCGCCAGCTTCCAGTTGGAACCGCGTCTCTTATCTCTTCTCGCTTTGGATACTTTTCTCTTGGGTACTGCCATTTGGTACACCTCCTTGGTTGAAATGCCGCAGCGGCATCTTATCTACTTTTTCAAAAGCTGCTGCAAAACCGCCATGCGGGCGTCCGGCTCCGGCTTACAGGCGCAGGGGCCGAAATTCAGATCCGCGCCGCACCGGGGGCAAAGGCCCTTGCAGTCTTCGCTGCACAGCAGCTTGCTGTCCATATTCAGGACAACAGCGGTGGTAAGGATGTCGTCCAGATCTGCATCGTCGCCATCCAGCTCAAAGGTCCAGGGGTCTTCCAGCCCGTCGGACTCCAGCTTCGTTACCAGCACGGCCTTCAGGGAAAGCGCAAAATCCCGTTCAAAGGGCTTGGCGCAGCGGTCGCATATTCCATGCAGGCGCGTGGTCAGCTCGCCCGTCAGGACAAGGACGCCGGCTGTATTCCGAACCCGGCCGGCAGCGCGGACCGGTTCCGGCAGGGGGCAGCAGCCGCCAAATTCCATCCGGCTCAAATCAAGGCTTGCTTCAAAAGGAACCACGCCGCCGGGGCAGTCGATAATTTTTGACAATCCTAGAAGCATCGTTCTCACCAATCCATAATCGTGCATTTGCTATTATATAAGAAGGCTCCCCCAAAGTCAAATACTTTTTCCGAAAAAACGAAAAAACGATGCCAAAAGGCATCCGCGAAAAACGCGAAAATGGGACTTGACAAAAGGCGGATTATCATGTAAGATAAGGAAGCTGTTTAAGAACAGCCCCATGGAGTGGTATCGAAGTGGTTGTAACGAGCACGATTGGAAATCGTGTTGTCGTGATGAGCGGCACGCGGGTTCGAATCCCGCCCACTCCGCCAGAATAGCGGCAAGTCTGTCAGGAGACTTGCCGCTTTTTCTTGTGCCGCCGGGGTCCCTGGCGGAAGAAGCCGGGCCGGTCCCCGCGGTCCGGGCTGCCGGAAGCCTGCGGCACAGGCTCAAGGGCCGGCGGGCGTTCTCACCCGCAGCTGCCAGAACGCCACGGCGCTGGCGGCTGCCACGTTCAGGGAATCCACCCCGTGGGACATGGGAATGCACACGGTGTAGTCGCAGGCGGCAATGGTGGCGGCGGCCAGGCCGTCCCCCTCCGTGCCAAGAACAATGGCCAGCTTGTCCTCCGCCGGGAGCCGAGGGTCCTCCACGCTGACGGCGTTGCCGCACAGGGCCATGGCGGCGGTTTTGAACCCCAGCGCCCGCAGCCGCGCCATGCCCGGCCGGGGCCAGTCCAACGGCGTTTGGCCGATGCGGGTCCAGGGAATCTGGAACACGGTTCCCATGCTGACGCGGGCGGCCCGGCGGCACAGGGGATCGCAGCAGGTGGGCGTCAGCAGCACGGCGTCCATGTGCAGCGCCGCCGCGGAACGGAAAATCGCCCCCACGTTGGTAGCGTCCGCAATGCCCTCCAGGACAGCCACCCGCCGCGCCCCGGCGCACAGCTCCTCCACGCCGGGAAGCCTGGGCCGCCGCATGGCGCAGAGAATGCCCCGCGTCAGGGCGTAGCCGGTCAGGGAGGCCAGCAGGCGGCTGTCGCCGGTGTAGACCGGCACATCCCCGCACCGGGCCAGCAGGCCCCCGGCCTGCCCGTCAATATGCTTTCGCTCCATCAGAAATGAGAGCGGCTCGCACCCGGCGTCCAGCGCCCGTGCGATGACCTTCGGGCTTTCCGCGATGAAAATGCCCTTTTCCGGCTCCAGCCGGTTCCGAAGCTGCGCCTCCGTCAGACGGGCAAACACATCCAGCTCCGGCAGCGTCAGATCTTGCAGTTCGATGATATGCAACGTCGTTTCTCCTTGCGGTGATCTTGCAGTATGAAAAGACGGCGCCGGGAAGGACGCCGTCCAAGTGTGCTGCTATGCGGGCAGAATATCCGGGAGCGGGAAGCCGCTGGACTGCGTGGCCTTGCTGATCCATTCCACAATGACATCGATGCTGTCCCGAATTTCGACTTGTCCTTCTTCCAGATCATCCAGCCGTTCCTCGA
>CAYTXW010000051.1:7342-10343 GCA_964441575.1 uncultured Oscillospiraceae bacterium
TCCAGCCGTTCCTCGACACGGTTCTGCCATTCCTCGATGCGATCCAGCCGTTCCTCGACACGGTCCAGCCGTTCCTCGACACGGTCCAGCCGTTCCTCGACACGGTCCAGCCGTTCCTCGATGCGGTCCAGCCGTCCCTCGATACGGTCCAGCCGGGTGTTCATTCCCTGCAAAAGCGCTATAATCTGTTCCTCGTTGGTCATGTCTACCACCTCTGCCGTCATTATACGACGCCGCCTCCGGATTGTCAAGTCTGCCAAACGGAGGCATTCTCCGTTTCACCCGCTCATTCCGCCTTCATGGCTTCGATGCAGGCGTTCAGGACCTGGGCGGCGATGGGGGCGCAGGTGGCGCTGCCGGAGCCGCCGTTTTCGACGATGACGATGAAGGCCAGCGGGTAGTCCTCATCCTGAATGAAGCCCGCGAAGGTGGCGTTGGGCGTGGTTCCCTCCCCCAACTCCGCCGTGCCGGATTTGGCGCAGACCTTTAAATCCGGGAACTGCCCCGCGCCGTAGACGTTGACCACGTTATAGCGCATCAGATCCGCCAGCTGTCCGGCTGTGTCTGCGTCCATCAGAGGACCGGTATCCGTGGTTTTCGCCGTGTAGCGGTCTGTCAGGCCGCCCTCGACCCGGGCCATCAGATACGGCACCGCCGCCCGGCCTCCGCCTGCGATGGCTCCCATCAGAACCATGTACTGGCAGGGGTTGATCAGGTCCGTATACTGGCCGATTCCGGCCCAGGCCACCTGGCTGTCCGACGCGCCCTCCAGGTCAAAGCTGCCGGGGACCGTGGTGATGCCGTCAAATTCCAGGGACGTCTCAATCCCCAGCTTTTCCGCGTATTCCGTCAGAATCTCCGGACCCAGCTCCACCGCCAGCTGGCCAAAGGCCACGTTGCACGAGTGGGCCAGGGCCTGCTGGAAGGTTTCGGTTCCGTGGACGCCGCTGCAGACGATCGTCCCGCCGTCCGCGTCCCAGGTTCCGCTGCAGGTGAAGGTCCGCTCGGACAGGTCCGGGATGTTCTCGATGGCCGCGATGGAGGTCAAAACCTTGAAAATAGAGCCGGGTACATAGGTGGTCTGGAAAAACCGGTTCAGATACACGCCCTCATAGGCCCCCGTGACGTCTCCCTCCACATCCGGCATATTGTCCGGGTCATAGGTGGGCGCGGTCACGGCGCAGAGAATTTCGCCGGTTTTGTAGTTATAGACCCCGATGGTCCCTCTGCGGCCTGCCAGGGCAGCCTGGGCCGTTTTCTGAACCTGGGCGGAAATGGTCAGCACCGCCGTATTCACCGTGTCCGTCAGACTGTAGAGGCCGTTGACCCTGCTGAAGCCCACCAGCTCGTCGGCGTACTCGTTGAGGACCGGCGCGGAGATATAGCCAAACCGGTCCCCCAGCAGATGCATGGTGGCCTGGCGCAGGGCGGCGTCCTCGGAATAGGTCCGGCCATCGGTGCTGTCCAGCAGCAGAATTCCGGTCCGGTCCGTCACCCGCCCGGAGGACAGGTTGGCGCCGTCATAGACATGCGGGCTGCCGGGAAAGACGACCCATTCCCCCGCATTGAGAAAATAGTTTCCCGTAAATCCCAGGACGCCCAGAAGCAGCACACCGATGAGAATCAGCAGAAGCACCGTGCGCTGAGAGATCCGTTTCACAGCTCCTCCATCTCCTTTCTGGACGGCAGCTTCACGGTCACGCTGGCGTTCTGCCGCGTATCCGCGCCCTTGATAAAGCCCAGCAGTCCCCAGCAGGCAATCATGCTGGAGCCGCCGTTGGACACAAAGGGGAAGGTCACGCCGGTCAGGGGCAGCAGGTCCACCGTGCCGAAGACATTGAGAATCGTCTGGGTCATGAGAATGGCGGCTGCGGCGCACGCGCTGATGGTATAGAAGCTGCTGCGGCCCACGGAGGCGGACCGGGCCACAAAGACCGCCAGGCACACCACCGCCAGAACCATGAGAATGGCCACGATCAGGCCCCATTCCTCCGACACAAAGGCAAAGACCAGGTCCGTGTCCGACGCGCCCACATATTTCAGCCAGCCCTGCCCCACGCCCAGGCCGAAGAGTCCGCCGGAGGCAATGCACATCATGGACCGGGTCTGCTGATAGCCGGTGTTCAGGGCGTCCTCCCACACATGGCCCCAGGCCGAGAAGCGGTTGAGGATATAGGGCTTGAACCGCAGGGCCAGGGCGCCGCCGAAGCCGGTGGCGGTGACGATCAGGGCAATGGTGGCGAAGCTGCCCGAGCGCATATACGCAATCACCAGGAAGGCCACAAAGAAGATCAGCGCCGTGCCGAAATCGCTCATCAGCACCAGGCATCCGCAGATCAGGGCCGAATAGGCGATGAACAGGAACATATTCCGCTTGGTCATGATGCGCTGGAGCGTGGACGCGCCGACAAAGATGAAGCACAGCTTGACCAGCTCGGAGGGCTGGAAGGACAGACTTCCAATGTAGATCCAGTTCCGCGCGCCGTACTGCTCCACGCCGAAGATCAAATTCAGAACCAGCAGGGCCAGGCCGCCGGCCGCCGCCACATAGCGGAGCTTTTTGGCCCACTCCAGGTCCCGCAGAGACAGGCAGACCGCCAAAAACACCGCCAGGCCCGCGCCGATGCAGACCAGCTGCTTCCCCAGCTCGGTGGGATCGTCGGAGGCGATGACCGCCAGCCCCATGGTGGTCAGGAAGAAGGCGATGGTCTCCACCTCAAAGGCCGTGCGGCGCAGCAGGCGCATCAGCAGAAACAGCGCCCACTGGAGGACCGCCAGAATGGCGAAGGCCCTGCCCACCGCGGCCGCCGCCTCGGAACGGAGCATCAGCTGCCAGGCTGTCAGGGCCTGGAACAGGGTCAGGAGCAGCAGCGTCACGCTGCCTCGGATCTCGCCGCCGGCCCGGGTCCGGACCGAGGCCTGGATGACCTCCTGCTCCTTGGTGATGGGGACCAGCCGGAACGTCACGCCGCCCAGGGAGATCCGGTCTTCGAACGCCACG
>CAYTXW010000052.1:0-10207 GCA_964441575.1 uncultured Oscillospiraceae bacterium
TGCCCTCCTTGTCCACGCTGTCCTCATAGGAGATGTTGATGGCGCAGTCACCCATGCAGAGCTTGCTCAGGTTGTCATCGCCGGGGCGGGTCAGAATAAAGGCGGAGGACACCAGATGTGCGCCCTTCTTGGTCTTAATAAGCTGCAACGCGGGGCGGACCGTGTCGGCCGTAGAATAAGTTGCGCCGCCAAGGAGGGCGTCGGCCTTGCCCATTTTCACCAGCATGGTACCGAAGTAGTTGCCCTTGCGCAGAGCATTGGCGCATTCCTCGGCGGTCATTTTGCCCTTGCGCAGCTCTACCATCTTGGCAATCATCTCGTCCATGCCCGCATAGGTGGCCGGGTCGAGAATCTCCACGCCTTCGATGTCAAATCCGCCCTTGGCGGCGGCAGCCTTGACCTCGTCCACATTGCCTACCAGAATGACGTCCATCAGGTTGTCCTTCTTCAGGCGGTCCGTGGCTTCCAGAATACGGGCGTCGGGGCCTTCGGTAAACACGATGGTCCGGCGGGTAGCTTTGAGTGCTTCAATCAGTTTGGTAAACATCTTCTTACCTCCATAATTTGCGGCCATGCCGCGATCTTCTCAAGTGCATTATACACGGTTTTGCGCCATCTCTCAACGGATTTTCCGGAATTTTTTCGTTGAATCTGCATATTGAACCAGTCCCCAGGCTGCGGCGCACAGCGGCAGGGAGACCAGCACATCCACCACGGAGTGCTGCTTCAGGAACACGGTGGAGATGCTGATCAGCGCCGCCGCCAGAAGGAACGCGGCCCGCCAGCCCGGCGTGGAGAACCGGCGGCTGTACCACGCGCCTATCACCGTTGAGAAGGAGCCGATCACATGGAGGGAGGGGCAGACGTTGGTGTTGGTGTCGAACATATAGAACCACTGGATGAAGCGGGTAAAGGCGTTGTCCCGGGCGAATTCCGTGGGCCGAAGCTCCTGGCAGGTGGGATAGAGAAAATAAATCAGCATGGTGGCCGAATAGGTCAGAATGGTGAACCACATCATTTTTCGGAAGGCCGGAACGTCAAAAAACAGGGTATAGACCACCATACCGGTGAGAAACACGAACCAAAACAGATAAATTGGCAGAAAATATTCACAAAAGGGGATGAGATCATCCGCCGGAACATAAACCGGGTGATACGTCAGCGGCAGACCTCCTCGCTCCGCCAGGACGAACAGAAGACCAAACACCGGCCAAAACAGCAATAGTTTGAGATGGGAAAACTCCGGCTCATTCCGCTTGCTCCAGCAGAACTGCCGGTAATCCACGGTTTCAGGTTTTGTCATAACGGCGTCCTTTCAGCTTTTCAGTTTTTTTCAGTGGCTCATATTATACTCCAACCGCCGCCATTATGCAAGTCCGCTTGTCCTAAATGGCCGCGCCGCCGCATAGAATCTCCCGGGGGGATGGATATGTACGAAAGAAAAAGCCGCCGCTGCTGCGCGGCGATGCTGGCGTTTTCGGTCTGTCTCAGGCTCTGCATGTTCCTGGGTCTGGACGCAAAGGCGATGGCCTGGGTTTCCCGCACGGCGCAAAGCACGGAGTTTGCCCGCTGGATGCTGTTCCTGGAGACGGGACAGGCCGCCCAGGCGGAGGAACCGGAGGAGAAACCGCAGATGTGGGTCCTCCATTGGATCGAGCCGGAGGCGGAGGACGATTCTGCCTTAGAGCCGCTGCCCGCGCAGGAGAACGCGCCGGAGGAGGCCTCCATACCGGTGGACACGCCGCTGCCCGCCACCCCGGCCTCGGCAGACCAGATCTCCATCGACGGCGGCTGCACCTATGAGGTGGACAAGGCTGCTCTGCTGGCCCAGCCCTCGACGCTGGACTTCTCCGGCGGCGGGCCGAAGATTCTGATTCTCCACACCCACGCCACGGAGGCCTATACCCAGGAGTCCGGCTGGGAATACGAGGCCAGCAGCGAATACCGGACTCTGGATACGGACCGCTCTGTGGTCCAGGTGGGCCGGGTTCTCACGGAGACGCTGCAGGCCCATGGAATTGAAGTGATTCACGACGAAACGCTGAATGACTACCCATCCTATAACGGCTCCTATGCCGCCGCGCTGGAGCGCATTGCCTACTGGCTGGACCGGGAACCCGGGATTCAAATGGTCATCGACATTCACCGGGACGCGGCGGAAGACGCCTCCGGCAACGCTGTGGCGTTATCCGCCACGGAGAACGGCGAGAACTGCGCCCAGCTGATGCTGGTGGTGGGGACCGACCAGGGCGGATTGAGCCATCCAAATTGGCAGGAAAACCTGGCCAACGCACTAAAGCTTCAATCGGTGCTGGAGGGGGCCTACCCCGGCCTGTGCCGAAATCTGGACCTGCGGACAGAGCGCTTCAACCAGCACATGACCCCGGGTTCCATCCTGGTGGAGGTCGGCAGCAACGGCAACACTCTCCAGCAGGCCCTCCGGTCCGCCGCGCTGCTGGGAGACGGGATTGCTTCGATGATTGCGGCGCTGGAGGAGAACCGGGGGAGATTGACAGTGGACAACGGGCAGTGAAGGCAGACCATTTTTTAGTTGACGGACCGGCCTTTGTATTGTAAGATATAACTTTGGAAATCCACGTTCTTATGATACTTTTTGAGGTGATACAACATGCATTGGTCGGAAAAAATCGCGGCGGAGATTGTGCGGCGGAAGCCGGACAAGGAAGAATATGTCTGTGCCGCCGGTATCAGCCCCTCCGGCTCCATTCACATTGGCAATTTTCGGGATGTGGCCACCAGCTATCTTGTGGTGAAGGCTCTGCGGAAGATGGGCAAAAAAGCGCGGCTGCTGTTCAGCTGGGACGAGTTTGACCGCCTGCGGAAGATTCCCGTCAATGTGGCTGCGGTGGACGGAAACATGGAACAATATATCGGACGTCCCTATGTGGATGTACCCAACCCCTTTGACGATCGGGATCTTTATCCCACCTACGCCGCCCGTTTTGAGCATGAATTTGAAAGCGCGATGGAGCAGTTCGGCATTGCGCTGGACCGCCGCTATCAGGCGCAGATGTACCGCTCCGGCAAGTATGCCGGCTATGTACGCCATGCTCTGGAGAAGCGGGGCGAAATCTTTGACATCCTTGACAGCTTTCGCACCCAAGAGGCCCAGCCCGGAGAGCGGGAGAACTACTACCCCGTATCCATCTACTGCCCCCACTGCGGCAAGGACACCACCACCATCACCAGCCTGACGGAGGACTGCCGGGTGGCCCATTACCGCTGCGCCTGCGGCTATGAGGGCGACTTTGACTTTACCAGGGATTTCAACTGCAAGCTGGCCTGGAAGATCGACTGGCCCATGCGCTGGCTCTATGAGGGCGTGGACTTTGAGCCGGGCGGCAAAGACCATGCCTCGCCCACCGGCAGCTATGCCACGGCCAAGGTCATTGCCAAGAAGATCTTTCACTATGAACCGCCGGTATTCCAGGGCTATGAGTTCATCGGCATTCGCGGCACCACGGGCAAGATGTCCGGGTCCTCCGGCCTGAACCTGACCCCCGGCCAGCTTTTGAAGCTCTATCAGCCGGAGATCATCCTGTGGCTCTATTCCAAGACTGAGCCGACCCGGGCCTTTGATTTCTGCTTCGACGACGGTATTTTGAAGCAGTATTTTGAGTTTGACCGGATGCTGGACGCCTGCCGCAGCGGGAAGGCCGACGAGCTGACTCAGGCCATCATGTATAACTGTGAGGTGCCGGGCCGCCGGGTCAGTACCGTCCCCATGAGCCTGCTGGTGCAGATGGGGTCTGTAGTGGACTTCAACGTACCCATGCTGGAGACGGTGTTTGAAAAGATCGGTACCCCCTACAAAGAAGCCGACTTTGCCGACCGGCTGGAGCGGGCCAAATACTGGCTGGAGCAGTGTGCGCCGGACCAGGTCAACCGCCTGCGCACAGGCCGCAACTGGGAGGTCTATGCCTCTCTCAGCGACCTGGAAAAGCAGGAGGTGGCCGAGCTGCACGGCTATCTCCGGCGGGGTGGCTATACCCTGGACGAGCTGAACGCCGCCATTTACGCCATTCCCGCCCGCCTGCGGGGCCTGGAGCCGGGTACCAAGGAGCTGAAAGCGGCCCAGGGCGAGTTCTTCAAGACAGTCTACAAACTGTTGCTTGACCGAGAGAAAGGCCCGCGCCTGTATTTGTTCCTCTATGCCATCGAGACGGAACGCTATTTGAAGCTGCTGGACTTCTCCACCCCGATGACCGAGGAGGAGGCCGCCAAGCCCGAAGCGGCGGAAGCGGTTGTGGAAGAAAGGGTTTACGGCGACCCCGATCCGGTGGAGCCGATGAAGCCGGAGATCGGCATCGAGCAGTTTGGAAGCATGGATTTGCGGGTCTGCAAAGTGGTCAAGTGCCAGGAAATCCGCAAGAGCCAGAACTGCCTGAAGCTTACCCTGGATGACGGCCTCGGCGAACGGGTGATTGTGTCCTCCATCAAACATGACTACAAGCCCGAGGAACTGATTGGCCGGAAGATCATCGTGCTGGCAAATCTGAAGCCCACCCGCATCACCGGCGTGACCTCCAACGGCATGCTGCTGGCCGGCACCAACAGCGCCTGCGGCTGCAAGGTCATTTTTGTGGACGACAGCATTCCCTGCGGCACTCAGATTCGGTAAAAAAGTCTGCGCCGCACCTCCGGAAAAACCGGAAGTGCGGCGCATGATTTGTTGTCAATCGTCAACTAATCGATCACCATAAGGTCCTTCGGATAATGGTTCAGCACTTCTACGCCGTGCTCTGTTACTGTCACCAGGTCCTCCACCCGGACGCCCCATTTGCCCGGCAGATAGATCCCCGGTTCCACGGAGAAGCACATGCCCGGCTCCATGATGGCGGTTGTGACCGCGCTGCAATCGGGCGGCTCATGGACGGAAATGCCAATTCCGTGGCCGGTGCGATGGGTAAAGTATTCCCCATATCCGGCATCGGTGATGACCTTTCGGGCCGCCCGGTCCACCTCGGCCAGCGGAGCGCCCGGCCTTACCGCCGCAATGCCCGCCTCGTTGGCAGCCCGGACCACCTCATATACATGCCGCTGCTCGTCGCTGACGCTTTGGTAAAACACGGTGCGGGTCATGTCGCACCAATAATGATTCACCGGTGTGAAAATGTCGAAAATGGCGGAGTCTCCCGGCTTGATACGGCCGGATCCGCTGCAATGGTGGGATTCGCTGCTTCCCTTGCCAAAGCAGATCAGATACTCATAGGCAATGTCCGCGCCGCGCCGCAGATGGGCTTCGCCGACAGCCATCAGCATTTGCCGCTCCGTCAAATTCTCCCCCAGACGATGGACCATTTCTCCAATGGTGTCGTCGTTGAGGGCGGAGGCCCGGCGCATCAGTTCAATTTCCTCGGCGTCCTTCGTCAAGCGGGCCTGATCCACCGGCGCGGAACCAAGCCGCAGCGTGACATCGGGCCGCCGCTCCGCCAGCGGAATCAAAAACTTTGCGCGCCAGAACTTGTCCACGCCCAGCTCGCCGCCGGCCACCACACCGGCCACCATGCCCATAAAATCGTCGGTATCATCGTAAAAATGGATTTCCAGTCCCTCCTGCGGCGCCTGGGGGAACATGTGATTGTTGAACAGATGTGCCTGCCCCTGGTCGTTGATGTAGAGCGCAAACAGACGCTCGCCGGGATCGTAGGTAATCCCTGTCAAATAAAAAATCGAATCCGGGTCGCTGATGATGATCTGCTTCAACCCGCAGGCTTCCATGTTGGAAACGACACGCTTGAGGCGTTCCTGTTTCATACTGTTTTCACCTTTCCTCTGAGAATTGTACACCTGTTTTCCGGGTGTTACTCTCCTTTTTTTACCACGGGAAGAGAGCTTTGTCAATATGCAGTTTGTCATAGCTTACTCCGGCAGACCGTACCCGCTTAAGGGACAATGCGGTCTATCCGGAGAAATATGCTATGATTTGCGCTGCCCCTGCAAGGCCGGACCGCAGACCGCTACGCGCTAAGAGTCTGCGAAGCAGCCCCCTGAGAAGGAAGCGCGAGGGTTCGGCGGTCAGGTGTACAGGCTTCCGTTGAGGAGGTTTCCGTCGTCGCCGTCATCGTCGCCGTCATCGCCGCCGTCCTCACTGCCGTCTTCTTCGCCGGGCTGCTCCGGATCCTCCGGCTCGGGGCCGACAATGTACTCCGCGTCCCGCTTGTCATATTCGCTGATGGCGCATTTTTCCGTCCGCAGCAGATTGCCGTTCAGATCGTAGTAATTCTTGTAGCTCCAATAGACATAGCCGGTGTAGGGCGACACCTTCAGTTCCCTGTAGCCCGGCTCCTTGGTTTCGTCCACGATTTCGATTTCCTCATAGGGAACCTCGGACACTTTCGTGCTGGTCATTTCCACGGTGTAGTCGTGTTCCATGGTGCCAACCAGACTGATGTTCACCTTGCCGTTGGAGACAGCGGCGTTAATCATGATGGGCGTGGAGTTGGTATTCTTGAACTTAAAATCGAGGGAACCCCAGTAGACCGTGGCGTCACAGCCCGCGGGTACATAGGTAACAATGTACATATGAGGCGCCCGTTCCACAACCTCCAAATCGGCCATCAGAACAGCGTAGTAGATCGTGGAAGCCACCTGACACACGCCGCCGCCGACCTCGGCCTCGCTGGCGCCGTCATCGGTGAAGATGATGCCCGGCTTGTAACCCTTTTCCGCAGTCCGCTCGCCCACGGTGCCGTTGAAGGAGAAGGTCTCGCCCGGATTCAGCACTGTGCCGTCGATAGCGTTGCAGGCCAGCTCCAGATTTTTGGTGCGGTTGGCGTCGCTGGTAACGTTGCTGGAGGCAGAGGCCAGCACATCGGAGAAATAGGTGTCCTTCAGGCTCTCCAGCGTGACGGCAGGCTTCATGACCTCCAGGGGAATCTCAATGGTGGAACCTTCCTCCGCCAGAGCCAGCTGCTGGTTGGCGGCCATCAGGTCAAAGCCGTAGCCCACCACTTCTTCCACGATGGACCGGCTGTCCTCATCATAGTAGGCGTCCTTGGGGGCAGAGCAGTATTCGTTGTAATAGGCTTGCAGATCCACAATGTCGTAGGGGACCAAGTCATAGGAGAAGTTGATGTCCGACAGATTGCCGGAGTCGTAGGCAGCCATAACTTTGTCATAAAGCGCGTCGGCGTCCAGACTGCGGCCATTGTAGCCCAGCTGGATGACAATCACGCCGTTTTCCTCGTCCATGCGGATCTCCGACTGCACCATGTCCCGCTTCACATCGGCAGCGGTCTTGTCAATCAACTCCCGAACGTATTCGGCGTCTACCTGGAGAAAATCGCCCAGGTCCAGAATGTAAGCGGAATTTTTGCACTGGATGTAGGTACGAAGCGCCGAAAAAGGTCCGCCGTCGCGGCCATAGGCCATGGCCGTGTCCACCATGGCGGCGGTGTCCAGGGGAGAATTGGCCATCTCCGGGTCAAAGACCACCTTCCGGTCCGGCAGCTGCACCGTCAGCGTTCTGGTGGAGTGCGTGGTGGACAGGACGGTCTCCAGAGCCTCGGTGGCCTCGTCCCGCTCCATGCCGCCGATGTTCACGCCGGACACGCAGACATTGGGAAACACCGTATCTCCGCTTTTCAGGACGGCGCCCCAGATCAGAAGGCATAAAAAAACCAGAAACGCCAGAGCGGCCACGCCTACTCCCGCGATCATCATGATATTTCTTGACTTTTTTTCATGTGCGCTGATAAAAATCCCTCCAATCGAAAGGTATAAGAATAGTATAATCCACTTGGCCGGGTGGATGCAACAACATTTCCGCGACAATTTTGTGTCAATTTGGTATCAGATTTTTCAGCACGAATCAAGGATTGACCGTCCCGTATCCATGCCGGCTCTGCGAAGACACCGGCTGCTTCCGGAGCGGCTTCAATTTTTGGTCTATATTTTATCTCAATTTCACGCCGCAGACAGACGTTGCCCCGGCGGCGAAGCTGTGGTATAATGACCGCAAAGCGCCCATGATGCTTTTATTTCAGCCGTTTTGCGCCCGTCTTTCGGGTGAAACCGCAAAACACGGCATTATGAAGACGGAGGTTTTGTATGCTCTATTGCATTCTCATCTTGTTCGCGGTGCTGGCGGTGGTTCTGGACCAGGTGGTCAAGGCGCTGGTGACGGCGCATATTCCCTACGGCGGAACAGTTCCGGTATGGCCCGGCGTGTTCCATCTGACCCATTACCGGAATACCGGTATGGCCTTTTCTCTGCTGGAGGGCGGACGGTGGTTTTTTCTGGCGGTAACGCTGCTGGTCTTCGCGGCGCTGGCCTATGTGCTGAAAAAGAAGTGGATCACCCATCCCGTGGGCCTGTGGGCCTTGGCTTCCATTGCGGGCGGCGCTGCGGGCAACCTGATTGACCGGATTCGGTTTGGCTATGTGGTGGATATGATCGAGCTGGAGTTCATGCGCTTCGCGGTCTTCAACGTGGCGGACTGCTTTGTGGTCTGCGGAGCCGTTCTGCTGGTGATCTATGCCCTGTTTTTCGACAAAAAGAAGGAGGATAAGCCCCATGACGCTGCTGGCTGACATAACCGGCGAGCGGGCCGACGCGGCCCTGGCCCGGCTGGGAGACCTGAGCCGCAGCGCGGCCCAAAGGCTTCTGGAAGCGGGACTTGTGACCTGCCGGGGCCGGGTTTTGAAAAAAAGCGACAGGCTCCAGGCCGGAGATGTGCTGGAGGCGGTTCTGCCGCCGGCCCGGGATGTGGAAATTGTGCCGGAGAAGATTCCCCTGGACATTGTATATGAGGATTCGGACGTGCTGGTTATCAACAAGCCCAAGGGTTTGGTGGTCCATCCTGCCGCCGGACATTGGTCCGGCACCCTGGTCAACGGTCTCCTGTACCACTGCCGGGATTCCCTCTCCGGCATCAACGGCGTACTGCGCCCCGGTATTGTCCACCGCATTGACAAGGACACCTCCGGCCTGCTGATTGCGGCCAAGAACGACTTTGCGCACCAGAGCCTGGCGGAGCAGCTGAAGGATCACACCCTGACCCGGACCTATGAGTGCATTGTGGTAGGCGGCGTCCAGGCGGACAGCGGGACCATTGACGCGCCCATTGGCCGCCATCCGACGGACCGCAAGAAGATGGCCGTAACGGAGAAAAACAGCCGCGCCGCCGTTACCCACTGGCGGGTCCTGGAGCGGTTTCAGGGCTATACCCGCCTGGAATGCCGCCTGGAGACAGGCCGCACCCACCAGATTCGGGTTCACCTGGCCTGGCGCAACCACCCCATTCTGGGGGACACGGTCTATGGTCACGCCAAGCCGGAGCTGGGGCAGGATAGCCAGTGCCTCCACGCCAGAGAGCTGACCTTCCGCCATCCCCGCACCGGCGAACGGATGACCGTCACCTGTCCGCTGCCGGACTACTTCTGCGAGGTGCTGGAGAAGCTGAGAAGGAAGGAAGAAAAACAATGAAGCTGATGATTGCGTCGGACATCCACGGCTCCGCCTGGTACTGCCGCCGGATGCTGGAGGCGTTTGAACAAGAAGGCGCGGAGAAGCTTCTTCTGCTGGGAGATCTTTTGTACCACGGCCCCCGCAACGATCTGCCCCGGGACTATGCGCCCAAGGAGGTCATCGCCATGCTCAACGCCGTGGCCGACCGACTGCTGTGCGTCCGGGGCAACTGCGACGCCGAGGTGGATCAGATGGTCCTGAGTTTCCCCATCCTGGCGGACTACTGCATCCTGTTTGCGGCGGGGCGGACCATCTACGCCACCCACGGCCATGTTCTTTCCGAAGACGCGCCGCCCAAGCTCCGGCCCGGCGATATTTTGCTGACCGGCCACACCCATATCCCCGCCTGCGTGGACCACGGGACGTTCCAATATTGGAACCCCGGCTCCGTGTCCATCCCCAAAAACGGCAGCTGGCACGGCTATATGACCCTGGAGGAAGGGGCGGTTTGGTGGAAGGACTTGGAGGGGAAGGAGCGGATGGAATGGAGGATAGAGGATAGAGGATAGATAAGAGAGAATAGATAATAGATATGGTGTCTCCGCCGCGCTAAGAGCCTGCAAAGCACGCCCTGCGGGTGTCGCTGCGCTCGGTTGCGCTTTGTACGCCCGCCTGCGGGCGGACGCGCTGACGCGGACAAATTGAATTTTTTGTACGCACCCTCGTGCCCCCTCTTAGGGGGCTGGGCAGGTTATCATATGAAGTGCAACACTA
>CAYTXW010000053.1:0-9958 GCA_964441575.1 uncultured Oscillospiraceae bacterium
GGCCTGAACGTGAAGGTGGTCGGCTCCCACGGCGGCCTGTCTGTCGGCGAGGACGGCGCGACCCACCAGTGCATTGAAGACTTTGCCCTGATGCGGGCCATTCCCGGTATGACGGTGCTGTGCCCCTGCGACGGCCATGAAATGCGCCTGGCCACGGAGGCCCTGCTGAACTATGACGGCCCTGCCTATATGCGCCTGGGCCGTCTGGCGGTGGAGACCGTCACCGACACGATTCCCGGCTACCGGTTTGAGCTGGGCAAGGGTGTGACGTTGGCGGACGGCAGCGACGTTACCATCATCGCCGTGGGCATGAACGTCCAGATGGCCCTGAAGGCCGCCGATCAGCTGAAGGCCGAGGGAATCTCCGCCCGCGTTATAGATATGCATACGATCAAGCCCCTGGACAAGGAGCTTGTGCTGAAAGCGGCCCGGGAGACCGGCGCCATTGTCACCACCGAGGAAGCCAACGTCCTTGGCGGCCTGGGCGCGGCGGTGGCCGAATACCTGTCCGAAACCTGCCCCGTGCCGGTGATCCGCCACGGCGTCAACGATGAATTCGGCCGCAGCGGCAAGGCGCCCCTGGTACTGGAAGCCTATGGCATCACGCCGGAACGGATCGCGGCATGCGCGAAAAAGGCCGTCAGCCTGAAGAAATCAGAATCCTATTGATGCGCAAAAGCGCCGCCCCGGGGCCGGGGCGGCACTTTTGCGCCCGGACTTGTTTTTTCTGCCCCGGAAGGTTGTTCCTGGTTTGACAAAAAGTTCACACTTCTGTCATGGAATCATCACGCTTTTATGATTGCAAAAACGGTGTATTTCCTCTATAATATTAGAACGAAATGAAATTCAATCCCCTTTGCATGGTGTGTGCGGCGCAGACCGCTTGATAGATAGGAGCAATTATGAGCAGAAAAAAAGGAAAATTCGAGCAGCCGCGCACGGCTCCGGTGGAGCGGCCTGCTGAGACCGCCCCGCCGAAGGCGGAGCCGTCCCGCACGTCCCGGGATTCCTGGGAGACCCAGACCGTCCGGCTGCCCAACGATATGTGGGATGCCGAAACGGTTCAGCTGCCCCGGGACACATGGGAAGCCGACCCGGCTTGGAAGCGGGAACCGGCCCGGCCGTCCGAGGCAGCCCGGGAACCGGAACCGGTCCGTCAGCCGACCCGGCCCTACGGGACTAATCCGCCCCAGCCGCCCGCGGAAAAGGGCCGCAGACTGAGCAGCGCGGCCATTGCGGGCATTGCCGCAGTCGCGCTGGTGCTGGCGCTGCTGATCGGCATCTTTGCCTATGGCCTGATTTTGAAAAACGGAAACACCATCTATCCCAATATCTATGTGGCCGGTATCAACGTGGGCGGGATGACCAGACAGGAGGCCACGGAGGCAGTGGCCGGTGTGGCAGAGGTCTCCTATGCCTCCGCAGCGCTGGACGTGCGTCTGCCGGACCGGACCCTGTCTTTTCGCCCGGAGCAGACCAATGTGGCCCTGGATGCCGACGAGGTCATTGACGAGGCCCTGGCCTACGGCCGCAGCGGCAGCGTATTTTCCGCTCTGAGCAGCTATCTCAGCTGCCGCCGGACCGAGCGGTATATTCCCCTGCAAACCACTCTGAATCTGGACACCGACTATATCCGAAGCATGATCGACCAGGTGGCGGCGGAGGTGGAGCAGTCGCCCCAGCCCTCCCGGGTGGAGTACAACGAAAGCCGGGGAACCCTGACCGTTCAGGTTGGCTACCCGGAGCGGACGCTGGACGCCGACGGTCTCTTTGACGCGGTGTACAACGCCTTTATGAACAGCGACTTTACACCCCTGACCTGGGAGTATAACGAGGTACCCTGCGAACTGGTGGACCTGACGCCCTATTATGAAGAATATTGCACCGAGGTGAAGGACGCGGCATACGACGAGGAAACCCATATCATTTCCGAGGAGGTTTCCGGCTTCGGCTTCGACCTGGAGGCGGCGAATCAGCGCCTTGCCACCGCCGCCGCAGGCAGTGAGGTGGTAATCCAGCTGGAAGACATCGAGCCGGAGGTTACGAAAGAGGAGCTGGAGCATGAAATGTTCGGCGTGAAGCTGTACGAGGCCGAGAGCAGCTACAACGCCAGCCAGACGGCCCGGACCGAGAATCTGCGCCTGGCCTGTCAGGCCATCAACGGCACCGTCCTGAACCCGGATGAGGTGTTTTCCTTCAACGATGTGGTAGGAGAGCGGACCGAAGCAAAGGGCTATCTGCCTGCTACGGTCTATGTCGGCGGCGGCGCCAGCGCCGAGGAACTGGGCGGCGGCGTGTGCCAGGTGGCGTCCACCATCTATCTGGCCACATTGTATCTGGACCTGGAGCAGGTGTATCGGGAGCCGCATATGTATGCCGTCACCTACGTCCCCTATGGCATGGACGCCACGGTGTATTGGGGGAGCGTTGACTATAAATTCAGAAATACGCTGGATTACCCCATTAAAATTCAGGCCGACATTAGCGGCGGCACGGTGAATATCACCTTCTGGGGCGCGGAGAAACTGGATTTCACGGTGGAAATGAGCTACACGATTCTGGAGACCTATCCCTGGACCACGGTGGAGGAGGTGGACGAAACCAAGCCCGTTGGCTACCGCGAGCTGGCCGAGTCGCCTTACACGGGCTATAAGGTAGTCACCTATAAGACCATTTACGGTTCGGACGGCAAGCAGCTGTCCAACGAGCTGGAGGCCACCAGCACCTACAAGAAGCGGGACCAGAAATACATTGTCGGCCCCACCGAGGAGACAACAGAGGAGCCGGAGGAACCAACGGACCCCGAAGAACCGGAAAACCCCATCGACCCCATGGAGCCCATTGACCCGGGCGATGATTATTGGCCATAGAGAGAAGAAGCCCCGGACTGCCGATGACAGTCCGGGGCTTTTAATCGGAAATTCAGAAACCGGAAAAGGCAGAGCGGGACAGATCCCGCGCCTCCGGCGCGGAACGAGGCTTGCCCCGTTAAGTGAATCCCTCTCCCAGCAGCAGAGCCTGCAGCTGGCGCAGGAGAGGGGCCAGGCGTTCCCGGTTGACAGCGTAATAGATTCGCTTGCCTTCTACGGTGCAGGTGACAAGTCCGGCGTTGAGCAGCTTGCTCATGTGGTGGTGGATGGTGTTCCGGGCCAGACCGAAGTGGTCCGACAGCTCCTGCCCGTAGGCCGGGCGTTCCTGCAGATAACAGAGAATGTCAAACCGGGTCCGATCCCCCAGGAGCCGGATGGCGTCATGGACCCGGGCCGCCGTATCCTCGGAATCGGCCAGCAGCTGCTGCAGAAACTGCCGCAGAACACCGCAGAAAATGATCACGTCGCCGCCGGTCTCCGGGGTTTCCAGGGTCAGATTGGTGTCCGGCCCCAGCAGGAAGGGCCGCAGATGGTACTGGGTGTCCTTCGACAGGGCCAGACTGGAGGTCCGGCGCAGATAAGCCTCGTAGCCCACGGCCTCCAGCTCCCGGCCGAAGTGCTCCGCCATTTCTTTCAGCTGCTCCCGCCGCCGCTGCAAGGCGGCAACGGCCAGCCGGAGGCAGCTGCCCATCTCCGGCAGCACGGCGGCATAGTCCTGATGCAGGGCCAGCAGAGCGGCGCGGCTTCTGGTGGGGATGTTCAGAGAGCGGATGATTTTCGCCAGCAATGCGCCCGCGCCGGCCTCGCCCGGCTCCAGCTGATCCTCCAGGTCCAGGGAGATCAGAATGTGCCGCGCCACATGGTCCGGAGAAAGGGCGGCCATCTGGTCCATCAATGCGTTAAAATCGCCGTCATAGCGGCAAAGCATGGGGTAAAACAGCAAAAACGCAGGGGAATAGGAGCCGGTGGAGCTGAAAGGAAATCCCTCCAGATTGCCGAACAGCCGGTCCAGCTGGGCCTGGTGCAGCTGGACCTCCCGGTCCAGTTCCCGCCGCAGGGACGCAATGGGCCCGAACCGATGCTGAAAGGAGGAGAGATCCGTGATGCCTCGGGCCAGCAGCCGCTCCTCCATCCGCTCCATGGTATTGCCGTTGGCCCTGGCCCCCAGATAGGCCAGCGCCTCCAGCAGCTCGTTTGGCGATGCCGTATAATCCATTCTGTGCTTCCTTCCCGTTCTGTTTGTATTATAGTATCGCATTTCCTGGCCCTTGTCAAATTCGCCGCGCTCCTTTTTTCTTGACAGCCCCCCGAAACAGGCTTATAATAATAGCTAAATATGTCACACCATCATGGAACATAAATATCCGGGGTGCGGCATGCGGGGGCGAATGCGTCCGCAAGGTGATTTAAGAAAGGAATGAAGCGTATGAAAAAAGTTCTGGCTTTGCTGCTGGTTCTGGCACTGCTGGCCGGCGTTCTGCCCGCCGCCCTTGCCGGGGAAATCCAGCCGGAACAGACGGACACGGCCCTGACAGCCTTGGAAGTGGAAGGCGCGTCCCGTCTGGAGGAACAGAAGACTTCAAATGCAGAAGCGGCGGCGCGGCCGTCCTATGCCGAGGACGAAACCGTGACAGTGATTGTCCATCTGGAGAATCCGGCGCTGATGGACTACTTCGGCGTCAGCCCCTTTGCGGCTGCAAGCGAGACGCGGTCCGCCGGGGAAGCGGTTTCCGCGTTCCTGACGTCAAATGACGCGCTGGACCTGTCGGACGAGCTGCTGGCGGAACAGGACGCCATTCTGGACACGATTGCCCGTCAGCCCGGCGTGGACGGGCTGGAAGTGGTCGGCCAGTGGACGGCACTGGTCAATGCCGTGGCCGTCAAGGTTCCCTATGGCGCCCTGTCCGAGATTCAGGAGATCCCCGGCGTCCGCAGCGCCTATGTGGAAATCACCTATGACCGGCCCGACGAGCCTGTGACTGAGGCCGGAGTTGCCGGTTACAGCTATGACCTGGTGGGCATCGACGGCGTCTGGTCCGAGGGCTTCACCGGCAAGGGGATGCTGGTGGCTATTCTGGACACTGGTCTGGACCTGGAATGGTCCACCTACTGGGATGACACCGCGGGCGACAACATCACCGGCATCCGCCGCGTTCACGAGGCCTTTACGGAGGACTCCTTCAAGACGGAGGACGGCAAGGCCGACATCCGCTGGACGGAATCCGCCATGACCCGGTTTGTGCAGACCACCCAGCTGGCCGCCAATACCGGCGCGGACGGCCAGATTCTTATCTATGACCATAACGATCTCTATAAGAACCGGAAGGTTCCCTTCGCCGCCGACTACGCCGACGGAGATCTGAACGTCCGGCCCGCTGACAGCGACCACGGCACCCATGTGGCCGGTACGGTGGCGGGCTATGCGGAATCGGAGGAAGGCGAGGTCCTGTTCTCCGGTGTGGCTCCCGATGCCCAAATTCTGGCCATGAAGGTTTTCCCGGATTCCGATGGCGGCGCGGAGGAAACCTCCATCCTGAACGCACTGAACGACGCGGCCTTGCTTGGCGCGGACGTGGTCAACCTGTCCCTGGGCAGCGACAACGGCTTTGCTGCGGACGATACGGCTGCCAACGCGGCCTATCACAGCCTGTATGAATCCGGCATTTTGTTCATGACCTCCGCCGGCAACGCGGGCTATTCCAGCGTCAACAGCAATTACGGCGACTACGGCCTGGCCTCCAACCCGGAGATCTCCATGATAAGTTCTCCCGCGGTCTATGACTCCAACCTGGCGGTGGCCTCCTATAACAACAGCGTGGATGTGCAGGCGTATTTCACCTGGACGGACGACAGTGGAGTGGAGCACAAGGTGCCGTATCTGGACCCCAACAGCGTGGCGATGAAGTACAAGTTCGCGGGGAAGGACCCGGTTTCCGTTATCCCCGTGGGCGGCACCGGTACCTATAACGACTACTATGCCGCCGGCTTCCGCAGCTATTATGGCTATGGTGAAATGGGTAAGACCGGCATTGCCCTGGTCCAGCGCGGCGAGCTGAGCTTTGCTGACAAGATTAATAATGCCAACAGCTTTGCGTGGACCTATTATGATTATCGAACTGGTCAGACGATCAAGGGTGGTGTCGAGGCTGTCCTTGTCTACGACAATGTGGAGGGCGAGCTGATTGCCATGAATGTGGACGGCACCACCCTGACCTCCGCCTTTATTTCTAAGGCGGATGGCGAAGCCATGATTGCGGCGATTGAGGCAGGATATGACGTCAAGATCACCGTGGCGGAGGAAGATGAGCTGATCCAGTGGGATTCCGCCAATGAGATGTCCTCCTTCTCCTCCTGGGGCGCAGGCCCCAGCTTGGAGCTGAAGCCGGAAATCACCGCTCCCGGCGGAAATATCTGGTCCTCCATTCTGGACGCTTCCTACACGGAGGGCAGCGGCACCTATTCGGACTATACCGGCAGCTACGGTATGATGAGCGGCACCTCCATGGCTGCGCCCCATATGACCGGCATCACCGCTCTGGTGAAGCAGTATGTCATGAGCAAGCTGGGCGTCTCCACTGTGGATGCGGCGTCGCTGACGCAGCAGCTGCTGGTCAGCACGGCTCTGCCCCGGCAGGACGGAACCGGCGCATATTATTCGCCCCGTCTCCAGGGAGCGGGCCTGGTCAGCGCCTCCGGCGCGGTCAGCACGCCGGCCTATATCTCCGTGGACGGACAAAATGTGGGCAAGCTGGAGCTGAAGGATGACCCCGGCAAGACCGGCTCCTATGATCTGACCTTTGATGTGAACAATCTGACGGACGCGGCCCTGACCTATACGGCCGAAGCGGTTCTGCTGCGGCCCGCGACGGCTACCGACGCGAACGGCAATGTGCTGATGACCGACAGCGACGTTGTCATCAAGACCGTTTCCCTCGGCTCCGTAAATGTGCCCGCCGACGGCTCTGTCACCGTCAGCCGGACCGCAGCCCTGACGGAGGAAGAAAAAGCCGAGCTGGACCGGCTGTTCCCGAACGGCACCTATGTGGAGGGTTTTGTAATCCTGACCGACGCCAACGGAGAGAATCCCCAGATCGGCCTGCCCTTCCTGGCATTCTACGGCGACTGGACCAAAGCGCCCATCTTTGACAGCGCGACCTGGCTGGATATTGTGGAGGAAGACACGGACCTGGATGGCCGCACGGAAAAGAGCTTCCTGGATGGCGCGTATACCTGGTGGCCCAGCATCCTGGGTTATTACGACGGCTACAGCTACAGCAACCTGGGACAGAACGTCTTTGACCCCTTGTCCGGGGATGAGCAGACCGTCTATTATGAGGAGAACATCACCCTCTCCCCTTCCGGCTATTTTACAAGCATCAATGACTATGAGCTGTATCAGCTCCGCGAGGCAAAAGTGGTTGTGGTGGAGGTAAGAGACAAGGAGACTGGCGCGCTGTACTACCGCGACTATGCCGGATACCAGTTCAAAACCTACTATGACTCCAGCTATGCCATGCCGATTCCCGCGTCGCTCTATTATTTCACGAACACGGACTGGGCCGGCACCGATCTGGAGGGCAACGTCCTCCCCAGCGGCACCCAGTGCGTTTACAGCATCACGGCCTACGGCGACGGGGATTACCCCACCGATGAGGACGGCTACATCGATTTTGAGGCCGTGATCCCCGGCGAGAACGAACCGACCTTCAACGGCCGCAAGATGGATATGACCGGTGATGTGATCTCCTTTGACGTCCTGGTGGACACCGAAGCACCCAAGCTGGTGCATAACGCGGTCTCCATCTATGAAGCCGAGGCCGAGGATGGTACCATGCACACCTACCTGACCGGCACTTTTACCGACGACGGCTCCATCGCCTCCGTCCAGGTGGCCCCGGTTGTCACCCGGACCTATAAAGAAGGCTATGGGGATCCGGCCTATGCCGAGACAAAGGTTCTCCTGACCGATTCCTTCTACACCGAGTACATCTATGATAAGGACGTGGACGAGTTTACCTTTGTGGCCGATGTGACCAACTACATCCACAATGAGAGCTATCAAGGCGAGAGCTACTATTATGACTTCGCCTGGACCGGCGCGGTGTACGTCTACGGCGGCGACTATGGCGGCAATGACCGGGCCTACGCCGTTGCGGTAGAGGGCAATACCGGCGAGGGCCTGATCCTGTCCCAGACCTCTGCTCTGCTCCATGTGGGCAGCGAGTTTGACCTGAGCGTCATCGACAACACCGGCTCCAACGCCCCCATCACCCGCACTTCCAGCAACCCCGAGGTGGCCACTGTGGATGAGTACGGCCACGTTGTGGCCCTGGCGCCCGGCCAGACCATTATCACCGTCTCCAACGGCACCAGCACGGCCATCTGCATCGTGGCTGTGGAGGAATATTCCACGGAGGTCCTGGACTTCAGCCTGGCGATTACGGACTTCTCCGGCCTGAAGCCCAACGGTCAGGTTCTGGTGCAGGTTGTCGATCTCCAGCCCGCCGATGTGGTCCTGAACGAGATCAAGTGGGAGATCAGCGAGACCGAGGAGACCGCCCAATACTACGAGGGACTTGCCAATGTGACCCGGTACAGCAGCGACGGCCTCTTGGGCGAGATCTATCTGAATTACAGCGCTACCAATGACCCTGCGGTGGAGGTTCCCGGCGGCGCAGCCGTCCTGACTGTCACCCTGAACGGCGTCAGCCGCACCATGGAGATTGACTGGGAGGATCTGTATACCTACAGCACCGACGAGGATCTGGTTTCCGATCAGTACGGCGATCAGACCGTCTATGTGACCCAGGGCGAGACCGCGACCCTGATTGCAAAGTATAACGATGCCTCCGCGCACAGCGTCATTCCGGTGGAGCTGTATTCTTTGGTGGGTGCATCGAACTACAGCGGTACCAACCCCTATGAGGAATCGACTGGCCTGGTGCTGGACGGCGCGCCTTATGTGGGCGTCGGCGGCGTAGAATGGAGCGGCAAGCTGGTGGCCAAGCCTGGCTATGAACTGCCGGAGAGCATCCAGGTGGGCTATTATTACCCGGCCAGCTATTACGAGTCCGGCTACTATGAGTACTGGTGGGCGAACAGCACCTATTATACCTATTATACCTATGATTCCACCACGGGTGAAATCTGGGTGAAGAACAGCCCGTATGGCTCCAACAACGTGATGGTCATCCGCGCCGACGGCGTGGAGAGCGAGGGCGCGCCCGGCGGCACAGTCAGCGGCGTGACCTATGAAACCCCCGACGCCCTGTACGGCCCCTTCGACTGGGCCGCCACCGAGGGATATACCCTGACCGGCGACCTGACCACAGAGGAAGGTGTGCTTCTCAACTCTACCGAAAAGAATGTGGCTTACTACACGCCTTCAGAGCCCGGCGTCAGCTATATCACCGCCACCACCAAAGACGGCGCATATTCCCTGAATTTTGCCGTGATCTGCCTGGACGTTCAGGCAGAGACACTGAATCTGGATACCCACAATGTGGAGCTGATGGTGGGAGAGACCCGGCAGCTGACTGCGGCCCTGTTCCCCGAACCGCTGCTGGAGGAGCATAAGGCGCTGATCTGGACCTCCTTCAATCCCGAGGTGGCCACCGTAGATGAAAACGGCGTGATTACGGCGGTGTCTGAGGGCTATGCATTCCTGAAGGTCAGCGTTGCCACCGACACCACGGTCACAAGCTACTGCCTGGTCCATGTGACCCCCGCCCCCGAGCCGGAGAAGCACACCGTGACCTTCCAGCTGATGGACGGCACCGGCGACGTCTGGAGCCAGACCGTTGTGGAAGGAGAAACGGCGGCCCGGCCCGACGATCCCATCCGTGAGGGCTACACTTTCGAGGGCTGGTTTACCGATGCGGACTGCAGCGAGGCCTATAACTTCGCGATGCCGGTGACGGCGGATATTACCCTCTACGCCAAGTGGAGCAAAAATGCTGCCGTTCTCCCGATACCCGATGAGCCCTGGACGCCCGTCGGACCGCAGAAGCCCACTGACACCACCACAACCACGACAACCAAATCCGATCTGCCCTTCACCGATGTCAGCAAGAGTGACGATTACTATG
>CAYTXW010000054.1:0-9858 GCA_964441575.1 uncultured Oscillospiraceae bacterium
GCTAACAATATCAAGTCCGCCAAGAAGATGATTGACAAGGGCAAGACCGAGGTCTGGGACGCTCTGGAGGACATCATCAAAGACCGTCCGGTCCTGCTGAACCGTGCGCCCACTCTGCACCGCCTGGGCATTCAGGCATTTGAGCCGGTGCTGGTTGAGGGCCGCGCCATCAAGCTGCACCCCCTGGTCTGCACTGCATTTAACGCCGACTTTGACGGTGACCAGATGGCCGTCCATGTCCCTCTGAGCGCCGAAGCCCAGGCCGAAGCCAGGATGCTGATGCTGTCCGCCAACAACCTGCTCCGCCCGCAGGACGGTATGCCTGTCACGGTTCCCACCCAGGATATGATTTTGGGTACCTACTATCTGACCTTTGTCCGGGACAATGAGCCGGGTGCGGGCAAGATCTTCTCCTCTGTAGATGAGGCAATTTTGGCCTATAATACGTTCGTACCCTTCCAAGAGGGCGAGGAGCCTGAGGTGGAGGGCGATACGGGCCGCCGCGTGGTAGGCCTCCATGCACCCATCAAGGTGTGGATGGAAAAGGAGATCGATGGCGTGAAGCGCCATGAGATCATCGATGCGACGGTAGGCCGTCTGATCTTCAACGAGAAGGTCCCCCAGGATCTGGGTTTTGTGGACCGGTCCGACCCCGCTAACCTGTTTAAGCTGGAAATTACTGACAAGGTCGGCAAGAAGCTCCTGGGCAAGATCATTGACCGCTGTATCCGCGTCCACGGCTTTACCATTGCCACGGAAATGCTGGATGATATCAAGGCGCTGGGCTATAAGTACTCCACCCGCAGTGCCATTACCGTGTCCATTATGGATATGAGTGTGCCTGAGAAGAAGTATGAGCTGGTTGCCCATGCCGAAAAGGAAGTTGTCAAGATTGACCGGCAGTATAAGCGCGGCTTCATCACCAATGACGAGCGCTACCGTCTGACGGTCCGCCAGTGGGAGGAGACCATCAAAGAGGTCACGAACGCCCTGCAGGAGAACCTGGATGAGTTCAACCCCATCTTCATGATGGCCGACTCCGGCGCCCGCGGCAGTATGAACCAGATCCGCCAGCTGGGCGGCATGCGCGGCCTGATGGCCGATACCAATGGCCGTACCATTGAAATTCCTGTCAAGGCCAACTTCCGCGAGGGACTATCCGTCCTGGAGTATTTCATTTCCTCCAGAGGCGCCCGGAAGGGCATGACCGACACGGCGCTTCGTACTGCCGACTCCGGTTATCTGACCCGCCGTCTGGTGGATGTGTCCCAGGATGTGATTATCCGATCCATGGACTGCGGCACCAAGCACGGTATCTGGCTGGGGACCTATGAGGAAAAGGGCCAGATCATCGAGACATTCGGAGACCGCATCCGGGGCCGCTTCCTGGTGGAGGATCTGTATGATCCCAAAACCGGCGAGCTGCTCAAGAGCAAGGATGTGCTGCTGAAGCCCGAGGACGCCAAGCTTTTTGAAGCCCATGGCATCCACAGGGTCTATGCCCGCACGGTGCTGGGCTGCCGCGCCAAGAGCGGCGTCTGCGCCCATTGCTACGGCATGAACTTGGCCACCTCCGAGCTGGTCAATATGGGCGAGGCTGTTGGCATTATTGCCGCCCAGTCCATTGGCGAACCTGGTACGCAGCTGACCATGCGTACCTTCCATACGGGCGGTGTTGCCGGTGATGATATCACCCAGGGCCTTCCCCGTGTTGAAGAGCTGTTTGAAGCCCGGAAGCCCAAGAAGATGGCCACGATTTCGGAAATCGACGGCGTGGTAGAGATTGACGAGACCCACAAGACGGCCCTCCGCAACATTACTGTCACAGCGGACGATGGAGAGGTCAAGCAGTATCAGGTGCCCTATTCCGTCGGCTTGCGCGTAGAGAACGGCAGCCGTGTCAATAAGGGAGACCGCATCACCGACGGCGCGCTCAGCCCCCATGACGTGCTGCGTATCTCCGGCGAAGAGGCTGTGCAAGAGTACCTGACGCAGGAAGTTCTTGCTGTGTACCGCCAGCAAGGTGTGGATATCAACGATAAACACATTGAGGTCATTATCCGCCAGATGATGCGTAAGGTCCGGGTGGAAGATGCCGGCGACACGGATCTGCTCAGCGGCACTGTGGTAGACGCCCTGGAGTTCGATGAGATCAGCGATGCGCTTCAGGCCCGCATCAATGCGGGCGAGACCCGCGAAGACGGCGAGCCGCTGCGCCTGCCTACCAAGAGCCTGATCCTGATGGGCATTACCAAGGCGTCCCTGGCCACCGAATCCTTCCTGTCCGCCGCCTCCTTCCAGGAGACCACCAAGGTTCTGACTGAGGCTGCCATCAAGGGCAAGGTGGACCATCTGGTCGGTCTGAAGGAAAATGTCATCATTGGCAAGCTGATTCCCGCCGGCTCCGGTCTGCAAACCTACCGCGACTACAAGCCCGGTATCACGCCCGAATCCGCTGTCACTCAGGATATGATCGACAACGAAAGTCTGTAATTCATTCGGAACCGCCCTCCTGCGCATCCGCAGGAGGGCGGTCATTTTCATTTGGCAGTGTCGGCCGGTCAAGAACATAAAAAAGAGAAAGCTGCGAAAAATATTTCTTGACAGGCTTTGTCAAGCCTATTACAATAAAATAAGAATTATTATTATTTTAGGAGGACTTATCTATGGATTTGAAGGGCAGTAAAACAGAAAAGAACCTGAAAACCGCGCTGCAGGGCGAGTCGGAGGCCTATACCAAGTACGGCTATTATGCCTCCCGCGCCAGGAAGGACGGCTATGAACAGATCGCAGCCATCTTTGAGGAAACCGCTGGAAACGAGCGGGAACACGCCAAGCTGTGGTTCAAACTTCTGCACGGCGGTGCGGTGCCGGCCACGCCGGACAATCTGGCGGATGCCGCTGCCGGAGAAAATTACGAGTGGACCGATATGTACGCGGGCTTTGCCAAGGAAGCACGGGAAGAGGGCTTTGAGCGCATCGCAGTACTGTTTGAGGGTGTGGCCGCCATCGAGAAGGAGCATGAGGAACGGTACTTGAAGCTGCTGGACAATGTCAAGGACGGGCTGGTCTTCTCCCGGGAGGGGGATAAGATCTGGAAATGCCGCAACTGCGGCCATGTGGTCATCGGCAAGGAAGCCCCGGAAATCTGCCCCGTCTGCGCCCATCCGAAGGCCTACTTTGAAATCAAGGCAGAAAACTATTAATCCCATGAATCAAAGCGCCCCATGAGAAGCGAACAACCGGCTTCTCATGGGGCTTGCTTTTTGATTACAGTTCGCAGTTGTTGACAGTTCGGGGGAAGGGGAGAACATCACGGATGTTGTTCATGCCGGTCAGGTACATGACGCAGCGCTCGAAGCCCAGACCGAAGCCGGCGTGGCGGGCAGAACCGTATTTCCGCAGATCCAGGTAGAAGCCATAATCCTCCGGCTTCAAGCCCAGCTCGTTCATGCGGGCAAGGAGGGCGTCGTAGCTGTCCTCACGCTGGCTGCCGCCAATGATTTCGCCGATGCCCGGTACCAGACAGTCCATGGCCGCCACGGTCTTGCCGTCGGGATTGAGCTTCATATAGAAGGCCTTGATCTCCTTGGGATAGTCGGTGACAAACACGGGACGCTTGAAGATCACCTCAGTCAGATAGCGCTCATGCTCAGTCTGCAAATCGCTGCCCCAGTGAACCGGATATTCAAACTCGCTGTTGTGTTCCTCCAGAAGCTTGACCGCCTCGGTATAGGTAATGTGGCCGAAATCGGAGTGCAGCACATGGTTCAAACGCTCCAGCAGACCGGTGTCAATGAACTGGTTAAAAAATGCCATTTCCTCGGGGGCCTGCTCCAGCACATAGGCAATGATATATTTTATCATTTGCTCGGCCAGACGCATATCGTCCTCCAGGTCCGCAAATGCGATTTCCGGCTCAATCATCCAGAATTCCGCCGCATGGCGGGTAGTGTTGGAGTTTTCCGCCCGGAAGGTAGGACCGAAGGTGTAAATATTCCGGAAAGCCATGGCAAAGGTCTCGCCGTTGAGCTGGCCGGAAACGGTCAGATTGGTTGGCTTGTTGAAGAAGTCCTTGGAAAAGTCAACCTTGCCGTCCTCCGTCAAGGGCAAATTCTGCAGGTCCAGGGTTGTGACCTGGAACATTTCACCCGCGCCCTCGCAGTCGGAGCCGGTAATCAGGGGTGTGTGGACATAGACGAAGTCTCGCTCCTGAAAAAACTTGTGGATGGCATAGGCAATCAGGCTTCGAACCCGAAACACGGCCTGGAAGGTGTTGGTGCGGGGCCGCAGATGGGTGATGGTCCGCAGATATTCCAGACTGTGGCGCTTTTTTTGCAGAGGATAGTCCGGTGTGGAGGAACCCTCCACCGTGACCGCAGCGGCTTGCAATTCAAAGGGCTGTTTGGCCTCCGGCGTTTCCACCAGGGTACCCTTGACAATCAGGGCCGCGCCCACGTTCAGCTTGGAGACGGCCTGAAAGTTTTCCAGGGCGTCGTGGTAGACTACCTGCAAGGTGTTAAAATATGTGCCGTCCGACAGCACGATAAAGCCGAATGCCTTGCTGGCGCGGATGCTCCGTACCCAGCCGCCGACGGTGATTTCCTTCCCGGCATAGTCGCCGGTGTGTTTATATAAATCCCGGACAGAAATCAAGTCCATAGATCCATCGTTCCTTTCCCATTTCAAATTTACAATAGCGGAATACCGGCATTTGCGCAGATATCCTGTGTGGCTTGGTCTTACAGACTGGATTGGACCGCTCCAGCTTGACGGGCGCCGATGAGCCGCATACAAAGTCAGTTCCGGCCAATGCCCCAGCGGAACGCAGCCTCGTGTTTTTACAGTTGGCGGCCACAATGACCCGCAGCAGCGCAAGAACAGGCAGGGGCATACGACAGCGTTCCGGGACCAGGCCCTTACATGCCGGAACCTCTTTTCCAATCATCATATGAAATAATATACATGATTTTCCCCGGTATTGCAAGGGGTATATTCCATAGAAAAACGCCGCAACGATTTTACACTGGGGTCTTGTGCTTTGGCGCAATATCATGTAAACTAATAATAACCTTACCATTTTGGAGGCGCCTATGCAGTGGCTTGAACTGACAATTAAAACTTCCTCCGCCGGAATCCGGCTTTTGGCCGACCGCCTGACAGTGCTGGGCTACGACAGTTTTATTATGGACGACCAGGCGGAGTTCCATGATTTTTTGGAAAACAACAAACAATACTGGGACTATGTGGATGAGGACCTTGCCCGGCAGATGGAGGGCGTTTCGCAGATCCGCCTGTATCTGGAGGACGGCCCTGATGCCATGGAGGCGGTCAGCGAGCTGCGAACCCAGATGGCCTTTCTCAAGCATCAGAATCCCGGCAAAGACCTTGGCTCTCTGGAGATTAGCCTTGCCAATCTGCGGGATGAGGATTGGGAGAACAACTGGAAGCAGTATTATCAGCCCTTGTCCATCGGGAAGCGGCTGCTGGTGGTCCCGCAGTGGCTCTCGCCGGAGAATCCGGAGGGCCGCCTGCCGGTTTTCCTGGACCCGGGTATGATCTTCGGCACTGGCGCCCACGCCTCCACCCAGATGTGCATGACAGCTCTGGAGGATGCGGTCCATGGCGGGGAGCGGGTCATGGATCTGGGAAGCGGCAGCGGTATTTTATCGATTACAGCGCTGCTGCTGGGAGCTGCCACAGCCACGGGTGTGGACATCGACCCGAAAGCGGAGGACATTGCCCGGGAGAACGCCGCCATCAATGGCCTTTTTGCCGATCGGTTTACTGCAGTAACCGGCGATGTCATTGGCGATCGCTCCATGATGGAGCGTCTGGCCCGGGGCGGCTACGATATCGTACTGGCCAATATTGTGGCGGATGTGATTATTCCGCTTTCCGCTGTGGTTCCGCACTTTCTGCGGAAGAATGGCGTCTTCATCTGCTCCGGCATTCTGGACAGCCGCCTGGATGAGGTCAAGGCTGCTGTTGTGTCTGCGGGTCTTTCCGTCCGTGCGGTCCAAACCATGGACGATTGGTGCCGGATCACTGCGGTTCCGGGATAGGGGGGCGGCTGCATTGCGTATTTTTTCCTACCGTAATAAGCGCCGTGCCAAGATGTTTTTGCTTGTTCTCGGCGCGGCGATTCTGGTGCTGGCCCTGGTATGTCTGTTTCGCTTTATCTATTTGCAGCGCTTCCTGGTCTATACGCCAGATGGCGTTCAACTGAACTATGACCAGGATCTGCAAGCAGGCCGGGTCTCACAGGATGAGAGCAATCCGGAGGAGTTTCCGGTGACGATGCTGCTCCCGGATGACAGCATTTCGGTTTCCGCCGCCAATGAAGAAATGAAACAGCTGTCCGGGTTCTATATCACCACGGATATGCTTTTGAATGCCCCGGCTGTCACAGAGGCATTGGAGGAGCAGGAGGAAATCTCCGCGCTGCTTCTGGATATGAAGAGTATCTACGGCAATTTCTATTATGCCTCCACGATCCCCGGCGCAATCCAATCCAGCGCCGATATTCCGGCAATCGGTGCGCTGCTGGAGCAGCTGACCGCCGATGACGGACTCTATTTGATTGCCGGAATTCCCGCGTTTTCCGATAATAATTTTGCCCTGGCCAATCAGCCTTATGGACTGCCCCTCTCCTCCGGCGCCCTCTGGATGGACAGCAACGGCTGCTATTGGCTGGACCCCCTGGAGGAAGAGGTTCAGAATTATCTGGTCTCCATTGCGATTGAACTGTCCAATCTGGGCTTCGACGAGGTTCTGTTTGAAGACTTCCGGGTGCCGGACAGCAGCAATATCGTTTATAACCGGGAGGTCTCCCGTGACGAAGCCGCCGCCCAGGCCGCCCAGGCCATCAGCGCCGCACTGGGAGATTACCCGATCCGCGTCAGCTTCGGCACATCCAGCACCCTGACGGCCCAGTCTGCTGACCGCGTTTACCTCCAGGCCAGCGATGGCAGCGCTGTGGCCGGGATGGTGGAAAGCCTGCAGGAGAGCCTGGAGGACCCATCCGTCCAAATCGTCTTCCTGACCGCTTCCCGCGATACCCGCTTTGACGGCTATGGCATTCTCCGTCCTCTGATCGAGGAGAGGGTGGAGTAAACAGAAACGGTCCGCACCGGAGGACACGGTTTTCGTTGAAAGAGCTGCAGCGTGATGTACAAAAGGATATCACACTGTTTATGATATACTAACCGCATGGATGAAATAAAAGAATGGGGTATACAATGGAATTTCAGGATTTGCGTTTGCGCTTTGATCTCCATACACGCTGGAAGGAGGCCGTTGGCTTTCACGGGAAGCCTTGCGCCAAGCTGGCGCTGGGTGTCCGCGTCTGTGGGACCGCCTTGGACAAGTTGGGGCTGCATGAGCCGGAAGGAGGCCGGTTGGTCTGCGTTTCCGAGCATGACGGCTGCTGCGTGGATGCCATTCAGACGGGGCTTCACTGCACCATCGGCAAAAAGCATCTGCTTTTTTACAAGACGGGAAAGCTGATTTTCACGATCTATGATCTGCGGACCGGACACGCCGTTCGTATCTGTACTCTGCCGGAGATCGAGTCCCGGATTCAAACCATGCGTCCGGAGGAGATTTTAAAGATGCCGGAGGAGGCACTGTTTCGGTTTGAAGAGGCCAGGCCCATGACCGAGCGCGTCAAAACCAAGGTTCATCTTGCCTGCACGGCCGATGCGGAGGATATTCCGCCGCGCTCACCCGGTGTGCAGGACTGCCCGGACCAATTCCGCCGGTTTGACCTTCCCAAATGACAAAACAAGCGTAAAGCGCAATCCACGCCCGGCGGCCTTTGGCAGGCTGCCGGGCGTGGATTCATCTGACCCTATTGGATGTGCGCGTGGTTGTTGATGTGGTCGATGCAGTAGCAATAGTAGCCGTTGCACTTGGAGCAGTAGCGGAATTCCAGCCCCGGATTATCGGTATCCGTGCGGCCACAGACGGTGCATTTGTGGTGGTAGGTTTTTTCACCGGTCTTAGGGTGGGAGCCGCTGGCCCAGTTGGGGTTGGGCCGCTCCTTTTTCTGCCCGAAGCTGCCGAATGGCTTCCGGGTCCGGCCGCGGGGCTGCATAAAGTCTGGCAGAACCCCTAAAATGTTGGAGCCGAAGAACAGGAAATAATTCAGCAGCGCAATGAGCTGAAGCAGACTGTAGGGGAAGGGAACCACGAAAAACTGATAAATCAGCTCCGCAAAGTAGAGCCATGCCAGGTACTTCATTTTCAGGGGAATGACGAACATAAAATAGACCCGCATCTCCGGATACATGGTGGCAAAGGCCAGAATCAGGCTCAGATTCAGGTCGCTGGCATAGGGAACGGCGTTCATGAGCAACGCGCCGATGTCAATCAGCACAACGCCGGTGAAATAGAACAGGTTGAACCGGAACACGCCCCACTGCCGCTCCAGCATCTGGCCGATTCGGTAGCAGAAGAACAGCATGATGGCCTCCAACAGAATGGAAAAGACAGAAAGGCTTGGGGTTGAGGATGGAATAATGATATAAGTAAAAAGCCGCCAGATTTGGCCATGCAGAATCTTGGAGCGGTCAAAGCAGAAGGTACGGTATAGCAGTTGGCTGGGATCGATCAGCGTGAGGACATACATGACGGCGGTCCCAATGGCAAGATACATCATCAAATTATGGATGCCCTTGTTCTGGTAGCGGTAACAGAACCGCTCAAAATCACGGCGTAGATTTTTCAAAAGGACGACCTCCTTTGTCGATACCTTTATTGTATCCGGAACTTGGGAAAAAGTCCATAAATAATCTATGAATTTTTCATTTTACGAAAAGCAAACGAATAATCCTTGACATTCTCGAAATTCCGCATATAATGAGTTTGGTAACTGAATATGCCTTATCAAGAGTGGCGGAGGGACCGGCCCTATGAAGCCCGGCAACCTGCGGAAGCAAGGTGCCAAATCCGGCGGTGGTAATCGAAAGATGAGGGAATTGCAATTTCTGCGCTCCGTCATCGGCGGAGCGCTTTTTACTGTCCGAACAGAAGAAAGGAAATGGATATGCAAAAGAGAATCTTTACATCTGAGTCCGTTACGGAAGGACATCCCGACAAGGTCTGCGACCAAATCTCCGACGGTGTGCTGGACGCCATTCTGGCCCAGGACCCCATGGCCCGGGTGGCCTGCGAGTGCGCCGCTACCACTGGCATGGTGCTGGTTATGGGCGAAATCACCACCAGCTGCTATGTGGACATCGCCTCCGTGGCTCGCGAGACGCTGCGGAAAATCGGCTATGACAACCCGGACGCCGGCTTTAACGGCAATACCTGCGCCATCCTGACGGCCATCGACGAGCAGTCCGGCGATATCGCGATGGGGGTAGACAGCTCCTATGACGAGGCAGGCGATACCGGCGCGGGGGATCAGGGCATGATGTTCGGCTTTGCCTGCGACGAGACCGACGCCCTGATGCCCGCCCCTATCGAATACGCCCACGAGCTGAGCCGCGCTCTGGCTGCGGCCCGGAAATCCAAGCGTCTGCCCTGGCTGCGGCCCGATGGCAAGAGCCAGGTGTCGGTCCAGTACGGCGAGGACGGCCGGGTGGCGCGCATCGATACTGTGGTCATTTCTACCCAGCACAGCGAGGAAATTTCCACCCCCGATCTGCGGGAGGCGGTCATTGAGGAGATCATCAAGCCTACCCTGCCCGAGCATTTGGTGGACGGCGAAACCCGTTTCCTGGTGAACCCCACGGGACGGTTTGTCATCGGCGGACCGGTGGGAGACTCGGGTTTGACGGGTCGGAAGATCGTTGTGGATACCTACGGCGGCTACGCCAGTCACGGCGGCGGCGCTTTCTCCGGCAAGGA
>CAYTXW010000055.1:0-9528 GCA_964441575.1 uncultured Oscillospiraceae bacterium
CCGCTTTCCTTCTGGGCATTGCCGCAGTGGTCATGATCATCAAAGGGGCAAACGGTGCCGATACAGCCCGATCCTTCTTCTCTGCAAGAACGATTCTCCTGGCTGCCGTGATCTCCTATGTTGTGCTGCTTCTCGTGACGATGGCAGCGTTTCACAGGCAGGTCACCACCGAGCTTCTTCTGATCGTCGGCTGGACTGCGCTGGTATTCTTAGAGAGCAATGCGCTTTATGGCATGGAGATTCTTTCACGGAATGGGGCGCTTGGCCTGTTCGCCGCGGCGGTCCTTGCGGCTGCGCTGAGCATGATCTGCTATGTGCTGTACTACGGTCTGGAAGACCGGGCGGGATATATCGACGGCATGATTCCGCTCATACTGGTAGCTGTCTATATGGCAGTGCTGTCGGGTCTCATCGTCCGTGCCGGAAGCTGATAGAGCCGGTACAATCTGAACTGTCCGGTGATTGAATCCGCCATTCCGGAGACCCGGATTCTTCGGCTGGACGGCCCGCAAAAGCGGAAAGCGGGAATTCCGTGTCAATCACAGGTTCTATTCCTGTCCCTCATCCGCCCGCTATCATTCCTGCGGTGGGCCGTCCGCCCTGCAAATCCGCCGTTTCACGTCTGACTCCCATGATCCGATTTACCCTCACCACGCAATGGGTCTTTCCCCATAGGCGGTCAGAAAATCATTGATTTGGGAGAAGGGTCTGCTTCCAAAGAAGCCCCGGTAGGCGGACAGAGGGCTGGGGTGCGGACCCTGTAGGATCAGCCGGGGATAGTCCGAGGCCGCCGCCACCGCCGCTTTTTTCCGGGCCTGCGCGCCCCACAGCACAAAGGCCACCGGCTGAGGCAGACGGGCCAGCGCGGCCGCCACGGCGTCGGTAAAACCCTGCCAGCCAAGGTCCCTGTGACTGTTGGCCTTGCCCCGCTCCACTGTCAAAACCGCGTTGAGCAGAAACACGCCCTGGGCCGCCCAATGGGTCAAGCAGCCGCTGGTTCTGGGTGGAATGCCCAAATCAGACTCCAGCTCCTTATAGATATTTACCAAAGACGGCGGCAGCTTCACTCCCGGCTGCACCGAAAAGGCCAGCCCATGGGCCTGACCCGGCTCATGATAGGGGTCCTGGCCAAGGATCACCACCCGCACCGCCTGCGGCGGCGTCAGGGCGAAAGCGGTGAACATCTGGTCCCGGGGCGGATAGACCTCCGCCGTCTCATAGGCCGCGTCCACCCGCCGGGACAGGGCCGCAAACGGCTCCCCGGTCAGGGTCTCCCCCAGGAACTCCCGCCATGGCCCCAACATAGAACAGTCCATCTCACATCTTCCTCTCCGGTTTTCCTCTATGGTCGAGAATCTTCTGTTTTCTATTCTTGCAAACACGCGCAAACTGCGTTATACTGGTGAAAATGAAAGGAGCGCTTGATCCATGCCGAATGCCATCCGTAAATTCCTGCTCCCCTGGACTGCTGCGGACTGCTTTGACAGCGAGGCGCTGTTTCAGGCGTGGCTCCGGCAGCACTGCAAGCGTTATGCCGATGTGCGGGCCATTCTTCTGGTTCTGGCCGCCATCTGCCTGATGGCGGGCTATTTTCTGAACCTTCGCCCCGTGATGCTGCTGACCATTTTGCCTCTGGCGCTGGTGCTGCTGCTCTCCATGGCCATCGGAAGAATAGAGACCGTTTTGGATGGACAAGCTGACTCCAAAGCAAACGAAAAGGAGTGACACAAAATGAAATATGTCTGCGACGTCTGCGGCTGGGAGTATGATGAAGAAGCCGGTCTGCCCGAGGCCGGAATCGCCCCCGGCACCAAGTGGGAAGATGTTCCCGAAGATTTTGAATGCCCCATGTGCGCTGTCGGCAAGGATCAGTTCTCCCCGGCGGAATAAATGAAAGCGTACCCAAAATGCGTGTCATTGCTGTCAAGCAGTGACACGCATTTCCTGTTTATCCGGCGTAAATCAGCCCCACGATCCAATTCAGCAGGCGCACCGGCAGCGCCTTCGCCAGGAAACAGAAGAATTTGTATTCCGAGCCGATGGCATAGAGGCCCTTGATCCGGCGCTTCCGTGCGATTTTGCAGATATAGGCCCCGGCGGTCTCCGGCGCCATGCCGGTCTGCTCGTCGTGCTCCATGCGGGACACGCTGCGGGCAATGCGGCCCTGGTATACATCATCCCCCGCCGTCTCTTTCTCCCGGGCGGCGGTAAAGCCTGTGCGGATATCTCCGGGCATGATGGCGCAGACGGACACGCCCAGGGGTCTCAGCTCGTTGGCCAGGGCCAGCGTATAGTCGTTCACAGCGGCCTTGGTGCAGGAATAGTAGGCCTGGAACGGAATCGCCACCGGTGCGGCCACGGAGCTGATATTGAGAATCCGCCCCCGGCTCTTCCGCAGATGGGGCAGCGCCGCCCGGTTGACCCGAACCATGCCGAAAAAATTCACATTGAAAAGCCGCCGGGCCGCCTCGGTATCCGTGAACTCCACGGCCCCGGAAATGCCGAACCCGGCACAGTTGACCACCAGATCAAGCTGTCCGGCCTCCGCCGCAACCCGCTCCACGGCGGCCTGCACCGCAGTTTCATCCGCCACGTCCACGCAAAGATGGGTCATGCCGGACGGGCCGGTCCCCCGGCGGCTGAAGGTGTAAACGGCGTATCCCGCCGCAGTCAGGGCCTTGGCCGTACAGAGGCCGATTCCCGACGTTCCGCCTGTGACAATGGCAACGCGCTTCATGCTACTCCCTCCCATGATCTATTGCCGGACCGCCATCTGCTTCCACTTTCCGCTGCGATAGCGCAGAACGAAGAAGACAATCCGCACGATCCAGTCCACAAACATAGCCATCCAAATGCCCAGGACGCCATAGCCGAATTTCGTTGCCAGCAGCGTACCCAGCACCAGGCGGCACAGCCACATGGAGAGGATGGAGACGATCATGGTGTACCGGGTATCCCCCGCCGCCCGAAGGGCCTGGGGGAAGGTGAAAGCCATGGACCAGAGCAGAATCCCGATGACGCCGTGCATCCAGATAATTTTGTTGGCCAGGTCCGCAGCCTCTGCGGACACATGGTAGATCCGCAGAATCAGCGGCGTGGCAATTAAAATGGCGCTGTTGACGAGGAACATGGCGATATAGGTAAAAATCATGAGCTTTTTGGTGTAGTAGCGGGCGTTCTCATAGTCCTGCCGTCCCACACACTGGCTGACCACCGTGACCAATCCCAGGCCGAAGGCGTTGCCCGCCAGACACTGGAAAGAGGCCAGGGTGTTGCCGATGGCATTGGCGGTGATGGACGCCGTGCCGAAGCCGGAAGCCACGCTGAGCAGCAAAATCTTCCCCAGCTGGAACATGCTGCCCTCAATGCCGTTGGGGACGCCGGTGCGAATGATATTCCGGACGGCCTGCCGGTCATAGAACAGCCGGAACCGCCGGGACAGATGGATGGGCAGACTCTCGTTTCGAAGGAGCCACAGCACCGCCACGGCGGCAAAAATCCTGGAAAGCAGTGTGGGCAGAGCCACGCCGGACACGCCCCATTTTGCCACAAAGATCAGCAGAGCGTTGCCAATGACGTTGATGAGATTCATATAGAGGGAAATGCGCATGGAGGTTTTGCTGTCGCCCATGACCCGGAACAGGGCCGCACCGGCGCTGTAAATGCTCAGAAATGGAATGGACATCTCCACGATGTTGAAATAGATCTCCGCGTCGGCGGCCACCTCCGGCTCCACCGCGCCGAAAAGCACATGAATAATAAAATAGCGCATGGCGTACATGGCCGCCGTAATGACCAGGGACAGGACGCCCATAAAGATCAGAAGCTGCTCCGCCGAACGCTGGGACTGTTCCATGTCCTGGCGGCCCAGGTATTGGCCGGTGACAATCGCGCCGCCGGTGGCAAGCGATGCAAACGCATTGACCAGAAGCACATTGACCGTGTCCACCAGGGACACGGACGATACCGCCGCCTCGCCGACTCTGGCCACCATCAGGGAGTCCGCCAGGCCGACCGCGACGGCCAAAAACTGCTCAATGAATAGTGGAATCAGCAGCTGGATCAGCGCCCGGTTGCTGAAAGGCCGGATTTTTTCCGTGGTCATGTGATTCGCCTCATTTCTGGGGCTATCTTAACAGATTATCCGTTTTTTTGCAACGGTGTATTATACTGATATTCAATTAAAAAGTTTAATTCGCCAAAATTGAACTTTTTAATAGGAAGATCATGATGAGACGGGTTTTCGTGATTTTCTATCTCGAAAATCACGAAAACGGCAACGCCGTCAGGCGGTGCCTTCTTTATAAAAATGAAACATTTTTATAAAGAAACAGTATGAAAGCAGATACGAAAAAGGACACCATTCTAAAAACAGTGTCCTTTTCTATTTTGCTTAAAACCCGTTTAATGATGGAACAGCCGCATACCGGTGAAGGCCATGGTCATGTGGTGCTTGTTGCAGCAATCGATGACGAGGTTATCCCGGACGGAGCCGCCGGGTTGGGCAATGACGGTGACGCCGCTTCTGGCCGCCCGCTCAATGTTGTCGGGGAAGGGGAAAAACGCGTCGCTGCCCACGGCCACGCCCCGGATATCGGCCAGATAGGCCCGCTGCTCGGCCCGGGGAAAGGGCGCGGGCTGTTCGGAGAAGTACTGCTGCCACGCGCCGTCGGCCAGCACGTCCTCATAGTCCTCGCTTAAGTACACATCGATGACGTTGTCCCGGTCCGGGCGGCCCATGGTGGGCAGGAAGGGCAGATTCAGAACCCGGGGATGCTGCCGCAGATGCCACAGGTCGGCCTTGTTGCCCGCCAGACGGGTGCAGTGGATGCGGGACTGCTGGCCCGCGCCCACGCCGATGGCCTGCCCGTCGGCGGCGTAGCACACGGAGTTGGACTGGGTGTATTTCAGAGTAATCAGGGCCACCAGCAGATTCAGCTTATCCTCCTGGCTCAGGGCCTTGTTCTCTGTTACCACGTTGTTCAAAAGCGCCTCATCGATGCGGAAGTTGTTGCGGCCCTGCCGGAAGGTAATGCCGTAGACCTGCTTGATCTCCTGGGAATCGGGGACGTAGGCAGCGTCGATCTGCACGATATTGTAATTGCCCTTGCGCTTGGTTTTCAGAATGGCCAGGGCCTCATCCGTATAGCCCGGAGCGATGATGCCGTCGGAAACCTCCCGCTGGATCAGTCGGGCGGTAGTCTCGTCACAGACATCGCTGAGGGCCACCCAGTCGCCGAAGGAGGACATGCGGTCCGTGCCTCTGGCACGGGCATAGGCGCAGGCCAGAGGGGAAGCGTCCAGGCCCTCCACATCGTCCACAAAGCAGGCCCGTTTCAGCGCCGGAGGCAGGGGGCGGCCCAGGGCGGCGGAGGTGGGACTGACATGCTTGAAGGAAGTGGCACAGACCATGCCGGTGGCCTCCTTCAGCTCCTTGACCAGCTGGTAGCTGTTCAGCGCATCGAGAAAGTTGATATAGCCGGGGCGGCCATTGTGAATGGTGATGGGCAGCTGGGAACCGTCGGCCATATAGATTTTGGCGGGCTTCTGGTTGGGGTTGCAGCCGTATTTCAGTTCAAATTCCTGCATTGCAATCAATCCTTTCCGTGTTTGTTGATCATCCGGCTCTCAGCTTCACCGGTGACGGGGTTCAGATAGCGGACGTACAGGGAGATTCTATTGGCCTCGTTCAGGCTGTCCCAAAGGGCCGCGGCGAACGTGTCCGGATTCTCCGGCACGGCCAGACGGCGCGGCTCGCCCTGGAAGGCGGGGAGGGGGTTGCCGTTTTCCTCATAAGTGTGAATCAGGTGGCCCAGGCCCGGCTTGGCGGGGTAGCGGTAATAGTACCGGCAGCAGCCGGAGCCTTCTGCGTCCACGCTCTTGAGGATGCTGAGCTCATAGGTAAAATCGCGCCTCCCCAGGTGCAGCAGGCCGCTGATCCGGGGGGTAAAATTGGGGCGGTCCGGCTCAAAGCAGCGGGTTTCCAGAGCGGATTGGAAGCTGCCGCCTGTCTGCAGATGGTCCCGGATGGTGTCTGTCTGGTCGCCGTTGGTCACAATGACCTCGTTCCCCATGACCCGGATGGGCGCGTAGATAATCAGGCGAGGGTCCTCTACCTTGCTTGCGTCATAGGGATGGATGATGACGTCGCTTCCCTCTTCCACAAAGATGCGGTTACGGCTGTTTTCGCTGCGGCCCATGATGAAATAGGCCAGCACGGCCTTTCCGCCGGGGCTGGTTCCCAGCAGCACACCGCGGCCGGGATACTCGTTTCCGCCAAGATACCGGGCGGCCTCCCGAATGTTGTAAATGTCCATATCCTTCACCTCATAACAAAATGATAAGGGCAGTCCTATCGCATGATAGAACTGCCCAGACGGTCGGCGCATATCGGCCTCCGTTCCCCTGTGGTGCTCCACATTTCCGTCAGTCGCGGAAGCCCTGTATCTTCATATTAGCGGAAAACGCCCGCGCTGTCAAGAGGGGCTTTGTGCCTAAATCTCAAGATTGACAAACAACTTTCCGCTGTTTACAATGTTAGAAACCACTAACAGGTAAAGGAGTCTTTTTATGAATCATTCTGTCAAATGGATTACCCGCACTGCAGTGGCGCTGGCTCTGCTGGTGGCGGTTCAGGCGCTCACCAAAGCGGGCGGCCAGCTTGTAACCGGGTCCTGCGTCAATCTGCTTTTGGCGGTCAGCGCTGGTGTCCTGGGCTTTTCCAGCGGCGCGGTCATTGCGGTTGTCTCCCCCTTTCTGGCCTATCTCCTGGGCATTGCCCAGAGTCCCATCCTGGTGGTTCCGGGCATCGCCGTGGGCAATCTGGTCTATGTGGCCGTCATTGCTGTCCTGGCCAAGGTCCTGCGGAATAAGCTGCCCAAAGTCCATATGTTCCCGGCCATCGCTGCGGCGGCCCTGTTGAAGTTTGCCGCCCTGTATCTGGTGGTGGTAAAGCTGATCGTTCCCGCGCTGAACGTTCCGGCAGAGAAAGCGGCCGCGCTGTCCGCGACCTTCTCCGCGCCTCAGCTCATCACCGCCCTCATCGGCGGCGTGTTCGCGGCGCTGGTCGTCCCCCTGCTGCGCAGGGCGCTGAAAGCGTGAAGTTCCTCATAGGGCCAGATGCTCCACCAGAATTTTCACCCCCAGCAGGATCAGAATCGCGCCGCCCAGCCGCCCGGCATTGGCGCTGTAGCGGCTGCCGAAGACATTGCCGATTTTGACGCCCAGGGCCGAAAGGCAAAAGGTGGTCATGCCGATCACGGCGACTGCGGTCCGGATGGAAACGCCCTGCAGCAGTCCAAACGTGATTCCAACCGCCAGCGCATCCACACTGGTGGCCAGCGCCATGGGAAACATGACCTTGACCGTCAGCCCGCTGTTTTGCGATTCTCCGGCCGAAAAGGATTCCGCAATCATGTTGCCGCCGATCAGGGTCAGAAGGAGAAAGGCAATCCAGTGGTCCACCGCCGCGATATCATCCTGAAAGGCGCTTCCCAGAAGATAGCCCGCCAGCGGCATCAGGGCCTGAAACACGCCGAACCACCCGCCTACCAAGGCCATGTGCCGCCAAGTCAGCCGGTCAATGGACAGCCCCTTGCAGACTGCCACGGCAAAGGCGTCCATGGACAGGCCAATTCCCAGCAAAAACAGATCATAAAAGCGCATAGGCACCTCCATGAAAATCCTATGGAGCATTCTATCACAGGCCGGTTCAAAAATGCGGGCGGAACGCGCCGTCGGGCGATGAAACCTGGTAAAAACTTTCCATGGGTTGGAGCAGACAAGGTCCGTCAGGTTCCGCATCCGGCGGCGCGGCCATACGAACGCACAACGCGCCGCCGGAGGGAAGCATTTCGCCGGAAAAGCGCGTGAAAAAACGGATTGCTTTTTCCATCCGTCTGCTGTATACTTGTTGGGCTAAAATTTAAAAACTGGAAGTAATCTTATGGCAACTTTATTAGCTGTTTCTATCGCAACCCTGGCGGGCCTTCTGATGACCCGTGTTTTTAAGCCGCTGAAGCTCCCTTCCGTTACGGCCTATCTGATCGCCGGCGTCCTGATCGGTCCCTATTGCCTGGGCGCGCTGCATATTGAGGGCTTGGGCTTCACCTCCTCCGAGGCAGTGGAGAAGATGTCCCTGGTGTCCGAGGTGGCCCTGGGCTTTATTGCTTTTTCCATCGGCAATGAGTTCCGTCTGGAGGATCTGAAGCACACCGGCCGTCAGGCCGCGGTCATCGGCGTGGTGCAGGCTCTGGTTGCCACGCTGTTTGTGGACCTGGCGCTGGTGGTCCTGCATTGGATCATGCCCGATAAGCTGACGGTGGCCCAGGCCATCACCCTGGGCGCCATCGCCACAGCCACAGCCCCCGCCGCCACGCTGATGGTGGTGCGGCAGTACAAGGCGAAAGGTCCGCTGACCAGCCTGCTGCTGCCCATCGTGGCCCTGGATGACGCCGTGGGTCTGGTTGTGTTCGCCGTGTCCTTCGGCATTGCCCGAACCCTGACCAGCGGCACCATCGACATGGTCTCTATCCTGGTCAACCCGCTGGTGGAGATTTTGGCCTCTCTGGCCCTGGGTACGATCCTGGGATGGCTGCTGACGCAGCTGGAGAAGCTCTTCAACTCCAACACCAACCGTCTGAATCTGACCATCGCCTTTGTATTTCTGACCGCGTCCCTAGCCATGCTGGAGTTCCGGATCGGGCCTGTGACCGTTGGATTCTCGTCTCTGCTGGTCTGCATGATGCTGGGTACGGTCTTCTGCAACCTCTGCCCCCTGTCCCATGACCTGATGGAGCGGGCCGACGGCTGGACTGCGCCCCTGTTCGCCCTGTTCTTTGTCATCAGCGGCGCGGAGCTGGAACTGAATGTCTTTGCCGATCTCGCCATTGTGGGCATCGGCGTGGTGTATATCCTGTTCCGGTCCCTGGGCAAATACATCGGCGCGTTTCTCAGCGCTAAGGCGACCAAGTGCAGCCCGAGCATCTGCAAATATCTGGGCATTACCCTGCTGCCTCAGGCCGGTGTGGCTCTGGGCATGTGCATAACCGCCCGCCAGCTGGGCGAGCAGGGCGATCTGATCCGGAACATCATTCTGTTCTCTGTGCTGGTCTATGAGCTGATCGGTCCCATGCTGACCAAGCAGGCTCTGACCGCCGCCGGCGATATTCAGCCCATGTCCGAAGAAGTCAAGAACCGCCGCCAGGCCAAGCTGGAAGCGGCAAAAGCCAAAAGGAAATAGCGCGTTCGCGCCCCTTTCGGGGCGCGAATTTTCTCCCTTGTCAAGCGGCGATATCCATGATAGAATTGAAACGGTGATTTTCACATTCTTCTATTAACATCTTGATAAAAATTGTTGCCGGATATTGCAATCTGAAAAAAGGAAGCTATACTTTGATTTAGACGTGTGTGCCATCTAACGGAACATCATCAAGCCTATGTTAAGGAGGTATGCGATTATGACTGATTTGACAGGAAGAAAAATTATTATCACCGGCGGAACCAGCGGAATGGGTGAGGCTTTGGTGA
>CAYTXW010000056.1:0-8910 GCA_964441575.1 uncultured Oscillospiraceae bacterium
AACCGCTGACCCTTCGCACGTCAAGCGAATGCTCTACCAGCTGAGCTAATCGTCCGGATGCGAGAGCTATTATACAGAAATCCGGTCAATTTGTCAACTGTTTTTTTCAAAAAGTATCCGTCCGAAACGGGAAAGGCGGAGAAGTCAAACGGTTCGACGGCCGACTATTCGGAAGCGATGCTCAAAAAGAGAAACCTCCCGCTGAAAAGGCATCCTCTTTGTCTCTTTTTTATGGTATTTTTTTGCGGCTGCCTGCCCGTGTATAAGGTCCAGATGAAAAAGCCGTCGAAACTCAAGTGAAAAAAGAGCGTTGAACTCCCATTTACATTGCGATATAATAGGTAAGAGGAAGCAGGTGAAGCGGAATTATGATGATATCAACCAGAGGGCGCTATGCCCTGCGCGTTTTGATCGACATGGCCGAGCATCAATCGGACCTATATGTGCCGCTGAAAGAGATTGCAGCGCGGCAGGAAATTTCAGAAAAATACCTGGAGAGCATTGTAAAAATGCTGGTAAAGGGCGGCGTTCTGACCGGTCTGCGGGGCAAGGGCGGCGGTTACCGTCTGAGCCGGCCTCCGGAGCAGTATACGGTGGGCAGCATTCTGCGCCTGACGGAAGGCTCCCTCGCTCCGGTCTCCTGTCTGGAGGGCGGGTCCGCGTCCTGTACAAGAATGACCCAGTGCCGCACCCTCCCCCTATGGCAGGGCCTGAATCAGGTCATCAACGAATATCTGGACCGATACACCATCGCCGATCTGATGCAAACCGAGCATCCGGGAGACGATTATGTGATTTAGGAGCGCCGTTCCTATTCACCATTCCCTCCTGCCTATCCCCGTCAGATCCCGGACCACCTCCCCGGCGATAATCAGCCCCGCCACAGACGGCACAAAGGCATTGCTCCCGGGGACCTGGCGGCGCTGGGTGCATTTCCGGACCGTGCCGGGCGGGCAGATGCAGTTGGTCTTACAGCTGATGGCCATGTCCTCTACGGGTGTCATGGCTGGCTCCTTGGAATAGACCACCTTCAGCTTTTTCACGCCCCGTTTTTTCAGCTCATGGCGCATCACCCTGGCCAGCGGGCAGACGGAAGTCCGGTAGATGTCTGTCACCTCAAAGGCCGTGGGATCCATTTTGTTGCCTGCGCCCATGCAGCTGATGATGGGCGTATGAGTCTGCTCCGCCCGCATCACCAGCTCCAGCTTGCCCTTGACCGTGTCAATCGCGTCCACCACATAGTCATACTGGGTAAAATCAAATTGATCCGCTGTATCCGGCATATAAAAGGTTTTGTAGGTGTGAACCACGGCGCGGGGGTTGATTTCCAGAATGCGCTGCTCCGCCACGTCCACCTTGTATTGGCCCACGGTCTTCCGCGTGGCGAGAATCTGCCGGTTTACATTGGTCAGGCACACCCGGTCGTCATCAATCAGGTCCAGCTCGCCCACGCCGCTGCGGACTAGGGCCTCCACCGTGTAGCCGCCCACGCCGCCGATACCGAATACGGCCACCCGCGCCCGGGCCAGTTTCTCCATGCCCTCGTGTCCCAAAAGCAGCTCGGTTCTCGAAAATTGATTCAGCATTTACTCCGCCTCAAATTCATACAATTTCTGTGGGTTTATCCTAGCACGTCCCGCCGGGTTTGTCAATCGCCCCCTGACAAAGCGTCAACCGCTGCATTTAGAATCGGAAAGCGCGTTATCGGCAAACGGTTCGTCCGAAACGATGTGTCAAGGCCATGACCGTTACTTTGGAGTCGATGTGTTATCAAACGGGCATTGCGCGGTGCTGCCTCAAATTTAAATTGTCTGCTTGCCGATGATAGGTTGCGATTTGGAGGAAAAGCGGGTACAATAGGCAAAAAGGAATGCAAGGAGGCGTCTCATGGGACAGGAGCTGGAATACAAGCTGGCAGTGCCGTCGCAGATTCTGCTGGAGCGCATCTTATCCGACGGGCAAGTGGCGCAGATGCGGCAGGAGGATTACCGCCGGTTGTCTATGAAGACAGTTTATTATGATCTGCCGGACCGGCGGCTGAGTAAGATGCACTGGACCCTGCGGATACGGCGGGAGAATAACGCACTGGTCGCCACACTGAAAACCCCCGGCCAGGGGCGGGCCAGAGGGGAATGGGCCTGCCCCGCCTCCGGCATTTACGAGGCCATCCCCGCGCTTCTGGAGCAGGGTGCGCCGCAGGAACTGGCAGACATTCTGGAGAATCAGACCTTAGCGCCGGTCTGCACGGCCCGGTTCACCCGCCGTGCCGCCGATCTGGCCTTTCCCGACGGGACTGTCTGCGAACTCAGCGGCGATGTGGGCCTGCTGGCCGGCGGCGGAAAGGAAGCGCCTCTTTGTGAGGTGGAACTGGAGCTGAAAAAAGGCCGGGCAGAAACCGTTGCCGCTTTTGCCCAAACGCTGATGGAACGCTTCGGCTTAAGGGAAGAACCCATGAGTAAATTCGCCAGAGCGGCCGCCCTGGCTGCGGAAGAAGGCAGACCATGAACGTATTATTGCACATTTGCTGCGCGCCCTGTGCCAACCGGCCCATCGCCTCTTTGCAGGAGGAGGGCCATGCCGTCACTGGCTTCTGGTACAACCCCAACATTCACCCCTTTACCGAATACCGTAGCCGCCGCAACACCGTCCGGGACTATCTGACGGAGATCGGCGTACCGCTGATCGAGCAAAACGACTATGGCCTCCGGCCCTTTGTCCGGGCCGTGGCGGAGGATATTCCCCACCGGTGCGTCAAATGCTATGAGATGCGCCTGCGCCGCGCCGCCCAGGAGGCCGGAGAAAAGGGCTTCGACGCATTCACCTCCAGCCTGTTTATCAGCCCCTACCAGAACCATACGCTGATGATGGACGTAGCGGCCCGGGCAGCGGAGGAGTTCGGCGTGAAATTTCTCTACCGGGACTTCCGCCCTCTGTTCAAGGCCGGGCAGGAATTTGCCCGGGAACACGGCTTTTACATGCAAAAATACTGCGGCTGCATTTTCTCCGAGGAGGAGCGGTACTTAAAGCCCGGCAAAATTCTACCGTAAGCGCTTGTCCCGTTTCTTTTTCAACCGGCAACAATCTGCAAAAAGGAACAGCAATATGAATACCGAATACCTCCTAAATAATCGCGCTGCCTCCGTATTTGCCTGATCTGAACCCGATTGAGTAGGTTTGGAGAATGCCCCGCAGGGCAAAGGCCTATAATCGCTTCTGGGAATCTATGAAAAATCCGGCATCTACACTTGACAGCTGATTTCCTGCTTTTTCGCGGGCAAATACCGAACGAAGTGCTTTATGCTCATTCGGAACCCGAGAGATTATACCCATTCAATTCGGCTCATCAAAAGCATTGGAGTTTCTCCTCACGCATCGATCGAAATATGTGATATAAAGTAACAATCCCGCCTGACTTTCTGTTAGAAATCAGGCGGGATTTGTCCGTATGCATCCCGGAAACCGTCAGCTAAGGCAGCACTGCGTAATGCAAATCGCGTCGAAATGTGCGATCATGCGTCCATGGATAAGCAAATGCGTTCGTCCGACCTGCGTGATAATCTGGCACAGGTGCGGACCAAGAAAAAGGATTTCTCGCACAGATAGACCGCATCATTCCGTAGGGAGAATGGTTTGATCGATTTTATTCTTCGCTCTCGTCGATCTGGTGAATGACGTCAAGAATCGTGTTGTCGCGGTACATGACCACGCCGACGATACGGTCCAGATAGCGGATCGGCTCGGGCTTGCCCACCAGCGCTTCGGCTTTGGCCTTCAGCTCTTCAATGGTGTACACCTGGATGCCAGCCTTTCTCAGCTTCTCGGCCACCATGGGACGGGCCGGGTTCACGGCGACGCCTTGGTCTGTGACCACTACGTCCACTACAGAGCCGGGGGTGACAATGGTGTTGACCTTGTCAATGATAGTGGGGATGCGTCCACGGGTCAGCGGTGCCACAACCACAGCCAGGCTTGCGCCCTCCGCCGTGTCGGGATGGCCGCCGATGGCGCCGCGAATCACGCCGTCGGAGCCGGTCAGCACGTTGACATTGAAGTTCGTGTCGATCTCCAAAGCGGACAGGATGACAAAGTCCAGCTGCTCCACCGCTGCCGACACATCCGGGCTGGCATAGTAGGTGGCGGAAATCTGCTGATGGAAATGGTTCTTTTTCAGACTGATTGCCGCGTCCAGATCGAAGCTCTGCACATCCAGAATCCGGTCAATCAGGCCCTCCTCGTGCATAGCCGTGATCTGGCCCGTAATGCCGCCCAGGGCGAACCGGCAGTGAATGTTCTTTTCCAGCATCTTCTCCCGCAGGAAGCGGGCCGTTGCCAAGGATGCGCCGCCGGATCCCATCTGCATGGAGAAGCCGTCGTAGAGGTAGCCAGTCGCATCAATGACGTTGGCGGCCGTCTCAGCAATCATCAGCTCCTTGGGGTTCTTGGTGTAGCGGGTTGCGCCGGACATAATGCCCTTGGGGTCGCCGATGTCATCGGTGATGACAATATAGTCCACATCGTCCTCGGAAATGCCCCAGGGGGCGTTGGGATACTGCACCATATTGTTGGTGATGACAATCACGTTATCCGCTGCCCGGGCGTCGGGCCGGGCATAGCCCAGAGAGCCGCAGACGATGGAGTTGTCGTCATCCCGGCTGTAGCCGTTGGCGTTGCCGTAGGGGTCGCAGGAGGGCGCGCCCAGGAAGGCCACATCGATATGCAGCTCGCCGGAGCTAACCGCCGCCGCACGTCCGCCATGGCTGCGGAACACCACGGGGCAATCCATCAGGCCCCGGGAAATCTGCTCGGCCAGCTCCCCGCGGAGACCGGAGGTCTCAATGTGGGTAATGACGCCGTTTTTGATATGCTCCACCAGCGGCGCGTGAACCGCCGCCAGAGAGGACGCGGCCAGGGTCAGGTTTTTATAGCCCATGCGTGCCAGGGTGTCCACCACCATGTTCAAAATGTGGTCGCCGTTGCGGAAGTGGTGATGGAAGGAGATGGTCATACCGTCCTTCAGACCGGTGCGCCGAATGGCCTCCTCCAGGGAGGGGACAACCTTGTTGTGGTCCCGTGTCCGCTGCCGAAATGTATGGGGGTCCTTTACTTTGGTTCCCTGGAATGCACCGTGATGGGCGATTTCATCCAGATGGGGAATCTTTGTCAAATCAACCATGGCTTATTCCTCCTCATATTTGCTGTCGGCTTCGGCCAGGGCGATCAGGCGCTGTGCGCGGATGACCACAGGGCGGTCGATCATTTTGCCCTTCAGGCTGGCAACACCGGAGCCTCTGGCCTGGGCCTCGGCAATGGCGTCCATGATGGCGTAGGCCTTGTCCAGGTCCTTCTGACTGGGCCGGAGGCACTTGTGCAGGGGTGCGATCTGACGGGGGTTGATGACAGATTTGCCGTCAAAGCCCAGCTTCTTGATGAGGGTTGCCTCTGCCAGGAAGCCCTCGTCGTCGTTGACGTTGGAGAAAACGGTGTCCAGGGCGGCAATGCCGGCGGCCCGGGCCGCGTTCAAAATGGTGCAGCGGGCGAACAGCAGCTCAATGCCGTCGGCCCGGGTGGTCTTCAGGTCCGTCACATAGTCCTCCGCGCCCAGCGCAATGCCGATCAGACGGTCGGAGGCCAGGGCAATCTCTCTGGCGTTCAACACGCCGTTGGCGGATTCGATGGCCGCCATCATGCCGACGGAGCCTTCGGGAATGCCGTGCTCCCGCTCGATGCGGGCAATTTCCTTTTCGCAGTCAATGACATCCTGGGCGCTGTCAGTCTTGGGCAGGCGGACCACATGGACGCCGGCGGGGACAATGGCCTCCAGGTCCTGAATACCCAGGCCGGAGGACAGGTCGTTGATGCGGACCACCACTTCCTTCTTGCCGAAGTCAATGGTCTTCAATGCGTTATAAACCAGGAACCGGGCCGCGTCCTTCTCAGTGAAGGCCACAGAGTCCTCCAGGTCCAGCATGATGGAGTCCGCGCTGTAGATGCGGGAATCCGAAATCATGCCGGGGTTGTTGCCGGGAACAAACATCATACTCCGCCGCAGGCGGTCTTTCACATAGCGTTTTTCCATGTCCATTACCTCCAGCGATAGTCCGTGGAGCCAGCCGCCCGGTAAGCTGCGGCGCTGACTCTGGCCCGGACTGTGCAGTCCAGTGCGCCCTTGTCCACCGCCGTCACAATGGCGTTGGACACGCCCAGATCTGTCAGAGTTTCTTGGATGACAGTTTTGATCTGCTTTCCGTACTGCTGCATCACGGAGCTGGACAGCTCAATTTCAATGCCGCCCGCCTCCTGCGGTTCCACTGTCACCATAATGTCGCCGGATTCCATGGTTCCGGCGATGCCTTTGTTTTGGAGTTCCATGTTTCAGAATATCCTCCTCTTGTTTCAAATCCGGTAGGGCGGGACCTGCCCGCCCTACTTGGCTGTATCAATTTTTATTAAATTCTCTTGGCGATCTCGTCCAGGAAGGTCTCGGAATCCACGGCGGTAGCCTTGAAGCCAGGCTCGACCAGGCCCACCAGGTCCTTGGTCATGATGCCCTCGTTCAGGGTCTTGAAGCAGGCAGCCTCCAGACGGTTGGCGAAGTCCACCAGATCGTTCAGACCGTCCAGCTGACCGCGCTTGCGGAGTGCGCCGGTCCAGGCAAAGATGGTCGCCATGGAGTTGGTGGAGGTCTTTTCGCCCTTCTTCCACCGGTAGTAGTGCTTGGTCACAGTGCCGTGGGCGGCCTCATACTCGGTGGTGCCGTCGGGAGCCACCAGCACGGAGGTCATCATGGCCAGAGAGCCGAAAGCGGTGGAAACCATGTCGCTCATGACATCGCCGTCATAGTTCTTGCAGGCCCAGATGAAGCCGCCCTGGGACCGGATCACGCGGGCCACAGCGTCATCAATGAGGGTGTAGAAATAGGTGATGCCCAATTCCTCAAAGCGGGCCTTGTATGCCTGGAACTCCTCTTCAAAAATCTCCTTGAAGCGGCCGTCATAGACCTTGGCAATGGTATCCTTGGTGGAGAACCACAGGTCCTGCTTGGTGTCAATGGCATACTGGAAGCAGGCCTTGGCGAAGGAACGGATGGAGCTGTCCTTGTTGTGGGCGCCCTGCCAGACGGCGGGGCCGTCAACCTTCTGCACAACGGTCTCCTTGGTCTCGCCGTTCTCGCCGACGAAAGACAGAGTGGCGGTGCCGGGCTGAGTGGTGTAGAAGTCCACGGACTTGTACACATCGCCGTAAGCATGACGGGCAATGGTAATGGGCTTAGTCCAGTTCTTCACCACGGGCTTGATGGCGTCGATGCAGATGGGGGTGCGGAACACGGTGCCGTCCAGGATGGAACGGATGGTGCCGTTGGGGCTTTTCCACATCTGGGTCAGCTCGGGATACTCGATCATGCGCTGCTTGTTGGGCGTGATGGTGGCGCACTTGACGGCTACGCCGTACTTCTTGGTCGCATTGGCCGCGTCTACCGTCACCTGATCCTGAGTCTCGTTGCGGTGCAGCAGGCTCAGATCATAATACTCGGTTTTCAGATCCACAAAGGGGAGAATCAGCTTTTCCTTAATCATGGCCCACAGGACGCGGGTCATCTCGTCGCCGTCCATTTCCACCAGCGGGGTGGTCATTTTAATTTTTTCCATACTGGCATTCCTCCAATAAAATATCAATTATTTCCCGTAGCCTGCCGCATAGTAGTTCATCAGGCAGCCCTCCTGCAGAATCAGGCGCTCGTTCTCGGTCAGGCCCTTGCACAGCAGGGTGATGTCCTTAACCTGGCCGTCCTTGGTGATAACCTTGGCCGCAAACTCCTCCTGACCGGCAACAATGGCGGCATTGACGCCGGGGATGTACACATAGTCGCCGACCTCATACTCGAATTCCGCGCCCTCGGGCAGGGTGAAGGGTACGATGCCCCAGTTGATGCAGTTGGAGCGATAGCGCTTGGTGGCGTACTCCTGGCAGATGTTGGCGAAGCCGCCCAGCACCTTCTGGCAGGAAGCGGCCTGCTCCCGGGCGGAGCCGTCGCCGGGCCGGTTGGCGTAAACACAGGAGCCGATGGAGGTCTTCTTCAAATCGCCGCCCACCTGGGCCAGAACCTTGGCAGCCTCCTCGGGGACCTCTCCGGCCTCACGGGCCTCCTCCAGGGCGCGGACTGCCTTGCTGCGGCCCACATACTCAGGCACGCGGCGGCTCAGGGCAAACTCGCTCAGGCCGATGGGGTTGGAGCGGTAGGACGAGGTTTCGCCGGAGGGGATCAGCTCGTCGGTGGTGGTGACGGGATCGTGGATGACAGCGCAGAGCTTGACCAGCAGGTCCTCTTCCAGTCTGGGCATATGGGGCCAGTCCTTGATGTTGGGGCCATAGCGCAGCTCCACGGTGGGATCGGCCTTGCCGAAACCCTCGTAGCATCGCTTCTCATAGACAGAGCCGTCATAGTGATAAACCAGTTCCTCGGCGGTGGGCAGTTCATAGTCTATGTCGGTGGCAGCGGTCAGCACACCGCCGTTGCGGGCGGTGGCGGCGATGGAGCGGGCGTCCATCAGGGCCACAGCGGAGATCTGGCCATTGGCGGGCTTAGAGCCTTCGCGGTTGGCGAAGTTCCGGGTAGCATGGCGGATAGACAGGGCGTTGTTGGCGGGGGTATCGCCGGCGCCGAAGCAGGGACCGCAGAAGGCGGGCTTCATGACGCATCCGGCCTCCATCAGGGTGGCGGAGGCGCCGTTTTTGGTAATCGCCAGGGAGATAGGCGTGGAGGAAGGATAGACGCTCATATCAAAGTAGCCGTTGCCGATGGACTGGCCCTTCAGAATGGCGGCAGCCTCCATGATGTTCTCATACATGCCGCCGGAGCAGCCGACGATCACGCCCTGGTCGCAGTGGACCTGGCCGTCAATGATGTTGCGC